>JAIZVZ010000013.1 GCA_021768485.1 Oxalobacteraceae bacterium | reverse complement strand
GTCTTCGGCCGTTTCGTCGGTCGACAGCGTCATCACAAAGCGCTTGTCGTCGAGCGGCGCGATGACGATCGAGCCGAGCAGACCAAGTTCGGCGCCAATCGCATCGACATCGCGCTGCGCAATTTCAGGCAGTTCGACGCGAAAACGATGCTTGCCGGCGGCGGCGCCGGCCTTGAGCGGGGCCGGAGCCGGCGGCGCAGGCGGCGCCGGCGCCGGCGCCGCGCCGCCAGCCGGCGATTCCTGCGACAGCGACTGCAAGACCATGCGCACATTGGCAACCGCATCCTGGTCGACCGGCGTACCGATCCGGTGGCCGTCCAGCATCATTTTAAGAATATCCTTGGCATGCAAAAAGGCGTCGACATGCTCCGAAGTCAGGGCCATTTCGCGCGTGCGTATCTTGTCGAGCAAGGATTCGAGAATGTGGGTGACATCGGTCATGTCGGTCAGACCAAAAGTCGATGCACCGCCCTTGAGCGAATGCGCCGTACGAAAAATGGCATCCAGACATTCCGGGTCGGGAGCGGCGACATCGACGGCCAATAACAGGCGCTCTTTCTCGGCCAGCAATTCTTCGGCCTCGTCAAAAAATACCTGGAAAAACTGGCTAATATCAATCGTCATCAATACACCTCATTTATTTCATCGTGCGCCAACGTCGACAGGCCGCACATCAACCGATCACTTTTTTGACCACTTCGATCAGGCGTTGCGGATCGAAGGGCTTGACCAGCCAGCCATTGGCGCCGGCAGCGCGCCCCTTGGCTTTCATTTCATCGCTCGATTCGGTGGTCAGCATCAGAATTGGCACTTTTTGATAGCTGGAAATGCCGCGCAATAATTTAATCAGCGACAAGCCATCCATGCGTGGCATGTTTTGGTCGGTCAACACCAGATCGACCGTCTGCTGCTTGGCTTTCTCCAGGCCATCTTGCCCGTCGACAGCTTCAATCACCAGATAGCCGGCCGCCTTCAAGCTGAAAGCCACCATCTGGCGCAAGGAACTCGAATCGTCCACTGCAAGTATCGTCTTAGCCATTTCCACTCTCGCTGTCTGTAATTGCGGGCAAGATGCCCGTGTTTATTTTTAAAACAAATCGACGTCGCCGGCTTCCAGATGTTGCTGATGGACAGCCTTGCGCAATACGCTTTTTAATTCCATGCTTTGAATTGCTAATGCAACACTAATTCGTTTCAATAATTCGACCATCTCATCGTTGTCCGAGCCCATATGCAGACCGGCACCATGCGTTCCCAGAGTGGCCAGAAATTCGCGCAATCCCGTCACGCGTTTTTGACTACGATCAAGCAACTGACTGGTCATGTCTTGAAACTGCAAGCTCGTGATCACAGTACTGATTTGCCTGTCCATTTCGACCTGCATCGACTTGATGCCGGCGATTTGCTCTTCGCTAGGCGTACCGCCAGCCAACAACAGATTCATCGTTTCCTGTTGCGCCGAAGCCAGCGCATGAATTTCCAGAAAACTGGCGCCGAGTTTTTCGATCGCCTCCGTCAGCAACAGGGCCGTCTGCACCAGGTCCGTTTCCACTTCAGTCAGATGCCGAATGCCATGATCCGACACGCCTGACAACAGGCGCTTCACATGGGAACTCAACATTATCTTACGAACCATTACACTATCCCTCAAGTCAAGCGTATTCGTACAAAATACCGCCGCTGCCGCCGCCCTATTTGGCGCCCGCCGCTGGCCCGGATGCGCCAGGCGCGGCGTTTTCAAAATCGAGTGTGGCGCCGTCGCGCAGCACGATATCTTCGGTGCGCTTGTTCATCACCAAAATGCTGATGCGGCGATTGATCGGATTGAACGGATCGGCCTTGTCGAGATTGGCCGCGCCGGCCAGCCCCACCACCCGCAATACTTTATTTTCCTGCATGCCGCCGGCAATCAATTCGCGCCGTGAAGCATTGGCGCGGTCGGCCGACAATTCCCAGTTGCTGTAGCCGCGGTCACCGTTCATATACGGGCTTGAATCGGTATGACCAGACAGGCCGATGCGATTGGGCACGTCGTTCAAGACCACGCCGATTTCACGCAAAATATCGCGCGTGTACGGTTGCAGTTCGGCCTTGGCCAGCGCGAACATCGGCCGGTTCTTGTCGTCGACAATCTGAATCCGCAAACCCTCGCTGGTAATGTCGAGCAAAAGCTGCTTTTTGAACGCCTTCAGGGAAGGATTCGATTCGATGGCCGCTTCAATACGCGACTTCAACGCTTGCAAATGCTGCGCCTCAATCTTTTCCAGCTCGGCGCGGGCCGCCTTCAGATCATAGCTTTTCTTTTGCGGCTCATCGTTCCCTTTTCTGACTTCGCCGGCCTTTTTCGTCAAATCCTGTCCACCGCCTTGCAAGATGCTGGAACTGCTGCCACTGCCGGGGCCCCCGATCATGCTCAGCTTTAAAGGCTGTTGAAAGAACTCGGCGATCCCGTTCAAATCGCCCTTGCTGGTCGAACCCAGCAGCCACATCAACAGAAAGAACGCCATCATCGCCGTCACAAGGTCGGCGTACGCAATCTTCCAGGCGCCGCCATGGTGACCGCCGCCGCTCTTCTTGATCCGTTTTACTATGATCGGTCGTAGACCTTCTTCGGCCATGCTTGTCTCGCTTAATCTCGCTTAATCTCGCTTAGTGCGTTGAAGTTTCGTTGAAGCTGTTGAGGCTTCGTTGAAATGCCGTTTAAATTTCTTTTTTGCAACATTGAATCATAGCACGCAGCGCACACTGTTCACAATTGCGCCGCCATGCGCCCGCTTGCTTCCATCCACTCTTATTTGCTCTTATTTGTGCTTATTTATACTTACTTGCTCTTCGATTTCTTGATGTGGTCTTCGAGTTCAGAGAATGTCGGACGCTCGGTCGAGAACAGGACTTTGCGGCCAAATTCGACGGCCAGCGCCGGCGCATAGCCGTTCAGGCTGGCCAGCAAGGTTACCTTCACGCATTGGAACATCTTCGACGATTCATCGAGTTTTTGCTCGAGCAGTGTTGCCAGCGGACCAACAAAACCGTAGGACAGTAAAATACCCAAAAAGGTACCTACCAGCGCGTGCGCAATCAGCAGGCCGAGCTCGGACGGCGGCATGCCGACCGATTCCATCGTGTGCACCACCCCCATCACGCAAGCGACAATACCGAGGGCCGGCATGGCATCGCCGAGCTTGGCCAGCACATGGGCCGGCACCGCGCCTTCATGGTGATGGGTTTCGAGTTCATTATCCATCAAATTTTCGATCTGGAACGCATCCATATTCCCGGACACCATCAGCCGCAAATAGTCGGTCAGAAATTCGATCACATGGTGATCCGACAGCACGTCCGGATACTTACTGAATAAGGGGCTGGCTTCCGGCGCATCGATGTCGCCTTCGATCGACATCAAGCCTTCCTTGCGGACCTTGCTCAGAATTTCGAACAGCAGCGACATCAACTCCATATACAGGTCGCGCGTGTATTTCGAGCCTTTCAACAGGGTCGGCAAGGCCTTCAGGGTGGCCTTGAGAGTTTTCCCGGTATTGCCGACGATGAGCGCGCCGACCGCGGCGCCACCGATCATCAACAACTCCAGAGGTTGCATCAGCGCGGCCAGATGCCCACCCGCAAGGGCGAAGCCACCAAACACCGACGCACAGACGACTATATATCCAAGAATGACTAACAAGAGTACGTACTCCCATATAAAGTAATACCGCTATTTACAATTTTAAACAATATCTGTTGAATTTGGTAAATTCGCGACTAATTACATTTTGCAACAAATTCCAGCGAATAGGTTAAAAATTTTTGTTAAAGCTAGACAAATAACGTCAGGAAACACAATAGCTTGAGTAAGCGATAGGAGCAAGTAAATAAAGGTGTGGCAAATTAAAAATACCAGCAGTAAAGATTTTTACCTGCGTTACCTATGGGAATGGACAAGGAAGATTGCTGAGATGGGATGGAAAATTCAAAACTGATAAGTAAACTGCCGGGACGCATTTCCGCCTTTGCCTTGCGCCACAAGGCATCCATCGCCGCCGGCGACAGGTAACAAAAAACAACATCGTACTCGGAGAAATCGAGTTTTTCGTAATTGCCCAACAAAAATTGCGCACGGCTGCGGCCCAGCAAGGCCTGGACCCGGCTAATCATCCAGGGCATCGGCGCCGATTCGATCCCCTCGATCACGCTTTCCGGGCGGCGCCGGCTCAAATCAAGGACCAGGCCGCCGAGTCCGCTACCGATATCGATGACGCGAATCGCTGGCGACGCCGGCAACAAGGCCGCCACCGCCTCCCAGACGGCCGGACCGGATGGATAAAATGGCACTTGCGTACGAAATGTCGTCCAGTACAACAATAAGAGAAAGAGGAAAACGCCTAAAAACAAGGCCGGCGGCAAGTGCAGGCCCAGCGTCGCCAGCAGCGCCACCGGAAACAGGAATTGCATGACGATCCACCACCAGGCGAGCCGGCGCCAGCGCGAGATCAGGCCGGCGAGCAAGCCCTGGCTCAGGGCCAGCGTCAGATAGGTAAATTGCAGCGGATAGGGAGTGGAGGCCATGATGCTGCCCAGCAGCAGCAATATAATGGCGCAAAAAATCTGGATCGCCAGCGCGTGGACGGCCGGCGTCTTAAGCATGGAAGTGCGGCAAACAGAGCGGCATCAAGCGCGCAACATCAAGCACTCAATAATGCCGCTTCGGCGCGGGCTTCTTTGACTTTTTTGGTCTTGCCGGCGCGCGATGGCATATGGCACAGGCCGCATACATAGTCTTCGTTCAGGTCGAAGCAGTGGACCACGAAATTGCCCGAGCATTTGGTGCAGCAGGCGGTCGACAGCATATTACTGCTGAAAAAGCGCACCAGCGTCCAGGCGCGCGTCAGCGACAAGACCGGTTCTTCGCCTGCCGTATAAGGCACTTGTTCCAGATACAGGCGATAAGCCTTCATGATCGCCTCGATACCCGAGACACCGGCGTGCTCGACCAGATATTTGTGGATGCCGATGAAAATCGAGGAATGGATATTCGGTTGCCAGGTGATGAACCAGTCTATCGAAAACGGCAACATGCCTTTAGGCGGCGAAACCCCCTTCAATTCCTTGTACAGCTTCAGCAATCGTTCACGCGACAGCGAAGTTTCCGATTCCAGCAATTGCAGCCGAGCACCAAGATTAATCAACTGAATTGCCAGTCCGATTTCCTGTGCTTCCGTCACCACGCTTTTCTTTGCCATTTCCGCTTCCCCTGTTACCGATACAATTGTTTGTTTTTAGACAATGCGTATTTATGCAATTTCTTTATGCAATGTCTTCAATCGGCTGACCAGCCATCAGGATGGCGGCATGCGACTGCGCCAGGACCCGGTCTTTGTTGTTATGGGTCAACATTCCGAGAATGGCGCCATCATCGAAGCGGAAGCGGGCCAACATCATATTGGCGCTGGCCAATTTCAAAATCTGGGAGTTGCTCATGTTTTCGAGCAGGTCTGCAATTTCTTGACTGACACCGAGTCGGAAAATGGCTGTGGCTTTATCCGAACGAATCATTTGTTGTGCCAACATCAAATAGCTCAAATTGGCATCACGAATCTCGGCCATCATATCGTTTGCAGTCATCTTCATCTCCTCGTTTTGGGTCTCACGACATGCTGTTCGCATTGCCGATGAGATACATTCTGAAGGTGACCTCAGCTTTAGCAAATAGGGAAGACACTGTATTTTATGTCGGCAAGCGACATGCGCCACCTGTCATCGTTTGTCTTACAAACGATGGGTAGCATTAGTTCGACACCAGATTTCCTGGCGGAATTGAAATGATTTTTAGCAATTTTTTTGTTGCCAGCATTGCACTGGTTTTCTTGCCTACTTTTTTAAAAACGAGGAGTGATTTTAAAAAAGTCGAGACCTGAAATTCGCATTCTTCACTCTGTTAACGGCCCAGTTTTGAAAAACTTTAGGGTTCGAAGAAAATATTTTTAATTATTTTTTCCGTCTTCCTTAAGTGAGGTATCGGCAGCGTTTTTGAAAACTTTAGGCTTTTTTTAAAAAATATTGAAAAAAGATTTTTAATGACTCGATGACAAGAAAAAATGCTTCAAAAACACTGCAAAAACCCATAAAAAAATTAAATTATTGGGGGATTTCTCAAATTTTTTTACCGGAAGTATGGCGAAATGTAACAACGGCGCCACAATAGAATTACCGAATTCACAAGTAAATAATAGATTGATAATGAATTTCGCCATTTAAAATCACATTTTTACCAATTCGCCGCCTTGAAAATAGTTTCGGGCGGCGCTCGCTGGAGCCGGCGTACGCGACGCGCCCTGCCCGATGGCCCTCATCGAGGAAAAACAGGCAAAAAAAATAGCGATGCCCGCCAGGCGAACATCGCTATCTCATTTAAGCCACTTTTAAGCCACTTGTACAGGCGGTTCACACTCGCTTACAAGGCGCCGCCCTCGCCGGCCTCCGATCGGGGCGCCGCAATCGCCCCCAAGCCTATTTATTGGGCCGCGTTTTTGATGACCTGGCCGCCCTTCATGACGAATTTGACCGCCGCCAGCTGCGTGACATCGACGCTGGCATCGCCGCTCACGGCAATGATGTCGGCATATTTGCCGATCTTGAGGCTGCCGACCGTATCCTTGCGTCCAAGCAATTCAGCGCCATGAATCGTCGCGGCCTGGATCGCCTGCATCGGCGTCATGCCATATTTCACCATATAGAAAAACTGGCGACCGTTGTCGCCATGCGGATAGACGCCGGCATCGGTGCCGAACGCCATGCGCACACCGCCTTTGAGGGCCAGCCGGAAATTGTCGCGCTGCAACTGGCCAAGCGCCTTTTCCTTGGCCAGCGATTCCGGCAAAAAGCCGGCTTTTTCACCTTCGCCGAGAATGTAATCGTCGTTATAGATATCCATGACTAAAAATGTGCCTTTTTCGCGCGCCATGCGGATCCCTTCGGCATCAATCAGGCTCGCATGTTCAACCGAGTCGACCCCGGCGCGGATCGCATCCTTGATGCCGCTGGCGCCGTGCGCGTGGGCGGCGACCTTGCGCCCGAGTTTGTGCGCTTCCTGCACGATGGCCTGCATTTCCTCGAGCGTATACTGCTGGGCGCCGGCCTCGTCGCCCTTCGACAGCACGCCGCCGGTGGCGCAGATCTTGATCAGGTCGGCGCCGTATTTGACCATCTCGCGCACCTTGGCACGTGCGGCCCACGGACCATCGGCCACGCCCAGGCCGACATCCTTGTATTCGGGCGCCAGCAAATTATTGTCGCAATGGCCGCCCTTGATACCCAGCGCATAGGTTGCCACCAGCATGCGCGGCCCGGCCACATCGCCGTCATTGATGGCGTCGCGCAGCGCGACGTCGCCAAAACCGCTGGCGCCGACATTGCGCACCGTGGTGAAGCCGGCATTGAGGGTGTCGCGCGCGGCGCGCACGCCGTACAGCGCCGAACGGATATCGGAACTGCTCAGTTCGAGGTAGCCATGCAAATGCGGGTTGGCGGTCAAATGGGTATGGGCATCGATCAGGCCCGGCAGCACGGTCGAGGCCGAGAGGTCGATCACGCGCGCGCCGGCCGGAATGGCGGTCGAGGCAGCGTCGCCCAGGCCGACGATACGCTCGCCATCGACCACGATGACCTGGTCTTTCAGCACGCGTGCGGCCTCGACATCGATCAACTTGCCGGCCTTGATCGCCACCACGGTATCGGAAGCGCCGGCGGCAACGGCTGTAACAAGCGCGGCCGCAGCCAGCAGATTACGCAGCAAAACAGGCAGCAAAACAGGCAATCGGATCATGAGACATCGCTTTCGCAAAAAATAAAGGTCTTGCGATTGTACTGCAGCGCTTGTCGATCAGATAAAAAAAAGCCCCGCGAACGGGGCCAAGAGGGAAGCCGGAACGGCTCAGGCGCCGAGCAGCATGTCGTTGATGCGCTTGACGAAAGACGCCGGGTCGCTCAGGGTGCCGCCTTCGGCCAGCAAGGCTTGATCGAACAGGATGTTGACCCAGTCGCCGAAATGGGCGTCGTCGGCTTTCAGGCGCTTGACCAGCGGATGCTCGGGATTGATCTCGAGAATAGGCTTGGAATCGGGCGCTTCCTGGCCGGCCGCCTTCAGCATGCGCAGCAAATTGCCCGACAATTCGTTTTGATCGGCGACCAGGCAGGCTGGCGAATCGGTCAGGCGGAACGTCACCCGCACGTCCTTTGCCTTCTCGGCCAGCGTCGTCTTCATCTGTTCGACGAGGTCCTTGTAAGCACCGGCCGTTTCTTCATGGGCTTTCTTTTCGGCTTCGTCTTCGAGCGCGCCGAGGTCGAGGCCGCCCTTGGCGACAGAGACCAGTTCCTTGCCGTCGAAATCCTGCAGGAAGGACAGCATCCACTCGTCGACACGGTCGGTCAGCACCAGCACTTCGACGCCTTTTTTGCGGAACACTTCAAGATGCGGGCTGAAGCGCGCCGCCTTGTAGCTCTCGCCGGTGACGTAGTAAATCTTGTCCTGGCCTTCCTTCATGCGGCCGACATAATCGGCAAACGAGACATTTTGCGCCTCATCCTCGTTATGCGTCGAAGCCATGCGCAGCAGCTTGGCGATGCGCTCCTTGTTGGCGGCGTCTTCGCCTATGCCCTCCTTGAGCACCTGGCCGAATTCGCTCCAGAAGGCGGCGTATTTGTCTTTCTTCTCTTGCTCGTCGGCGTTGGCCAGCTCTTCGAGCATCGACAGCACGCGCTTGGTCGAGCCGTCGCGGATCACCTTGACGTCGCGCGATTCCTGCAGGATTTCACGCGAGACATTCAAAGGCAGGTCGCTCGAATCGATGACGCCCTTGACGAAACGCAGATAGGTCGGCATCAACTGTTCGGCGTCGTCCATGATGAAGACGCGCTTGACATAGAGCTTGATGCCGCCGCGCTTGTTGCGGTCCCACAGATCGAACGGCGCCTTGGCCGGGATGTAGAGCAGCTGCGTGTATTCGCTGCGGCCTTCGACGCGGTTATGCGTATAGGTCAGCGGCGCGCCGAAATCGTGCGACACGTGCTTGTAGAATTCTTCGTATTGCTCGGCTGTGATGTCGGACTTGTTGCGGGCCCACAGTGCGCTGGCCTGGTTGACTGTCTCGAACTCGTCGCGCAGCACGCGCTCCTTTTTCTCTTCGTCCCACTCTTCCTTGCGCATCAAAATAGGCAGCGAGATGTGGTCGGAATACTTGCGGATGATCGATTTGAGCTTCCAGTCCGACAGCAGCTCATCCTCGCCCTCGCGCAGATGCAGCGTGATCTCCGTGCCGCGCGAAGCCTTGCTGATGTCTTCGATGCTGTAATCGCCCTCGCCGGCCGACTCCCAGCGCACGGCCTGCTCGGCGCCAAGACCGGCACGGCGGCTGTCGACCGTGATCTTGTCGGCGACGATGAAGCCCGAATAGAAACCAACGCCGAACTGGCCGATCAGCGCCGCATCTTTTTGCTGGTCGCCCGAGAGCTTGCCGAAAAATTCGCGGGTGCCCGATTTGGCGATTGTGCCCAGATGCGACACCGCATCTTCGCGGCTCATGCCGATGCCGTTGTCGGCGATGGTGATGGTGCGCGCATCCTTGTCGAACGAAACCGTGATTTTCAACTCGTGGTCGTTGCCATACAGGGCGTCGTTATTGATCGCCTCGAAGCGCAACTTGTCGGCAGCATCGGAGGCATTCGAGATCAGTTCACGCAAGAAAATTTCCTTGTTCGAATACAGCGAATGGATCATCAATTGCAGCAACTGCGTGACTTCGGTTTGAAAGCCAAGGGTTTGTTTTTCGGATACGGTCATTTTTTCCTCGTAAGCAAAACGTTGTTAACGTTATATTGTCAATATTGTATTTTAAGTGCTGCAATATGAATAAGTAATGTGAATAAGTAATATGAATAAGTATTCAGTCTTGCAGCAATTTACAGCGAAAATTTCGGGACGAGCTCAAGAAAGAACAGCCACCGCTAAAAACTGGGGATGAACAGAAAAATTTCAAGCCAGCCAAAAGCATTTTGCCAATTTATTTTAGTGGCAACATTAAAATCGACGGTCGGCAAGCGGGAAAGCCCGGCAGGCGGGCGGCGGCATCGCTATTTAATGCAAATTAAAAGCATTTAAGGAGTTTTTGAGCGATTTTTGACTGCGCAACAAAAAATCTCAGCCTCGCGCGCCGAGTTCGGCGCTCAGCAATTGCCACAAGCCCGGGTCTTGCATGGCGGCAACGTTGATGCGCATTTTTGACGATGGTAATTGTTTCGGCGAAAACAGGCTGCCCGGCGCCAGCAAAAAGCCGCGCGCCATCGCTTTTTCGGCCAGCACATTGGTGTCGACATGGGTATCGACCCAGACAAACATGCCGGCCGGGCTGGCGGCGACGATCTCGATGCCGATCCGCTCCATCTGTTTGACGGTCTTGGCGCGCACGCGCTCGAGCTTGCCGCGGATGCGTTCGACATGCTTGCGGTATTGCCCTTCCGACAGGATCTGGTACACGGCACGCTCGCCGATATCGCTGCTCGAGAGCGTGCTCAGCATCTTGCGGTCGGCCAGGCGCTGCGCCAGTTCGTGCGAGGTGGCGATGAAGCCGACGCGCAGATTGGCCGCCAGCGTTTTTGAAAAGCCGCCCAGATAGATCACGCGCTGCAACTGGTCGAGCGCCGCCAGCCTGGTCGCGCTCTGGATGTGCACGCCCGGATGCATGTCGCAATAGATATCGTCTTCGACAATCATGAAATCATGCTCTTGCGCCAGGCGCAGCACCTGAAATGCCTTGGCCGCCGATAGCGAGGTCGAAGTCGGATTGTGCAAGACCGAGTTGATCACGAATAGTTTGGGTTTATGCAGCGCCGCCAGCTGCGCCAGCTGGGCGATATCGGGGCCGTCCGCCAGGCGCGGAATACCGACCACATGGGCGCCGAGGGCGGCGAAGCTGCCGAACATCAGAAACCAGGCCGGATCGTCGACAAACACGGTGTCGCCCGGCCGCAGGAAATGGCGCGCGATCAGATCGAGCGCTTGCGTGACGCCGGCAGTGGTCACGATTTGCTCGGGCGCGGCGCCGATCTCGAGCGCGGCTAGACTCAATTGCAATTGCTGGCGCAGCGGCAAATAGCCTTGCGGCGGACCATAATGGAGCAATAGCGAGGCCGGCTGGCGGTTTACCGCGCGCAAACTGTCGGCTACCAGCTCGGCATCGAGCCAGTCGTCGGGCAGCAGACCGGAACCCGGCATTTTTTGCGCAGGCAAATCGCGAAACATATTCCGCACCAGCCACACGACATCGAGTTGGGCCGGCGCCGCACCAGCCTCGGACGGCGCTGCCGTCGCCGCCAGCACGGCGCGTTCGCGCACAAAAAAACCGGCGCCGCGGCGCGACTCGAGATAGCCTCTGGCGACCAGTTTGTCGTAGGCTTCGACCACCGTAAAACACGACACGCCATGGGTTTTGGCAAATTGCCGGATCGACGGCATGCGCTCGGCGGTACGCAGCAATTTGTCATCGATGCGCGCCGCCACCGCCTGCACGATTTGCTCGGAAAGCGAACCGCCCTTGTAAGTGGCGCCAAAAAATATCTTGCCCGGCGCACTCACTTTGGCCGCGGCGGGCATGGCTGGCTCGCGCATGGTATCACCTTGCTAATGTGTGGTTAATTGTACTTGTACTGTATCGGTCGCCAGGCCTGACGTCAATCGCCACAGTCATTGAACGACGTTTCCGGGGCCGGCAGCCGAATGGCCGAGGCCAAATCATCGATGCCAGCTCGCCGACGGCACGCCGGCAGAACTTTCGCTGCCCGGCACCACTCTCATGTTCAGCCCCGCTCTTTTCCCGCTGTTGCCGAGCCTGTAAGTGGCCCTGTAAGTGGTCCTGTCGGTGATTCCATTGCCGATCCTGCTGCTGATTCTTCTATTGTTGATTCTATTGCTGATCTTGTCTCTGCCCCTGTTGCCACGCCGTCCTATTACTTACCTTATTACTTACCTTATTACTTACCTTATTACTTACCTTATTACTTACCTTATTACTTACCTTATTACTTACCTTATTACTTACTTTATTACTTATTTTATCGATTCGCCTTGCCCGCCATGTATGTCCAGGACCTGTGCAAACCCGATGGTCGCGCCCTGAGCTTGTACAGCCGGCGCCCGCTTGCCGTGAGCGCGCCCGCACCGAGTCCGTGTGCCGAGCCGCAACACGCCAATCCGCACCTGCGCTGGCATCCCCTGCGCGGCGAATGGGTGGCTTATGCCGCATATCGCCAGGACCGCACGTATTTGCCGCCTGCGCAATACAATCCGCTGGCGGCGACGCGCGACCCGGCCCATCCGACCGAAGTGCCGGCCGGCGATTACGATATCGCCGTCTTCGACAACCTGTTCCCCACACTCGCGCTGGCGGCCCACGACGCGCCGCCGTCGCGCGTGCCGACCGCCCCGGCCGACGGCCACTGCGAAGTGCTCGTGTATGCGCAAGACCCGCACGCAGCGCTGGCCACGCTGGCATTGAGTCATATCGAATTGCTGTTCGAAGTCTGGGCCGAGCGCACCGCACGCATGGCGCGCAAGCCGCACATCAGGTATGTGATGCCTTTTGAAAACCGCGGCGCCGAAGTGGGCGTCACGCTGCACCATCCGCATGGCCAGATTTACGCCTACCCGTTTGTACCGCCGATACCGCAGCGCATGCTGGCCCAGGAGCGCGCATTCAATATCCGCCATGGCGGCAATTTGCTGGTCGACATGGCCGCCCGTGAAGACGGCGCGCGCACGCTCTACCGCGGCGCCGAAGCGGTCGCCTTCGTGCCGGCCTGCGCCCGCTATCCCTACGAGGTATGGGTGACGCCGACCGCGCCGGTGGCCAGCTTTGCGGCCTTGACGGCCAGCCAGCGGCGCGACCTGGCTCGCGCCCTGAAAACCGTACTGCTCAAATACGAAGGCCTGTGGCAACGGCCATTTCCCTACCTGCTGGCGTGGTACCAGAGTCCGCTCGACGGCATCGCCCACCCGGAAACCCAGTTGCACGCACAATTCTATCCGCCGTACCGCAGCCGCGAGCGCCTCAAATACCTGGCCGGCACCGAACTGGCGGCCGGCATGTTTGCGATGGATGTCTTGCCCGAAGAGACGGCCCGTCAACTGCAGCAAGTCGCGGCCGTGCTCGAGCCATGATGCTCAGCGCCGAACAATTTTTTCACGGCTCGCCACAGGTCTCGGAATCGGCGCCGGGACGCATCAATCTGCTCGGAGAGCATACCGACTACAACGATGGCTACATGCTGCCGACGGCGACTCCGCAGCGCACGACCGTGGCGCTGGCGCCAAGCCCCGATCGCCGCCACCACCTGTATTCGGCCACGCTCGGGCGCCACCGCTTGCTGCCGAATCGGCCGAAGCCGGCCCGCGCGCGGCCCGATTTCGAGCGCTATGTCGACGGCTGCATCAAGCTGATCGAAGCGCGCGGCACGCACGTGCCGCCGCTGTCGATCCATATTTCATCGGCGCTGCCGATCGGCGCCGGCCTGTCGAGCAGCGCGGCGCTCGAAGTGGCGCTGTTGCGCGCGCTGCGCCGCTTGCTGCGGCTCGATCTCGACGATCTCGGGCTGGCGCGCCTGGCGCAGCAGGCCGAGATCACGTATGCGGGCGTCCATTGCGGCATTCTCGATCAAATGGCCTGCAGCCTCGCCGATTGCGCCCATATGCTGTGGATCGACGCCCGCACGCTGGCCAGCAGGCTGCTGCCGCTGCCATCGCCATCGGCACTGGTCGTCATCGACAGCGGCGTGGCGCGCGCGCTGGCCGCCACCGGCTACAACCGGCGGCGGGCCGAATGCGAGACGGCAGCCCGCCTGCTGGGCGTGCCGGCCCTGCGCGACATTCGCGAGCTGGCTGCGCTCGATACCCTGCCGCCGCCTTACCGGCAACGGGCCCGCCATGTGCTGACCGAAAACGCGCGTGTGCTGCAAGCGGCCGGCGGTCTCTCTCCCGAACAGTTCGGCAGCTTGATGAATGCCTCGCATGCCAGCCTGCGCGACGATTTCGAGGTCTCGCTCGCCGCGCTCGACGAGCTGGTCGCCCTGCTGCAGACGCATCCGCAAGTCTACGGTGCGCGCCTGACCGGGGCCGGCTTTGGCGGCGCGTGCGTGGCATTGTGCCGGCAAGGCAGCGCGCACGATGTCGCCCTGCAAACCTTGCAAAAATATCAGGCGCACGGCCATCGTCCCAGCATCTTGTTACCGCCATGCACAAAGTCCTGAAGCATATAGCGCCAGACCGGACCGGCAAGCTCCCGTATATCGGTCAGCGCATTGTTGACGGCCTTCATTGCCACAGCCAGATTTTCACGTTTTCCGGGAACAGAGACGCCATTTTTGTATCCAATTTGGTATTGCATGACATTCAAGCTCGGCATGCATGGCAGACAGGGCCGCACAGGCCGGACCAGACAAACAGGACCAGGCAAAAAAGACCAGGCAGACAGGACAACCATGGCCGATTTCCCGTATCCACGACCGCAACTGGTGCGCCCGAGCTGGCAATCGCTGAACGGCACATGGCGTTTCGCGTTCGACGACGCCAGGCAATACACATTTCCATCTGAAAATATTCACTGGGCGCATATGATCGAAGTGCCGTTCCCGCCCGAATCGCAGGCCAGCGGCCTCGGCGAGCGCGGCTTTCATCCGGTCTGCTGGTACCAGCGTCAATTCGATATCGTGCCGCACGACGACCGCGTGATCCTGCATTTCGGCGCCGTCGATTATGCCGCCTGCGTCTGGGTCAACGACAATCTGGTGGCCGAGCACGAAGGCGGCCACACGCCGTTTTTCGCCGACATCACCAATGCCATCAGCGACAGCGGGCCGCAAACCGTCACCGTGCGCGTCGACGACGATCCGCACGACCTGGCCAAACCGCGCGGCAAGCAGGACTGGCAGCTCGAGCCGCATTCGATCTGGTATCCGCGCACCACCGGCATCTGGCAAACCGTGTGGCTCGAGCAGGTGGCCTCGACCTATATTCAAAAACTGCGCTGGACGCCCATTTTCGAAGGCTATGAAATCGGCTGCGAAATCGTGGCCGCCGGCGATATCGAGGACGACCTGACGGTCAGCGTCAAGATCTGGCATGGCCATGACTTGCTGGCCGATGACAGTTACGCCATGCTCGGCCACGAGGCCAGCCGCAAGATTGCGGTCTCGGACCCCGGCGTCGACGATTCGCGCAACGAATTGCTCTGGAGTCCAGAGCGGCCGACGCTGCTCGATGCCGAAATCACGCTGCGCCACAAGGAGCGCATCCTCGACCGCATCACATCCTATACGGCGCTGCGCTCGGTGAGCATCAACCGCGACCGCCTGATGCTCAACGGCCGCCCTTATCCGCTGCGCATGGTGCTCGACCAGGGCTACTGGCCCGAGACCATGATGGCGGCGCCGTCCGACGAGGCGCTGCGGCGCGATGTGGAACTGGCCAAGGCCATGGGCTTCAATGGCGTGCGCAAACACCAGAAAATCGAAACGCCGCGCTATTTTTACTGGGCCGACCGGCTCGGGCTGCTGGTGTGGGAAGAAATGCCGTCGGCCTACCGCTTCACGCTCAAGGCCATCACGCGCATGGTGCGCGAATGGGGCGATGTGATCGACCGCGATTACAGCCATCCATGCATCATCGTCTGGGTCGCATTCAACGAGTCGTGGGGCGTGCCCAATCTGACCTCGATGCAGGCGCACCGCAATGCGGTCGAGGCGCTCTACCATCTCACGCGCACGCTCGACGCCACGCGGCCGGTGATCGGCAACGATGGCTGGGAGGCGTCGGCCACCGACATCCTCGGCATCCACGACTACGACAGCGACCCCGAACGGCTGCAGGCGCGCTATGGCTCATCCGATCCGACCCAGCGCCTGTTCGACCAGCGCCGGCCGGGCGGGCGCATCCTGACGCTCGACGGCTTTCCGCACCGTGGCCAGCCCATCGTGCTGACCGAATTCGGCGGTATCGCTTTCGTCAAGGCCGAGACGACAGGCAAGGACAAGGCATGGGGTTACTCGCAAGCTGGCGACGAGCACGAATTTCTGGAAGCCTATCGCAAGCTGATGATGGTAGCCAACAGCACGACGATGTTCAGCGGCTTTTGCTATACCCAGTTCGCCGACACCTTTCAGGAAGTCAATGGCTTGCTGTACGCCGACCGCACGCCCAAGCTTGCGCTTGAGCTGATCGCCGCCGCAACCCGCGGCCAGGCCACGGTGCTGTGACGCCGCACTGTCGCCCGTTTGCGCTGTTGTACGGGCGCACCACGGCCAGATAGCCGCAGTAAGGCGTACTGCTTCAGGCACACGGCGTCAGGCGCACGGCTTCGGGCTGCGGTGAAATTGCTGCGCCGGTGCACCCGTCACCGTCGTTCCGGCAACCGGGACTGACGCCGCACCGTCAGTCCCGCCAGCATCGTGGGCCGCAGCGCTGATTTTTGTCTGATTTTTGTCTGATTTTTGTCTGATTTTTGTCTGATTTTTGTCTGATTTTTGTATATCTACATCGGTCTTGTATTTTTCGCCCTTGCCATGCTGTTCCGAACAGACGTACAGGCTTTACGCAGGAACACGCAAGCTGCCAACACGCAAGCTGCCATCAGACAAGGATAATCGCATGCGACCCGCGAATGCGTCTCTACCACTATTCCGCTCCTTCTGGCAAGCCGGCTATGAGGGCGCCGATCATGTCACGCATGCCGGCGATGCGCTCGACATGGGGGCGGCCACCGGCCATCGCGCCAGGGTACGCGACGACTATCTCGCCTTGCAACAATTCGGAATCAAGACGGTACGCGAATCGGTCGGCTGGCGCCTGGTCGAGCGCGACGGCCGCTTCGATTTCTCATCGCTGCATGAGCGCGCCGCCATCGCCGAAGAACTCGGCCTGCAAATCCTCTGGACTTTTTGCCATTACGGCTGGCCGCCCGAGCTCGACCTGTTTGGTCCGCAATTTCCGCTGCGCTTTGCGCGTTTTTGCCGCGCCGTCAGTCAGTATCTGGCGCCGTTTTCGGGACCGGCGCCGATTTATTCGCCGATTAACGAAATTTCCTTTCTGTGCTGGGGCTTGTCGACGCATATGTTCAACATTAAAAACATGTACCGGAGCGATCCCGGCGGCAAGGCCAAACGCCAGCTCGTGCTGGCCACGATCGCCGGCTGCAATGCCATCTGGGACGTCGCGCCGCAAGCACGCATCCTGCAATGCGACCCGCTCATTCACATCATCGCCCCCGCCGATCGCCCCGACTGGAGCGAACAGGCCAAGGCGTGGCGCGAATCGCAATTCGATGCCTGGGACATGTTATGCGGCCAAAAATCCCCGGAGCTCGGCGGCGACCCGCGTTATCTCGACCTGCTTGGCGTCAATTATTACCATAGCAACCAATGGGAAACCGGCAGCAATTTGCGCCTGTGGTGGCATCTCGACGACCGTCGCCGCATGCCGCTGCACATCATGCTCAAGCAATTACAGCAACGCTATCAACGGCCGATCGTGCTTGCCGAGACCAGCCATGTCGGCAGCGGGCGCGGCGTCTGGATCCGCGACATCGCCGAGCAGGCCGCGCTGGCGGCGCAATTCGGGGTCGACTTCCACGGCATCTGCATCTATCCGATCATCGACCGCCCCGACTGGGAAGACCCGGCGTTCTGGCACCGCAGCGGCCTGTGGGATGTGTGCGCCTCGCATGGTGACGCCGCACCGGCGGTGCCGCACGAACGTCCGCTCGAACGCCGGCTGGTGCCGCTGTATGCAACAGCCGTCCGCCAGGCGCAGCGCCTGACCGCCCGACTGTGTCCCAACGACGGCCTGTTTGCCGACGCCTCGGCCGCCGCATCCGCCAACGCATCTGCCAGCTCATCTGCCAGCTCATCCACCCAAAAAGGAGACAACATGCGCACAATTGTCGTGTTTTGCCACTTACGCTGGGATTTCGTCTATCAACGTCCGCAACAATTGCTCACTCAGCTGGCGCAGTTCTATCATGTCGTTTTCATCGAAGAACCGATATTTACCGAGGGCCAGAGCTTTCTTGCCTACGCGACGCCGGCGCCCAACGTCACGGTCTGCCAGCCGCACACGGCCATTCATGGCGCCGGCTTTCACGACGACCAGCTGCCGTCGCTGCGCGCGCTGCTGGCCGAACTGAGCTTTGCCACCGATCCCATCGTCTGGTTCTATACGCCGATGGCGCTGCCGCTATTGCAGCAGTTTCATCCTTACCTGGTCGTCTACGATTGCATGGATGAATTGGCGGCATTCAAAAACTCGCCCAAACAGCTTTTGCAAAGAGAGACGGCCCTGCTCAAGGTGGCCGATCTCGTCTTTGCCGGCGGCCCCAGCCTGTACGAAGCCAAGCGCAAGCGCCATCCGCGCACCTACTGTTTTCCAAGCAGCGTCGATACCATCCATTTCGAGCAGGCGCGCGACCGCAACAACAGCCATCCGGCCCATCGCGATATCGCCACCCCGCGCCTCGGCTATTACGGCGTCATCGACGAGCGCTTCGATGCCGAGCTGCTGGCCTATCTGGCCGACGCCCATTCAAGCTGGCAAATCGTGCTGGTCGGGCCGATCGTCAAGATCGATCCGGCGGCGCTGCCGCAGCGCGCCAATATCCACTACCTGGGCCAGCAGCCTTACAAGGCCTTGCCGCATTTCCTGGCAGGCTGGGATATCTGCCTGCTGCCGTTCGCGCTCAACGAGGCGACCCGCTTCATCAGTCCGACCAAGGTGCTTGAATACATGGCGGCCGAACTGCCCATCGTCAGTACCGCCATTGCCGATATCGCCATCCCCTACGGCGATATCGTCGCCATTGCACATGACGGACCCGACTTCGTCGCCGCCTGCGAAGCGGCGCTGGCCGCCAGCGAGGCCGAAAAGATACAGCGCATTCAGAAAATGCGCGTAGTCGTGGCAGCCACCTCATGGCAGCAGAGCGCCGACGAAATGCGGGCCCTGCTCGAATCGACGCCGCCGGGCCAGGCCGCCAGTCGGCCGCCGGCGCCTGCCGAAGCGGCGCCGGCTTCGAGGAACGGCCAGAATGGGCCAGGCGGCCACGAGGGCGCCAGTCCTGCAAATGGGGCCGGCCCAGTCAATCCCGGCAATGCCGCCAGCATCAATCCGCTGCGCATCGCCGCGACGATGCAGCGCATCGGCTGCGCCATCATCGGCGCCGGGCCCACCGGCTTGTCCTGTGCCTACCACCTCGGCGCCGACACCCTGCTGCTGGAAAAAAATCCGAGCGTCGGCGGCTGGTGCCGCTCCATTCGCGACAAAGGATTCACCTTCGATCACGCCGGCCACATCATGTTTTCCAACGACGATTATGTGCTGCATTTATATCGCATTTTGTTGGGAAATAATATGCACTGGCAAAACCGCGAGGCCTGGATCTACAGCAAAAATGTGTATACCCGCTACCCATTCCAGGGGGCGCTCTACGGCTTGCCGCCGGCCGTCATAAAGGAATGCATCATCGGCGCTATCGAAGCACGCTACGGCGGCATCGGCAATGCGGCCGCCTGCGAAACGGCGCCTGCGCTGCGCGACTGCTGCGCCGATGGCAGCAGCGCGGGCGCCGAAGACAGTGCCCGCAGCGTGCCAGGCGCGCCCGAAAACTTCGAACAATTCATTTATCGCGTCTGGGGCGCCGGCATCGCCCGTCATTTCGCCCTACCCTATAACAAGAAACTATGGAAAGTGCCCCTGACTGACATGGAAACCTCATGGCTCGGCGGACGCGTGCCGCTGCCCGATCTGGAAGCCATCATCGACGGCGCACTGGAACCGGTGGCCAAGCCAGTGGGGCCGAACGCCCGCTTCGCCTACCCGCTTCGCGGCGGCTTCCAGGCCTTGATGGACGGCTTTCTGCCGCATATACGAGGCACGCTCGAGCTGTCGGCCGAAGCCGTGCAATTGTCGCCGTCGGCGCATGTCGTTGCGCTGGCGGACGGCCGCCGCTTCAGCTATCGCCAGCTGGTCAGCACGATGCCTTTGCCCGAACTCATCAAGCTGATCGGACCGCATGCGCCGCCGCCAGTGCAACAGGCTGCCCGCAGCTTGCGGCATGTGTCGGTATGTTGCGTCAACCTCGGCATTGCGCGCGAAGCGATTACCGACAAGCATTGGATTTATTATCCGGAAGATACCATTTTCCATCGCATTTTTGTGCAAGGCAATGCCAGTCCGGCCTGCAATGCCGCCGGCGGCTTTGGCCTGACATGCGAGATCTCGTATCTGCCCGGGGCACCGCTGGCGCAGACAGGGCGGGCCTTGATCGAGCGCTGCGTCGCCGATTGCATCAAGGTTGGCATACTCAGGCCGCAAGACGAGTTGCTGACGGCCAATCAGGTCGACATGCCTTATGCCTATGTCGTCTACGACCACGCACGTGCCGCCAATGTCGCCCTGATCAGGCGTTGGCTGCAACAACAGGACATCGTGCTCGCCGGCCGTTATAGCGAATGGGAATATTACAACTCGGACCATGCTTTCCTGGCGGGCAAAAGAGCGGCCGAGGCCGTCGCAGACGCGGTCTCATCCAGTTTTGTCAACGCCGGCAGCGTCGAGCCACGCAAACAAAACTTCACCAGCGAGTGAGCGCACGGGCCGCTCGCCCACAGGCGATAACAGAAGGCGTGAAACAAGAAAGCGCGGTGCGGGAACGCTTGATACAGGAACGCTTGATGCAGGAACGCTTGATGCAGGAACGCTTGATGCAGGGAGGCTCAATGCAAACAGATACAATGCAGGCAGGCACAACGCCGCGCCATATTCTGGTCGTCGGCGGCGCCGGCTATATCGGTTCGCATATGGTCAAGCGGCTGGCCCGGGCCGGCTATCTGCCTGTCATACTCGACAATCTGACGCAAGGCAGGCGCAGCGCCGTACTGAGCGGCCACCTCATCGTCGGCGAGATGGCCGACCGGGCGGCGCTCGAAACGATTTTCCAGGCATTCCCGATTGCCGCCGTCATGCATTTCGCCAGTCATATCGAAGTCGGCGAATCGCTTGCCGCCCCCGGCAAATACTATGAAAACAATATCGGCAATACCATTGGACTGCTCAACGCCATGGTCAGGCACAAGGTGCTTCGCCTTATTTTTTCCTCGAGCGCGGCCATTTTCGGCAATCCCGTCTATATTCCGATCGATGAGTACCATCCGGCCGCGCCGATCAATCCCTATGGCTATTCGAAACTGGTGGTCGAGCAGATGCTGGCCGACTTCGAGCGTGCCTATGGTTTGCGGGCGATCTGCCTTCGCTACTTCAATGCGGCCGGCGCCGATCCCGAAGGGGAACTCGGAGAATGCCACGATCCCGAAACGCATTTGATTCCACTGATATTGCAGGCGGCGTCGGGAAGAAGACCGGCGCTCACGATATATGGCAGCGATTACGAAACGCCCGATGGCACCTGCGTGCGCGACTATGTCCACGTGCAGGATTTGTGCGATGCCCACTTGCTGGCGCTACAAGCCTTGCTGGCAGGCGCCGGCAGTGCCCGCTACAATCTCGGCAATGGCAATGGCTATTCGATCGTCGACGTGATCAAGACCGCCGAACAGCTGTGCGGGCACGGCATAGCGCAGCGGCAGGCGCCAAGACGCGCCGGCGACCCCGCCATACTGATTGCCGATTCAACACTGGCCAAAAAGCAATTGCACTGGACGCCGCGCTTTGGCGACATCGCCACCATCGTCAAGCATGCCTGGCAATGGGAGCAAAACCATTTTTCCGCCGCGGCCATGCCTGCGCCTGTCTTACCGGCCGAAAACGACAAGCAAGACGACAAGCAGCGCACGACTCTGGCAGACACTTTGGCCGCCAATGACGACTTGGCGAAAGACAGATAAGCGCGCACCGGCGGCCGCATCTGCCGACCGCATCTACCGGCCGCATCTGCCGGCCGCATTGGGAGACTCCGGCATTGGGAGACTCCCGCATGGAAAAACCCCAATACACAGCCCATTTGTGTATTGGGCATTTTCCCGGTACACAGTCTTGAATTTTATTAAAATTGTATCGGTACTGTACTGCGATCCTCGACTACGATAAACCATCTCCAGTTGACGGATATCTTGCCATGCCACTTGCGACCGCCCTCCCTTCCCTGTTGCCGCCAGCTGCCCCAAACGACCTGGCCACGCTGCTGCCCTTGTCGCTGTTTGCCTTCGTGACCTCGATCACGCCGGGGCCGAACAACCTGATGCTGACCGCCTCGTCGATCCGCTTCGGTTTCCAGCGTACAATTTTTCACATGCTCGGCATTTTGTTCGGTTTGAGCGTGATGCTGGCCCTGTTCGGTTCCGGCGTCGGCGGCCTGATCCTGGCCGTGCCTGCCGCCCACAGCATGCTCAAATTTGCCAGTGCCTGCTATCTTGTCTATCTTGCATGGCAAATGCGCAAGATGGGCTTTGCGGACGCCGCCCGCGCGTGCGATGGCGCCCGGCCGCTCAGCTTTGCCAATGCCGCGCTATTTCAGCTGGCCAATCCCAAGGCCTGGATGATGGCATTGACGGCAGCGGCATCGTTCATGCCGGCGCTGCATCCGGCCTGGCTCTCGATCTGCGTGCTGTGCATGGTGTTTTTCTGCATCGGCGCCCCCTGTATCGCAGTCTGGGCCGGCGCCGGGGCGATATTGGGCAAGCATTTGCAGCAAACGCACTGGCGGCGCCTGTTTTGCGCGCTAATGATAGGCTTGACCTTGTACACGGCGCTCGCCATTTACCTATAAGCGAGCCGCACGGCGTGTACAATACGGTCTGGTAATGCTTGCAAGGCAGCCCCGTTGCCCTCGGCAATACATTGCTGCGACCTTTTTTGTCATATTTTCTGGAAATTTTCATGTCCGCTTACGATCAGTTAAAAGCCCTCAACATCACTTTGCCGGCCACCGCCAATCCGGCTGCCGCCTATGTTATGTTTGTCCAAAGCGGCAACACGGTGTTTATTTCCGGCCATATCGCCAAAAAAGATGGCGCGGTCTGGGCTGGCAAACTGGGCAAGGACCTCAGCACGGCCCAGGGAAAGGAAGCGGCGCGCCTGGTGGCGATCGACTTGATTGCCACTTTGCAAGACGCTTGCGGCGGCGACCTCGGCCGCGTCAAACGCATCGTCAAGGTCATGAGCCTGGTTAACTCGAGCGAAGAATTCACCGAACAGCATCTGGTCACCAATGGCTGTTCCGAACTGCTGGCACAGGTCTTCGGCGAAAAAGGCAGGCATGCGCGCTCGGCCTTTGGCGTGGCGCAAATTCCACTCGGTGCCTGCGTCGAAATCGAAATGATTGTTGAACTAAATTAATTAATTTGCGCGGCCGGCCCCACGCGGGCCGGCAAGCGCACACGCAGCGCCCCTATCCGGGCGCGCCGCCGTGACGCCGCTATTTGTACTATCCATAGCGCGCCAATTCCGTGGCTTGCTGGCCACGTCAAACGAGACTGATATGACAATTGAAAATCCAAATCCGATCCAATGGCGTTTCGCCGCACGTGCAGAGCAATTGCAAAGCTCTTTTATCCGCGAAATCCTGAAGATCACGCAACAACCTGAAATCATTTCCTTCGCCGGCGGCCTGCCTTCGCCGGCCACCTTCCCGATCGACGCCATGAAGCAAGCCTTCGACAAGGTTTTGTCGACGCAGGGCAAGGTCGCGCTGCAATACGGGCCGACCGATGGCTACACGCCGCTGCGCCAGTGGATTGCCGACAGCCTGTCGCAAGGCGGCGCGCGGATCAAGGCCGAGCAAGTCCTGATGACCTCGGGCTCGCAACAGGCCCTCGATTTGCTGGGCAAGGTGTTGATCGACGAAGGCAGCCGCGTACTTGTCGAAACGCCGAGCTATCTCGGCGCGCTGCAAGCGTTTTCAGTCTATCGCCCCGAGTTTGTGTCGGTCGCCACCGACAATGACGGCGTGCTGCCCGAGTCGGTGGCCGCCGTCGGCACCGGCGCCCGCATGCTGTATGCGCTGCCGAACTTCCAGAACCCGACCGGCCGCACGCTGTCGGCGCAGCGCCGCATCGAACTGGTCGAGACCTGCGCCCGCATCGGCGTGCCGCTGATCGAAGACGATCCCTACGGCGCGCTCAGCTATAAAGGCCAGCCGCAAGCCAAGATGGTGGCGATGAATCCCGATGGCGTGATCTACATGGGATCGTTCTCGAAAGTGCTGACGCCAGGCATCCGCCTCGGCTATGTGGTGGCGCCGCTGCCGCTGGCGCGCTGCCTCGAACTGGCCAAGCAGGCGGCCGATCTGCACACCTCGCAGCTGACGCAAATGGTGGTCCATGAAGTGATCAAGGATGGCTTCCTCGACAGCCACATTCCGACCATCCGCACGCTTTACAGCAATCAATGCCAGGCCATGCTCGATGCCCTGACCGAATTTTTCCCGGCGCAAGTGAGCTGGACCAAACCGGAAGGCGGCATGTTCATCTGGGTCACGCTGCCCAAGCACATCGATGCCATGGTCTTGCTCGAAGAGTCGCTCAAGGAAAAAGTCGCCTTCGTGCCCGGTGCGCCGTTTTATGCCAATGCGGCGGAAACCAATACGCTGCGCCTGAGCTTTGTGACGGTGCCGCCGGAAAAAATCCGTACCGGCATCGCCCGCCTGGGCAAACTGATTGCGGCCAAAATGTGATGATCCATGTGGTGATGCATATGTAATCGCACCATTGTTGCGCGATGACCGAGCAGCGCCTCCGGCAACAGGAGGCGCCGTTTTTTATGGGCGCGCATCAGAGCGCCAGCTTGCCCATCGCGATTCATGTAAGTTAAATAAATCACAACTTACATCCTTGCTTTCCTCCCCCCGACGCGGCCGCGATAATGACAAGACAGCTGGATATCTTGTTCAGCGCCAAATCCCAATAATCGCAAAACGGCACAGCTAATCGCATCAAACCGTCATCGGCCCCTTGAAATTTGCCGTCTGTCGCAAACGCATGGCCTCGTATGGCCGATTTATCTACAGTATGCTCATTGCAACCGGCATTGCCTTGCGGCATTGCCCCGACCGCTTACGGAGCAGACATGCGCACCTTCAAAGAACTTGGCGACAAATTCCTGGCCCGTTTCAAGCGCGCCCATACCAGCCGCGCAAGCTATCTGTCGGCGCTGGCCGAAGCGCTCTACGGTTTGCCGCCCGATCTGGTAGCCAATACGCTGGCCTCGTATGCCCACCGTTTCATCGAGGGCGCCACGCGCGGCCTGAGCGAACAACAGGTGGCCGCCGGCCTGCCCGAGCCGCGCCAGGTGGCCGCCCAATGCCGCGCCGAGCTGCATGGCAGCGCCTTTAAGGCAAACAAAAGTCTTCCCAATCTGTGGCGGCTGCTGATATCGCTAATCGGCCTGTGCATCCTCAATCTGTTCCTGAGCGTGCCGGCAATCGTTTTCGGCGCCTTGCTGTTTGCATTTTATTGCACGGCGCTGGCCCTGTATGTGGCCGGCATCGCCGTCACCGCCGGCGCCATTGCCGGCGTCAACGAAATGACTATCTCGGGACAACATCCGCTGACCTCATGGACAGAGAGCGGTCCGATCCGCATCGATATCGATGGCGCCGGTGTCGCCATCCATGGCAGCGCAGCGCAGGACAGCGCCACGCATGACGCCGCGCAGGATGAGCGCGACACCGGCGGCATCGCGCTCTCACACGGCGGCAGCGATTTTTCGCGCAGCCAGCAGGGCGCCGCCGGCATCGGCCTGATTGCCGGCGCCATCCTGATGCTGCTGGCCGCGCTGGTGGTGAGCAAATATGCCGCCATCGGCCTCAAGCGCTATGTAATGATGAATTATTCATTATTGCGAAATGCCTGAAAGGCGCCGTACAAACAAACAAACAGGCAAACAAACAAGCAAACAAGTAGGCAAACAAACAGGCAAATAAAAGAGCGCGGAACAATACTGCAAGTACACACACTGACAGCATAACAATGTGGCCCGGCCACCAACAAAAGGAGTAGTCATGCGAACATTAGCAAAAACGGCGGTCGCCCTGAGCGTCCTGGCAATCATCATGGTAGCGACTTCGAGTGCGCTATTGCACGCGCAAGGCGTGCCGCAGGGAAGCGCCGCGGCGCCGCCGGCCTCCGGGTCCGCCATCGTGAGCCAGAGCCGCACGATCACGGCCGCCGTCAGCGCAATTTCGCTGAGCGGCCCGATCGATGTGACTGTCACGCAGGCGCCGAGCGCCAGCCTGACGATCCACGCCGAGCAGCGTCTGCTCGACAATATCGCCATCACCGAGAACGGTACGCAACTGCGCATAGAAACCCGCGGTGTGCTGCCGCACGTGATGCGGCGCCCGATCCGGATCGAACTCAGCGTGCCGGCCCTGAGCGCTGTCTCGAATAGCGGCAGCGGCGACATCAGCGCCAGCGGCTTCACGGGCGACACGCTCGACTTGCTGATGCACGGTTCCGGCGACCTGCGCCTGAACGGCCAGTACAGACGGGTCAAGGCCACGCTCAACGGCAGCGGCGACCTGCGACTGAACGCCGGCAACAGCGAAGCCATCGAACTCAATCTGAATGGTTCCGGCGACGTCAGCGCCAGCGGCAAGACGGTTCAGCTGACCAGCCAGAGCCGCGGTTCGGGCGACCTGCGCGCGGCGCAACTGATCGCCGAAAATGCCAGCATCAAGCTGCACGGTTCAGGTGATGCCGATATCCACGCCGCGAAAAAAATTGAGGCCAGCATCGTCGGCAGCGGCGACATTCATATTTTCGGACAGCCGACGCTGCGCGCCGTCAGCCGCAGCGGCTCAGGTGATATCCGCTGGAATTGATGCTGTCCGCATCGGCCTAAGCGATGAACGGGAAAATGAGCGCTAAATGAGGCCGCAAATGAGGCAGCAAATGAGGAGGAAAATGAGGAGGAAAATGAGGAGGAAAATGAGGAGGCGGCAGATGCGTCACTGCCGCGCCGCGATGGCACCGGGTCAGGCTGGCCGGGCGTCGAGCCAGGCCAGCGCATCGAGGCCGGCGCGGCGACCGCCGGCGAAACAGGCCGTCAACAGATAGCCGCCGGTCGGCGCTTCCCAGTCGAGCATTTCGCCGGCACAGAACACGCCTGGCAAGGCGCGCAGCATGGCCGGATAGTCGGGCCAGGCGAGCGCCTCGAATGGCACGCCGCCGGCGCTGCTGATGGCTTCCTGGATCGGCCGCGCCGCATGCAAACGCAAGGGCAAGGCCTTGATGGCCGTCGCCAGCGTCTGCGGCTCGGCATAACCGTCGGCCCCCAGCAACTCGCGCAGCAAGCCAGTCTGGAGCGCGGACAAGCCGAGCCGGCTTTGCAAATGGCTGGCCATCGAACGCGCGCCGCGCGCATGGCAGACCGCCTCGCGCACGCGCTCGCTACTCCAGTCCGGTGCCAGATCGAGTTCAATCTGCGCCACGCCGTCGCAATTGATCTGTTCGCGCAAAAACCGCGATAGCGCGTAGATCAGGCTGCCCTCGACACCGCTCTCGGTCAGCACAAACTGGCCTTTCTTGTATTGCGCCAGGCCGTGCTCGTCGCGATACGTCAGCGCCACCGATTTCAGGGGCTGGCCGGCAAAACGCGTACGGAAGTGCTCGCTCCAGTCGGTATCGAAGCCGCAATTGGCCGCCTGCAGCGGCGCCAGCGCCACGCCGCGCGCCGCCAGCAAGGCGGTCCAGGCACCGTCCGAGCCGAGATGCGGCCAGCTGCCGCCGCCCAGCGCCAGCACCACCGCGTCGGCCGGCACCGCATGCGGCCCGCTCTCGGACGAAAACTGCAAATGCTGTGCAGAAGCCGGCGCCGGCGTGTCATCAGCTGCGGCAGCATCCTGCCAGCCAATCCAGCGCTGGCGCATGTGCAGCTGCAGGCCGGCACCGCGCAGGCGCTGCAGCCAGGCGCGCAACAGCGGCGCCGCTTTCATATCGGTAGGGAACACGCGTCCGGAACTGCCGACAAAAGTCTCGATGCCGAGGCCGTGGGCCCAGTCGCGCAAGGCCTGCGGGCCGAATTCGCTCAATTGCGGCGCCAGCTGCGGCCGGCGCGCACCGTAGCGCGTCACAAAGGTATCGAAGCTCTCGGCATGCGTGAGATTCATGCCGCCCTTGCCGGCCAATAGAAATTTTCGGCCGACGCTGGGCATGGCATCGTACAGCGCCACACTGGCGCCGCCGGCCAGCAGCGTTTCGGCCGCCATCAAGCCGGCCGGACCGCCGCCGATCACGACTACATTGTGTTTATGACTCATCATATGGCCTGGAATTGAATGCGCAGGCAAATGCGCTGGCAAATGCGTTGGTGAATGCGTTGGTGAATCGGCAAAGTACCGCAATCATGTACTGCGGGCCGATGCAAAATCGGAGAAAAAATCGCGGCGAAATCATTGCAAAAAACGCAGAAAAAAGCGGCGGACAAAAATGCGCGCCGCCAGCGCGCGCCGCCGCGAGCAAACTCAACCGCCCGTCATCGGCGGGAAAAATGCCACTTCGCAGGCTTCGCTCAAAGCCGTATCGCCATCGCTGATCACTTGCTGGTAAGCCATGCGCAGCGTGCGCTGCGTCCCCAAGGCGTCTTCCCATGCGCCGCCGCGCCGGGCCAGATACTGGCGCAACTGGGCCAGCGTGGCGACCTCGGCCGGCAAACTCAGCTCTTCTTGCGCACACCCGACTGTCTCGCGCACGCTGGCAAAAAATTTCACGATGATATTCATGGCACTTTTTTCAAGAAAATTCGGAGAATGGAATAAAGCGCACGATGTCGCCGGGCGCGATGCAGTGCCCGGGCGGATTGTCGATCAGGCCATCGCCCCAGACCAGCGAAGTGAGCACGGCCGAGCCCTGGTTGGCAAACAGGTCGAGACCGCCTTGAGCGTTGATTTTGGCGCGCAAAAATTCATTGCGCACATCGGCCCGCGGCCAGCTGAAGTCGGCACGCATCGGATAAGAGCGGTAGCCGGGCGCCGCCGCCCCCTGCATGCGCAAGATGAACGGCCGCACGAACAGCAAAAAGGTAATGAAGCTGGCAACCGGATTGCCGGGCAGACCGATGAAAAATGCACTTTCGCCGGCATGGCCTTTATCGCTTCCTGGTTCGCCGCGCCGCACTTCCCCGAACGCCAGCGGCTTGCCGGGCTTGACCGCAATCTGCCACAGATGCAAATGGCCTTCGGCCTCGACCGCCGGCTTGACGTGGTCTTCTTCGCCGACCGAGACCCCGCCCGAGGTAATGATCAAATCATGCGTGCTGGCCGCCGCGCGCAGGGTTGCGCGCGTGGCCGCCAGCGAATCGGCAACGATGCCGTAATCGGTGATCTGGCAATCGAGCTTGTGCAGCAGGCCATGCAGCAGATAGCGGTTGGAATTGTAGATCGCGCCCGGCGCCAGCTTGCCGCCGGCGGCCTGGCCGGGCATGGTCAATTCGTCGCCGGTGAAAAAAATCGCCACCTTCAGCCTGGGCCGCACCGGCAGCAGCGCCAGCCCGACCGAGGCCGCCAGCCCCATCTGCGCGGCCTGCAGGCGGACCCCGGCCGCCAGCATGGGCTTGCCGGCCGCAATGTCTTCGCCGCGCCGGCGTATCCATTCGCCGGCCTGCGGCGTGTGCCCGACCGTCACATGGTCGCCGTCGAGCGTGCAGTGTTCCTGCATGACGACCGCATCGGCGCCGGGCGGGATGAAGGCGCCGGTAAAGATGCGCGCCGCAGTGCCTGGCAACAGCGCGGCAGGCTCGGTACCGGCGGCAATCCGCTGGGAGACCGGCAGACGCGCCGCGCCGCCGGCGCAATCGGCGGCGCGCACCGCATAGCCGTCCATCTGCGAATTATCGGCCGGCGGCACATCGACGCCGGCAATCAGCGGCTGCGCCAGAACCCGCCCGCACGCCGCTTCGGTGGCCACCATTTCGCAGCCTTCGAGCGGGCGGGCGCCGGCTGCCATGGCGGCCAGCGCCTGCTCGACGGTTAACATTGCGCCATTTGACATCGGGCCACTGGACATCGTTGCTTTGGCTGCCATGCTCACAGTCCGGTATGCTCGGCGATATAGCTTTTCATCAGGCCGACATCGGCCGCCATGACGACAAAGCGCTGCGGCAGCTCTTCGATATGGTCGAAGCCGGCCGGACGTTCGGCATCGCGCCCCAGCGCTTCGAGGATGGTTTCATTGAACTTGGCCGGCAAGGCCGTTTCAAGCACGATCATCGGCACCCCAGCCGTCAGGTGTTCGCGCGCGACCTTGACGCCATCGGCCGTATGCGTATCGATCATGACGCCGTAGTCGTCTTCGATCTCGCGTATCGTCTCGAGCCGGTCCCGATGCGTCGATTTACCCGATGCGAAACCGAATTGCCCCACGCGCGCAAATTCGTCGCCATCGCTGCCCGGCTTGCCCGACAAATCGAAGCCGCCTTCGGTCTCGACCTTGTGGAACAGCTGCCGCACGCGCGCGCTGTCGCGCCCCAGCAGGTCGGCGATGAAGCGCTCGAAATTGGACGCCTTGGAAATATCCATCGACGGGCTGCTCGTATGATAAGTCTGCTTGGCGCCGCGCACGCGGTAGACGCCGGTGCGGAAAAATTCGTCGAGCACATCGTTTTCATTGGTCGCCGCCACCAGCTTATCGATCGGCAGCCCCATCATGCGCGCAATATGGCCGGCGCAGATATTGCCGAAATTGCCAGAGGGAACGGTAAACGAGACTTTTTGCGTGTTCTCTTGCGTGGCCAGCAGATAGCCGCGGAAATAATAGACGACCTGGGCCACGATGCGCGCCCAGTTGATCGAATTGACGGTGCCGATTTTTTGCCGCTGCTTGAACGGCAAGTCGTTCGAGACGGCCTTGACCAGATCCTGGCAGTCGTCGAACACGCCTTCGACGGCGATATTGAAGATATTCGGGTCTTGCAGGCTGAACATCTGGGCGGTCTGGAACGCGCTCATCTTCTTGTGCGGCGAGAGCATGAAGACGCGGATGCCTTGTTTGCCGCGCATCGCATATTCGGCGGCGCTGCCGGTATCGCCCGAGGTGGCGCCGAAGATATTGAGTTCGGCGCCATTTTTGGCCAGCGCATATTCGAACAGATTGCCGAGCATTTGCATGGCCATGTCCTTGAAGGCCAGCGTCGGCCCGTTCGACAGGCTTTGCAAAAACAGCGGCGCGGAGCCGCCGGGCGCCTCGAACTGGCCCAGCAGATGCAGCGGCGTGATGTCTGCGGCATCGTCGGCGGCGCGGCCATTGCAATAGACGGCGGCCGTATATGTCTTGTGGGTCAGCGCCCGCAGCTCGGCGTCGGGAATATCGGTGGCAAACTTGCGCAAGACTTCATAGGCCAGGTCGGCATACGACAGGCGGCGCCAGGCGTCGAGTTCGGCGCCGCTGACCTGCGGATAAGTCAGGGGCAGATACAGGCCGCCATCGGGCGCCAGACCGCCCAGCAAAATGTCGGAAAATGCACTGACGGCGCTGCCGGCGGCGGCGCGGGTAGACTGATATTGCATAAAGTATGGCTTCCGGTAAGGCAGTGGCGAGCAGGCTGGCCGAGTCAAGGGAATCCATATTATAAATCGGACACGGCGCTTGCAGTCAGCTTGTAAGCAAGCTTGCCCTCATTTGAGGAAATCGCGTGCCGGCGCCGTTATCAATGCGTTATAAATCCGTGATAAATGCGTTGCAATGCGGTTGGAAATGAGTTGCAAATCGGCAGCTTGCCACCTCCCGGCCGAACTCGACGGCCAGGACGCGACAAGCCCCGTTTCGGCAGGTCCGCGATCAGCAGGCCGGGAAATTGACCGTCACCACATGGACCGCCAGGCCGCCGAGCGAAGTTTCCTTGTACTTGGCCTGCATGTCGAAACCGGTCTGGCGCATGGTCTCGATGACTTCATCGAGGCTGACGAAATGGGTGCCGTCGCCCTTGAGCGCCAGCGAGGCGGCCGTGATGGCCTTGACTGCGCCCATGCCGTTGCGTTCGATGCAAGGAATCTGCACCAGGGCGCCGATCGGATCGCAGGTCATGCCCAGATGGTGTTCGATGCCGATTTCCGCGGCATTCTCGACTTGCTCATTGCTGCCGCCAAGCGCGGCCACCAGACCGGCCGCCGCCATCGCACAGGCAACGCCGACTTCGCCCTGACAACCGATTTCGGCGCCGGAAATCGAGGCATTATGCTTGCACAGCATGCCGACAGCCGAAGCCGCCAGCAGAAAATCGCGCACGCCGGCGACCGGATCGCTCGGTTTGCAATCTTCGGCGTAATAGCGCAGCACGGCGGGAATGATGCCGGCCGCGCCATTGGTGGGCGCCGTCACGATCCGTCCGCCGGCGGCATTTTCCTCATTGACCGCCATTGCATACAGGCTGACCCGGTGCATGCCGTCGTGCGGCAAGATGTCTTGCGCCTCATGCACGCCACGCCACAACTGGGCCGCGCGGCGCTTGACATTCAAGCCGCCCGGCAGCTGGCCATCGGTCTGCAGACCGGCTTCGATACAGGCACGCATCACATGCCACAAGCGATCGAGGCCGGCATCGAGTTGCGCGCTGTCGATATACACGCATTCATTGGCGCGCATCATTTGCGCAATCGACAAGCCGCTGGCCTGGCCATGGGCCAGCAATTGCGCCATGGTCGTAAATGGATAAGGCAGGCTCAGCTGGCCGCCCTGCGCCTCGGCACCCTCGCCTTCGGCCTGGACAAAGCCGCCGCCGACCGAATAAAACACTCTGGACCGCGTGCTGCCGTCGCGGTATGTCAGCGTAAAGCGCATGCCGTTCGGATGTTCGGGCAGCGATTCCTGCTTATTCCACAGCAGGTCGCGGCCGGCATCGAAGCCGACCTTATGGGTGCCGAGCAGCGCCAGCTGCCCTTGCCGGGCCACTGCCGCCAGCCGCTCCGGCACCTCGAGCGGCGCCACATGCTGCGGCGTTTCGCCCATCAGGCCGAGCAAAACGGCCTTGTCGGTGGCATGACCGACACCGGTCAGGGCCAGCGAGCCGTACAGCTCGGCGCGCACGCCGGCGACCTCGTCGAGCGCCCCGGCTTCCAGCAAAAAACGGCGGGCAGCCAGCATCGGCCCCACTGTATGCGAGCTGGACGGCCCGATGCCGACTTTGAAGAGATCGAATACCCGCATGTCCATCCGTGTTTCCTTTATTAAGTCCTATTATGCGTCAGACGACGCACTCGTGCTGTTCGCTGTCGACCGTCACATTGGCCAGCATGTCGCCGACCATCTCGACCAGACCGACTCTGGCCTTCCAGCCCCAGTCGCGGCTGGCAACGCTGTCGTCGAGGCTTTGCGGCCAGCTGTCGGCAATCGCCTGCCGGCTGTCGCTGTTGTAATCGATGCCAAAAGCGGCCAGCGAGGCCGGCAGCTGGCGTGTGATTTCCTTGGCCAGTTCGCGCGGATTGAACGAGACGCCGGCGATGTTGTAGGAAGAGCGGTTGACGATCTTGGCGGCCGGCGCGGCCATCAGTTCAAGCGTGGCGCGGATCGCATCGGGCATGTAAATCATCGGCAAAGTCGTTTCCGGGCCGAGGAAGCACTCGTAGCGCTCGCCGCGCAGCGCCGAATGGAAAATCGCGATCGCATAATCGGTGGTGCCGCCGCCCGGAGGCGACTTGAAGCTGATGATGCCCGGATAACGCACCGAGCGGACGTCGACCCCATATTTCGAGAAATAGTAGTTGCACAGGCGTTCGCCGGCCAGCTTGCTGATACCGTAAATCGAGGTCGGGTCCATGACCGTCGTTTGCGGCGTCGAGACGCGCGGCGTATTCGGACCGAAGGCGGCAATCGAAGATGGCCAGAAAACGCGCAGCGCCTTGCCGGCCTGCAGGCGGTCCTTGGCGATTTCGAGGATGTTGAGCAAACCGTCCATATTCAGGGTCCAGGCCTTCAAAGGCGCCTGTTCACCGGTGGCCGACAGCAGCGCGGCCAGGTGGTAGACCTGGGTCACGGCTTCGGACTCGATCAAGTGCGTCAGGGTCTTCTTGTCGAGCACGTCCAGTCTTTGATAGCGGGCCGCGCCATACAGGCTGACGGCGCCGATATCGCCGGCGATGACGTTTTGCGCGCCGTGTTGCGCTGCCAGCGCCTCGACCAGTTCGCTACCGATCTGGCCGTTGGCGCCGATGACTAATATCTTTTCCATTACTGCTCCAGCTTGTTTTTGAAATGTATTACGGGGTATTGCACGTTGTTCTTGCGTGGCCGGGTCCGAGCAGCGCTCAAGGCGGGCTCAGGACTTGGCCGGCAGCAGGCCCAGTTCGCGTCCGGCCTGCTCAAAGATCGCCAGCGCCCGCTCGAGCTGCTGCTGGCTATGCGCGGCCGACAGTTGCACGCGCACGCGCGCCTGCCCCATCGGCACCACCGGATAGAAGAACCCGGTCACCAGCACGCCCAGTTCGTACATGCGGGCCGCAAATTTTTGCGCGACCGGCGCATCGAACAGCATGACCGGCACCACCGGATGCGTGCCCGGCTTGATGGTGAAGCCAAGGGCGGCGATTTCGCGCCTGAAAAACGCGGTATTGGCATGCAGGCGGTCGCGCAGCTCGGTCGATTTCGACAGCCGCTGCAGGACCGACAGCGAGGCGCCGGCAATCGAAGGCGCCAGCGTGTTGGAAAACAGGTAAGGCCGCGATTTCTGGCGCAGGATCTCGATCACTTCGCGGCGCGCCGCGGTAAAGCCGCCCATCGCGCCGCCGAGCGCCTTGCCGAGCGTGCCGGTGATGATGTCGATGCGGCCCATGACGCCGTGATGCTCGTGCGTGCCGCGCCCGGTCGCGCCCATGAAGCCGGAGGCATGGCATTCGTCGATCATGACCAGCGCGCCATAGGCATCGGCCAGGTCGCAGATCTTGTCGAGCTGCGCAATCGTGCCGTCCATCGAAAACACGCCATCGGTGACGACCACGATATGGCGCTTGCCGGCCGCGCGCGCCGCCTTCAGCTGCACCTCGAGGTCGGCCATGTCGTTATGCAGGTAGCGATAGCGGGCCGCCTTGCATAGACGGATGCCGTCGATGATCGAGGCGTGATTGAGGGCGTCGGAGATGATCGCGTCGTGCTCGTCGAACAGCGGTTCGAATACGCCGCCATTGGCGTCGAAGGCGGCCGCGTACAGAATCGTGTCGTCCATGCCGAGGAAGCTCGAAATGGCTTGTTCGAGCTGCTTGTGCACGGTTTGCGTGCCGCAGATGAAGCGCACCGACGACAGGCCGTAGCCATACTGCTCGGTGGCCGCAATGGCTGCGCGCACCGTGGCTTCGTCGCCCGACAGGCCAAGATAATTGTTGGCGCACAGATTGATGCGCGTGCGGCCATCGTCGCCCACCACTTCGGCGCCCTGGCGCGAGGCAATCACGCGTTCCGGCTTGTACAGGCCCTGCTCGCGCATCTGGTCCAGATTGGCTTGCAAGCCGCTAAAAAAAGTCTCTTTTACTTGTGCACTCATCGCAATCCTCGTGGGCGGGAATCAATTCATTGGCAGGCTGCCATCTGTTAGGATAGATTTCTGATGTGCAAAAAGATCAATGTTGAAATGACAGCAAAACAACGCCACATCGAGACAATTCCACACACATCGATAAAATCCATTATTTAGAACTAAAATTCGATATAATGAATATTACCGAGACATGTTAAACATTGCAAGCGCCATTATCAAAATTATTCGAGCTCGCCAGGCCAGTTATGAACATACCAACACCCGCCAATTCCCCGCCTGAAGTCGGCGCCACGCTACAGCGATTGCGGCTGGCGCGCGGCCTGACGCTGGAAGACCTGTCGCGGATCGCCGGCGTATCGAAATCGATGCTGTCGCAGATCGAGCGCGAAAAAGCCAATCCGACCATCGCCATCACCTGGCGCCTGGCCAATGCGCTCGGAGTGGCGATCGGCGAATTGCTGACCGCCAGCGACGGCCCGGCCGATACCATCCGCGTGCTCGACGCCCATGAAACGCCTACCCTGCCCGGCAACCATGCCGGCTATGTGCTGCGCATCCTGGGGCCGATGGAATTGGCGGGAAAATACGAATGGTATGAATTGACGCTGGCCGCCGGCGGCGTGCTGGCGTCGAGCCCGCACGATCCGGGCACGACCGAACATTTGACTCTGCTGCATGGCGCAGTCGAGATTGAAGTCGGATCAGAGACGAAAAAATTGAAAACCGGCGGCACGGCACGCTATAAAGCCGATCAAAACCACACCATCAGAAATACCGCCAAAACTGAAGCACGGGCACTGATGGTGGTGATTCACCGCTAATTCCAGAGCGCGTTGCGCCCGACAGGCGCCGGCTGGCGCCTCGGCAAAAACGGAACAAAAGCCGAACAAAAACGGGGCCAGCCGGCATAGCGGCGGCCCCGTTTTCGCACATGGCATCGCCGGTCTTCGCCAGCGGCGCTGCCGGTCTCCTGGCGCGACAAAAAACCCTACAAAACCGGCGCTGCCAGCTTCATATTGAGCGACTTGAGCAGAAAGGCCCAGCTATCGGCGGCTTCCTCGATCTGCTTGCTGGTTGGCTTGCCGGCGCCGTGGCCAGCCTTGGTCTCGATCCGGATCAGGATCGGTGCCGCGCCCGCTTGCGCCTGCTGCGCAGTGGCCGCAAATTTGAAACTATGGCCGGGCACCACACGGTCGTCGTGATCGGCCGTGATGATCATGGTCGGCGGATAGCATGTGCCGGGCTTCAGATTGTGTAGCGGCGAATAGGCATACAAGGCCTTGAATTCTTCGGCATTATCGGATGAACCATAGTCCGATTGCCAGGCCCAGCCGATCGTGAATTTATGGAAACGCAGCATATCCATCACGCCGACACCCGGCAACGCCGCCCCGAACAGGTCGGGACGCTGGGTCAGCGCCGCACCGATCAGCAAGCCGCCATTGCTGCGGCCACCGATGGCCAGTTTGGACGGCGAGGTATAGTGGTTGGCAATCAGCCATTCGGCCGCACCGATGAAGTCGTCGAACACATTTTGCTTATGCAGCTTGGTGCCGGCCAGATGCCAGCTCTCGCCGTATTCGCCGCCGCCGCGCAGATTGGCCATCACATAGACGCCGCCCATTTCCATCCAGGTCAGATTAGGCACGGAAAAAGCCGGCGTCAGCGAAATGTCGAAACCGCCATAGCCGTACAGATAGGTCGGATTCTTGCCGTCGAGCTTGATGCCTTTCTTGGAGACGATGAACATCGGCACCCGGGTGCCATCGCGGCTGCTGAAAAACACTTGCCGGGTTTCAAAGGCCGACGGATCGAAATTGATCTTGGGCTGGCGATACAGCGTACTCTTGCCAGTTTTCAAGTCGTAACGATAAATCGCGCTCGGCGAGGTAAAGCTTGTGTAGGAATAAAAAGTCTCGCTATCGCCGGCGTGGCCGGGAAAGCCGGCGGCGCTGCCGATGCCGGGCAAATCGACGTCGCGGATCGGCTTGCCATGCAAATCGACGATCTTGACCTGGCTGCGGGCATCCTTCAGATATTCGAGGATCAGCTTGTGATCGACAATATTTGCGCTTTGCAAAGTCTCGGGCGCTTCGGCCACCACTTCGTGCCAGTTCGCTGCCTGCGGCTGGCGCACATCGATGGTGATGATGCGCGCGCGCGCCGCATTTTTATCGGTGCGCAACCAGAATACGGGGCCCTCGTTATCGATAAAATCATAGGCGGCGTCAAAATCGTCGAGCAAGGCAAGCACCGGCGCATCGGCCTGTTGCAAGTCCTTGTAATACAGGCGATTCTTGCGCGCCGTGCCTTCGCTGACGGTAATGATCAGGTAGTGGCCATCGTCGCTGACATGGCCCGAAAAACCCCAATCCTTGTGATCGGGCCGCTGATAGACGAGCACATCGGCGCTTTGCGGCGTGCCGATTTTATGAAAATACAATTTTTGAAAATAGTTGACGTCGGCCAGCTGGGTCGCCACCTGCGGTTCATTGTAGCGGCTGTAATAAAAACCGCTGCTGTCGCGTGCCCACGAGGCGCTCGAGAACTTCACCCATTGCAAATGATCGAGGCGGTCCTTGCCGCTGTCGATGTCGCGCACATGCCATTCATTCCAGTCCGAACCGGAAGCGGCCGTCCCATAGGCCAGCAATTTGCCGTTCGGGCTGACCACAGTACCGGTCAGCGCCACGGTGCCGTCGCGGCTCAACAGATTAGGGTCGAGCAGCACGCGCGGCGCCTGGTTCAGGTCGTCCAGCGTGTAGAGCACGGACTGGTTTTGCAAGCCGTTGTTGCGGCTGTAAAAATAGCGTCCGCCTTCCTTGAGCGGCACGCTGTAGCGCTCGAAATTCCACAAGGCCGTCATGCGCGCCTTGATTTGGGCCCGCGCCGGAATCTGCGCCAGATAATTTTGCGTCAGCTTGTTTTGCTCGGCGACCCAGGCGTGGGTCTGCGCGCTATTGGTGTCTTCGAGCCAGCGATAGGGGTCGGCCACCTTGGTACCGTGATAATCGTCGATTTGCGTCACTTTCGGCGACGCAGGATAGACGAGGGCCGGCTTGCCATCGGCGCGGCAAGTTTGGGCCATGGCGTGGCCGGCCAGCAAGCTGGCGGTGGCGGTCAGAGTGGCAAAGACAGCGATATTTCTTATCTTCATGAAATCATCCATCGAATTGGCAAGGAAATGAGAACAAAATACGAGCAAAACACTGAAACTTCAAATCGGCGCTACAGGCAAAACCATAAACAGAAACGGCATTACCGGCAAAAACATCGGCATCCGCATCCGCATCCGCATCAGCAATAGCAATAGCAATAGCAAAGCCGCTTATTATTAAAACAATAATATTACTCTTGATTTCCTCCTAGAATCAAAAATACTTTCCATCCCAAACACAGCTGAACAGGCCTGCGCCGCCGGCCGAAATCGCCCTTTATTTCATCAAGCAGTCACAAAGCATTTCTACACTTCATGCATTAAACCAACAATTTGATCGGAAGCAATTTTGATCTCGCTCACCACACCTCTTTCCGATAGCGCCATTGCCAATGCGCAAGCACGGCCCGGCCGGCGCGTATTCGATGATTCGACCACGATTGTGCATTTTCCGCTCAACAAAAATATCGCCCATGCACAGGACGGCGATGTGGCGCCGCCTACGCCGGCCGGCGATAAGGGCAATAAGGACGATAAGGACGATAAGGGCGAAACCGATGCGCCGCTGTATCGGCAATTGCGCGAGATTATCGACAAGCGTTTGCTCAGTGCGCTGTTTCAGCCGATTATCGCCATGCAGAGCGGAGAAATCATCGGCTATGAAGGCTTGATCCGCGGACCGTCCGACAGTGCGCTGCACGCACCGATGAATTTATTCAAGGTCGCGCGCACCCATCAATTGACGCAAGAAGTCGAGCATCTGTGCCGCCGCATGGTGCTCGAACGCTTTGCCGAGCTCGGCTTGCCGGGGAAATTATTCCTCAACGTCAGTCCGGAAGCGCTCTTGCAGCGCGATGCACGGCATGGCGAGACGCTTGGCTATATCGAAGCACTGGGCATCAATCCCGAACACGTCATCATCGAGCTGACCGAAAACCAGCCGACCTACGATTACGATTTGATGCGCGAAGCAGTGCTGCACTATCGCAAGATGGGTTTCCAGATCGCCATCGACGATCTCGGCGAAGGCTTTTCGAGCCTGAGACTGTGGTCGGAATTGCGGCCTGAATATGTCAAGATCGACATGCATTTTATCCAGGGTATCAATACCGACCCGGTCAAAATGCAATTTGTCCGTTCGATCCAGGAGATTGCGGAAAAATCGGATACCCTCGTCATTGCCGAGGGTATCGAAACCGAGGCGGAATTATTGCTGATCCGCGATGTCGGCGTCGCTTATGGCCAGGGCTATCATGTCGCCCGTCCCAATGCCACGCCAGCCACCGCGCTCGCAGCCAGCGTGGCCAAGCAGCTTGGCAGCAACGGCGTCGCCGTCTATCCGCAAAAAAGCGGCGCCGAACAGGCCGGCATCGTGAAACTGCTGCGCCAGGTGGCGACGGTGGCGCCTGAGATGCCAAACAATCTGGTCTATGAGATTTTTTTGCAAGACCCGAAACTGCAAATCATTCCCATCGTCAAAGACGGCACGCCAATCGGCCTGATCAGCCGTTATCAAATGATCGAGCGCTTCGCCCGGCCCTATCAGCGTGAACTATATGGCAAAAAACCATGCACGCTCTTCATGGAAGCGGAACCGCTGATTGTCGATAAAAATACCAGCTTGCAAGACTTAAGTTATGCCATGGTCGAAGCCGATGCCCAGCACTTGTTCAACGGCTTCATCATCACCGATCAGGGCCGTTATCTGGGCATGGGAACCGGCCACGACTTGATGCGTGAAATTACCCAAATGCAAATCACGGCGGCGCGCTATGCCAATCCGCTGACCCAGTTGCCGGGCAATGTGCCGATCAACGAGCATATCGACCGCCTGCTGCAAAGCCGGACACGGTTTTGGGCCTGTTATTGCGACCTCGATCATTTCAAACCGTTTAACGACGTCTACGGCTACCGCCGCGGCGACGATGCCATCCAGTTAAGCGGCAAGATCCTGAGCGAGCAATGCGATGCCAACCGCGACTTCATCGGCCATATCGGCGGCGACGATTTCCTGATCTTGTTCCAGAGCGAAAACTGGGAACAGCGCTGCCGCGCCATCATCGATCAATTTGCCGGTGCCGTGCCGGAATTGTATAGCGCCGAAGACCGTGCGCGCGGCGGCTACTTCAGCGAAAACCGCGAAGGAAGGAAAGTGTTTTATCCATTGATCAGCCTGTCGCTGGGGACGATCCACGTCGAACCGAAACAGTATTATTCGCATCACCAGATTGCCAGCGCGGCGGCCGAAGCAAAAAAGCAGGCCAAGAAAATCGCAGGAAACAGCTTATTCATCGACCGCCGGCGTCAACCCTGAGGTCCCGTTCAGGCGCGCTCGATGGCCGGCTGCGCATGCGACTGCTGCCAGGCCCGCACCAATTCCTGCGCCGCCTCCAATTGTTGCGCCGTCATCGTTGCCGACACCGCATCGCGCTGCCGGGCTGCCGACTCATCGCCGCCGGCAGCGGCCAGGAAAAACCACATATAGGCCCGCACCAGATCCTGGGCCGGATGCGCCTGGCCATCACGGCCCTGCTGATACATGCCGCCCAAATTGCATTGCGCCAGCGTATATCCCTGTTCGGCCGCCTTGCTATACCACAGCATGGCATCGATATCGCTTTGCGCGACCCCATGACCATAGGCAAACATCACGCCCAAATTGTTTTGCGCGCCCGGATCGCCCTGCTCGGCCGCACGCCGGTACCAGAGCAAGGCTTCGTGATAATCGCGCGCCACTCCCTGCCCCTGGGAAAAAATGACGCCCAGATTGAATTGCGCCAGGACCGCGCCCTGCTGCGCCGCCATCTTGTACCAGGCCAGCGCCAGTTCATCGCTGCGTTCGACGCCGCGGCCATTGGCATACATGCTGCCGAGATTGTATTGCGCCAGGACATGCCCCTGCTGCGCCGCTTTCTTATACCAGCCAAAAGCGCGCTGATTGCTCTTGAACACGCCCAGGCCTTCGGCATGCATGACGCCGACGTTGAACTGCGAATCGACATCGCCCTGTTCGGCCGCGCGCGAAAACCAGATCAGCGCATGCTGCATGTCTTCCTTGACCCCCAGCCCCTCGGCATAGGCGATCCCGATATAGCGCTGGGCCTCGCTCAAGCCCTGCTGCCCGGCCTTGAGCAGCCAGTTCAGCGCCAGCGCGTAGTTTTGCGGCACGGCGCGGCCATATTTATACAGCAGGCCAAGCCGGAACTGTGCCTGCGCATCATGTTGCGCCGCGGCCTTGTGATACCAGTTCAATGCCTGTTCGTCATCCTGGGCGATGCCGCAGCCATCGATATAGGCATCGGCCAGCAAGGTTTGCGCGCTGGCCATGCCTTGCGCGGCCGCTTTCGCATACCAGTGCACGGCCAGTTCGGCATCGGTGCTCGTGCCGCGCCCTTTCTTGTACATCTGGCCAAGATTTTGCTGGGCCGAGGCATCGCCTTGCGCCGCCGCCTTGTGAAACCAGCGCAGCGCTTCCTCGTCGTTGCGCACGGTGCCGCGGCCGTTGTAATGCATGGCACCGAAATGATTTTGCGCAAAGGCCAAACCCTGTACAGCAGCACGACCGAGCCAATAAAATGCCCGCTCATAATTTAGGGCAATGCCTTGCCCCTTTTTATAGATCAGACCGAGATTGAATTGGGCATAGGCATCGCCTTTTTCGGCTGCCTCGCGAAACCACAAAAACACTTGGTGCGCATCCTTGATCGTGTCTCTGTCATCCATTTTCCCCTCCAAAAATGACGGTCTTCAAGCAATGCCGCAGCCGTCGCCAAAGGCCCTCGATGACGGCACAGAGTCGACAAAACAATCTGGGATTACCTGGAAATGAAATCGGTCGCTTATTGCTAAAATGATAAATTTAAATACATTTATTGTCTTGAGCCGACGCAAGCGCTACCGCATATGTCAGCGCTGTTGGCGCAAATGCCGTGCGCGCCTGCCGCCTCGGCAAAAAGCATTCAGGCCGGGCCGCGAAGAAAGATGGGCCCATGCGCATGCTGACGCCGGGCGCGCGGAAAGATGAGCAAGAGGATGAGCGGGAGGAGGAGCAGGAGGAGGAAGTCAGGCTCAGGCTGAGGGCACGGACGATGGCCGGGTCTGCCATCTGTCGGAAGCGCGTGCGCCGTGCCGGCAGTTGCTTTGCTGCCAGCGCTGGCCATGGCGTGACTTAGCCGCGGCGCGCGTGCTTTTGCAAAAAGCCGTCGACCTTGGCCGCGCTCAGGCGGTTGACCGACAGCAGCAAATCGGCGGCGATGCTGCCGATGCCGTAGTGGCTTTGAATGCGCTGGCCGACATGGTGCAATAGCTGGACCGTCACTTCGGCATCGGCCTGGGCTCTGTGCGCCGCGCTTTGAAAGGGTAAATTGAACGCGCGCGCCAGCGTGCCCAGTTTATAGCTGGCCAGACCGGGGAATACGCGGCGCGTCAGTTTGAGCGAGCAAATCGGGCCCGCATAGGCCGGCCGCAAGCCCAGCGCGGCACTTTCGGCCAGCAGGAATTTTTCATCGAAACCGGCGTTATGGGCCACCAGCGCATCGTCGCCGATAAACTCTAACAAGGCCGGCAACACCTGCGAGCACGGCGGCGCGCGGTCGACCATCGCTTGCGAAATACCGGTCAGGCCGGTGATAAACGATGGAATCGTCACCCCGCAATTGATCAGCGAAACATAGGAACCGACCACCTGTCCGCCCTCGATGCGCAGCGCCGCCACTTCGGTCACGCGGTCGCCGGCCTGCGGCGACAGGCCGGTGGTCTCGAAGTCGAGTACCACCATCGGCTGTTCGAACACCGGCGCCGTCATCCGAATTTGCGCAAGGCGTCGAGCGCCAGGCCGGCGCCGATGCTGCCGAACAGATCGCCCTCGACCCGCCGCGCATTGGGCAACAGTGCCGCCACCTTGTCGCGCAACAGATGCACGCCCGACGAACCGCCCGTAAAAAACACGGTATCGACGGCGTCGCGGCCGACGCCGGCATCGGTCAATAATTTGAGCACGGTCTGTTCGATATTGCCGACCAGGTGGTCGATGGCGCCGTCGAAAGCGCTGCGCGTGATCGTCAGGCTCAGCTCGGGCGCCAGGCGTTCGAGCGGCAGCGCCACCGACGCGGCGCTCGACAGCGCGATCTTGCCCTCCTCGACCCGCATTGCCAGCCAGTGGCCGGAACGTTCCCTGACCAGTTTTTGCAAAAGGTCGAACTGGTCTTTTTCGCGGGCGTCGCGCTGGATATCGTTTAACTGCTGCGCCGCTTTTTTGGTATAGGCCAGATTGATCGTGTGCCAGGTCGCCAGATTGAAATAATAACTCGACGGCACTTCGCTATTGTTGAGCAGCTTGCCGCCCAAGCCCATCAAGGGCATGACGCTCGTCAGGCTCAGGTATTTATCGAAATCGGTGCCGCCGATATGCACGCCGCCGGTGGCCAGGATGTCGCTCTTGCGCTCGACCTGCCTGGCGCGCTCGGGCGACAGGCGCAGCAGCGAAAAGTCCGAGGTGCCGCCGCCGATATCGATGATCAGGACCAGTTCTTCGCGCGCGATCTGCGATTCATAGTCGAAGGCAGCCGCAATCGGTTCGTATTGAAAGGCGATGTCCTTGAAGCCGACCGCGTGCGCCACCTCGCGCAAGGTGGACTCGGCCAGCTGGTCGGCCTGCTTGCTGTCGTCGATGAAAAAGACGGGACGGCCGAGCACGGCGCAACTGAAGTCGCGGCCGGCTGCCGTTTCAGCGCGGCGTTTGAGTTCGCCGATGAATTGCGCCAGCAGGGTGCGAAACGGCAGCGCCTTGCCCGCCACTTCGGTCTGACCATCGATCAGGCTGGTGCCGAGCAGGCTTTTCAGGGAACGCATCAGGCGGCCGTCGTAACCGGCCAGGTAATCGGCCAGCGCCGCCCGGCCGAACGTGACGGCATCGTCTTCGGCATTGAAGAACACGACCGAAGGCAAGGTCGGCTTGCCGTCCTCGAGCGCCAGCAAGGGCGCCTGGCCCGGCCGGCTCCAGCCTACAGTGGAGTTGGAGGTGCCAAAATCGACCCCGCATGCGTTCGCCATACCGAATTCCTACAACACAACAAAAGGCCGTAATGATAGCCGATGCTCGCCTGAGCGGGCGTCTTTTTTGAGGTTTACCGGCGACTAAAAAACCGGTCCCGGAGCGGTGCGGCGGCGGCCAGCCGGCGAAGACGTTGCAAAAAAGCAACCACAGCGCAGCCGGCGCGATTTTTTATCGAGGAAGAAAATGGCGGCCGCCCAGGACCGGGCCGCCGGCGTGTCAAGCTGAGCTCAACTCATCGGCTCAACTCATCAGCTCAATTCATCAGCTCAATTCTTCGACGCGCAACCTGGTCAGGGCCCCGATCACGGTGGACAACGCTTCGATCTTGACGATCGCGGCCTCGACGTTTTTTTCCTGCGTCTGATGGGTCAGCATGATGATGTCGGTATCGCGCTCGCCGGGCGCCGGTTCTTTTTGCAGCATCGCCACAATCGAAATGGTGGCGTCGGCCAGGATGCGGGTGACATCGGCCAGCACGCCGGGCCGGTCCGAGACGCGCATGCGCAAATAATAGCTGGTGGTGATTTCCGACATCGGCAAGATGGCGATCTCGGTCATCGCATTGGGCTGGAAAGCCAGATGCGGCACCCGGTGTTCAGGGTCGGCGGTGGCCAGGCGCGTGATGTCGACCAGATCGGCAATCACGGCCGAGGCGGTCGGCTCGGCGCCGGCGCCCTTGCCGTAATACAGCGTCGCGCCGACTGCATCGCCATGCACCAGCACCGCATTCATCGCCCCTTCGACATTGGCGATCAGGCGCTTGGCCGGGATCAGGGTCGGATGCACGCGCAGCTCGATGCCTTCGACACCATTGACCACGGCGCGCCTGGTAATGCCCAGCAGCTTGATGCGATAACCGAGTTCTTCGGCATAGCGGATATCGACGGCCTGCAATTTGGTAATGCCTTCGACGTGGGCCTTGTCGAACTGCACCGGAATGCCGAAGGCAATGGCCGACATGATGGTTGCCTTGTGGGCCGCGTCGATGCCTTCGATATCGAAAGTCGGATCGGCTTCGGCATAGCCGAGCTGCTGCGCCTGCGCCAGCGCGGTGGCGAAATCGAGCCCCTTGTCGCGCATTTCGGACAGGATGAAATTGGTGGTGCCGTTGATGATGCCGGCAATCCATTCGATGCGGTTGGCGGTCAGGCCTTCGCGCAGCGCCTTGATGATAGGGATGCCGCCGGCGACGGCCGCTTCGAACGCGACGATCACGCCCTTGTCTTGCGCCGCCTGAAAAATCGCATTGCCATGGGTGGCCAGCAAGGCCTTGTTGGCCGTGACGACGTGCTTGCCGTTATGGATGGCCTTGAGCACGAGGTCTTTGGCAATGCCGTAGCCGCCGATCAGTTCGATGACGATATCGATGTCGGGATGATTGACCACCAGATTGCCGTCGGCCACCACTTCGCAGCTGCCGCCCGTCACTTGCAGCGCGCGCGCCGTGTTGAGGTCGGCAACCATGACGATTTCAATCCCGCGGCCGGCGCGGCGTTTGATTTCTGCCTGATTGCGGCGCAATACCTCGAATGTACCGGCGCCAACCGTACCGATGCCGAGCAAACCTACTTTGATGGGTTTCATATGATGACTCTATATTATGATTCTATTAAGTATTGCGCTTGACCACGGAAGACTTGTTCCGTGGCCCAAAAACAAACAGTAGCAGAAAAGGCGCGCGATACTGTCAGGCCTTGCCGTGACGCCGGCGATACCCTTCCAGAAAGCGCGCGATACGGCCGAACGCCAGCGTCAAATCGTCGACATTCGGCAAAAACACGATGCGGAAATGGTCGGGCGCGATCCAGTTAAACCCCGTTCCCTGCACGATCAAGACCTTTTCCTCGGCCAGCAGTTCATAGGCGAATTGCTGGTCGTCGGTGATCGGATACATGTGCGGGTCGAGCCGCGGGAACATGTATAGCGCCGCCTGCGGCTTGACGCAGGTAACGCCCGGGATATCGGTCATCAGCTTGTGGGCCAGGTCGCGCTGGCGCAGCAGGCGGCCGCCGGGCCCGATCAGCGAGCCGATACTCTGGTGGCCGCCGAGCGCGGTCTGGATCGCCAGCTGGCCCGGCGTGTTGGCGCACAAACGCATCGAGGACAGCATGTCGAGGCCCACGATATAGTCTTTCGCGTGGCGTTTTTCGCCCGAGACGACCATCCAGCCGGCACGGTAACCGCAGGAGCGGTAATTTTTCGACAAGCCATTGAGCGTAATAAACAAGACATCGTCGGCCAGCGAGGCCATCGACACATGTTCGGCGCCGTCGTACAGGGTCTTGTCGTAGATTTCATCGGCAAACACGATCAGCTGGTGCTGGCGTGCCACTTCGATGATTTGCTGCAGCAATTCGACCGGATACAGGGCGCCGGTCGGATTGTTCGGATTGATGACGACGATGGCGCGCGTATTGCTGTTGATTTTCTTCTTGATGTCGTCGATGTCGGGCAGCCAGCCCGATTGTTCATCGCACACATAATGCACGGGATTGCCGCCCGACAGGCTCACGGCCGCCGTCCACAAAGGATAATCGGGCGCCGGCACCAGCACTTCATCGTCGGTATTGAGCAAGGCGTTCATGCCCATGACGATCAGTTCCGAGGCGCCATTGCCGAGATAGATATCGTCGATCTTGACGCCGCTGATGTTTTTGCTTTGCGTGTAGTGCATGACCGCCTTGCGCGGCGCAAACAGGCCTTTGGAGTCGGTATACCCGCCCGCATCGGGCAGGTTGCGAATCATGTCTTGCACGATCTCGTCCGGCGGATCGAAGCCGAATACCGCCAGATTGCCGATATTGAGCTTGATGATTTTATGTCCCTCGTCTTCCATCTGCTTGGATTTCTCCAGCACAGGGCCACGGATGTCGTAACAAACATCTGCCAGTTTGTTCGATTTATGTATCAGTCGCACAGTATATTCCAATCGTGTTGTTGCAAAGGCACTGCAATCCGCACTGTTGCAGTGCGAAAAATAACCATTTTGCCGAATCCGCGCCGCATAATCAATCTAAACTATGTTAAAAAACGCTACAATATCGCCTCTTTGTCCCGCATTGGGCAAACGATCGCGCAATCCCGGTCATTCCGCTATTGCATGCGACCGGCTGTATCCGATTTAATGTTCTTTTGCTATTTTTGAAAAAGAGTCCAGCCAGCTCTCGCACGCCATGAAACTGCACACCAGCACCACTTTGCATTATCAGACCGTCACCGCCTATGATGATAGCAGCGTTGAAATCAATGCACACAAATTCGACTACAGTCTGATCGTTTTGCCCGAAGTGGCGCCGATGGCATGGCCCGTCACCGCCTTCGAACAGCTGGAGGCATCGCACTTTGAACAGATCGCGCAATTGAACCCCGATGTCGTCATCTTTGGCAGCGGCCGCCGCCAGCGTTTTGTGCACCCGGCGCTGCTGCAAAGCCTGAGCGTGCGGCAGATCGGCGTCGAATGCATGGATAGCAAGGCTGCCTGCCGCACTTACAACATCCTGATGGGCGAAGGCCGCAAGGTCTTGCTGGCGCTGCTTCTCGAGCAGACAGACACGGGCGCCGCATGACTGAACTGCACAATTCGAAAAAACTCATCTGGTTCCTGATTATCGTCTTCACCCTGACCTGGCTGTACGTGCTGGGCTGGCGCACGCTGGTACCGCCCGATGAAGGCCGCTATGCCGAAATGGCGCGCGAAATGTGGCAGTCCGGCGACTGGATCACGCCGCGCCTGAACGGCATCAAGTATTTTGAAAAACCGCTGCTGCAAACCTGGATGAACGCGCTGACCTTTGCCGTGTTCGGCCTCGGCGAATGGCAGGCGCGCCTGTGGACCGGCCTGTGCGGCTTGCTCAGCATCGCATTGACGGCCTACGCCGGCTTGAAAATCTTCGGCCGGCGCAGCGCCTGGAATGCCGCCCTGATCCTGGGCAGCAGTATTTTCTGGGTCGCCGGCAGCCAGTTCAATTCGCTCGACATGAGCGTCTCGGCCATGCTGGCGCTCTCGCTGTTTGCACTGCTGATCGCCCAGCGCCACGACGCCAGCGCCCGCGAGCGGCGCAACTGGATGCTGGTCTGCTGGGCCGGCATGGCGCTGGCCGTGCTGGCAAAAGGCCTGATCGGGGTCGTGCTGCCGGGCGCCGTGCTGGTCTTGTATACAATCGCGGCGCGCGATTGGGGCATCTGGAAGCGCCTGCACCTGCTGCCTGGCCTGCTGCTGTTTTTTGCCATCGGCACGCCATGGTTCGTGCTGGTCTGGCTGCACAATCCCGAACATCCGCACTTTTTTTTCGTGCACGAACACTGGGACCGCTTCTTTTTGAAAGACCACCATCGGGCCGGCCCCTGGTATTATTTTTTTGCGATCCTGATTCCCGGCATGTTGCCGTGGACTGGCGTGCTCGGGCAAAGCCTGCTGGCTGCGGCCCATGGCGGCGCCGGCACGCCGCCCGGCCGCTTCCGGCCCAAAACGCTGCTGCTGGTCTGGATCGTCTTCATCTTTTTCTTTTTCAGCTATTCGAACTCCAAGCTGCCCGGTTATATCTTGCCGGTATTTCCCGCCATCGCCCTGCTGATCGCCGTCTATCTTGACGGCGCATCGCGCCGGCAATTGCTGTTTGCGGCGGGCCTGACGGCGCTGCTGGCCCTGATCGGCCTGCCGCTGGCCTTCAAGATCGTCGAGCTCGGCCGGCCCGGCGAAACGCCGTTTTATGCCCAGTTCCAGCCGTGGGTGATCGCTGCCTGCGGCGTGGCCGCCGCCGCCGGCCTGCTGTGCTGCGCGCTGGCCAGAAGCCGGCAGCGCGACCTGGCCGTGCTGGTGCTGGCGCTGGGCGGTTTTCTGAGCACCGAAGCGGTCATGGCCGGCTACCAGGCGCTGGGCCGGGAACGCGCCGGCGCCGCATTGGCACCGCTGATTCTGGCCGAAGCGCCGCCCGGCACCGCCATTTATTCGGTCAGCACTTACGAACAGTCGCTGACCTTTTATCTGCGCCGCACGGTGACGCTGGTCGATTATCTCGACGAATTTTCATTCGGCCTGCAGCAGCAGCCGCAACTGGCCATCGCCAGCCGCGCCGTCTTTCTGCAGCGCTGGCGCCAGGGGCCCAAAGCGGTGGCCATCGTCTCGCTCGAAGCCTACCGCGACTTCGTGGCCGGCGCCGTGCCGATGCGGGTCATCACCCGCGACAGCCGCCGGGTCGTCATCGCCAACAATCCTGTTCCGCATTCCCTATCGCACAAGGCTGTACCATGACTCTTTCTTCTTTCGCCTTTATTTTCTGCGGCGTCCTGCTTAACGCCCTGGCCCAGTTGCTGCTCAAGGCCGGCACCAACGCCGTCGGCGCCATCCACCTGAACTGGGATAACTGGTTCGCCATCGGCTGGAAGCTGGCGACCCAGCTGCCCATCATCGGCGGCCTGTCCTGCTATGTGATCTCGGTGGCGGTCTGGATCATCGGCCTGTCGCGCGTCGATGTCACGATCGCCTACCCGATGCTCTCGCTGGGCTATGTGGTCAGCGCGATCGGCGCCTGGTATTTTCTGGGCGAAGCCATTTCCATGCAACGACTGCTGGCAATCGGCATCATTTTAGTCGGCGTGGCCTTGTTAGCCAGAAGCTAATCGGCCACAATTTGTTATTCTGGCGTTTATGTAGCGACTTTATCGATGCGCCTTACTAATATTAAAAATACATTAATTCAATGAATACTTCTAGTGCATTGCCATTTTTGCCGTTTGCCCGTCCCTCCATTGATGAGGCCACCATTGCCGCCGTCGGCGAGGTCTTGCGTTCCGGCTGGATTACCAGCGGTCCCAAGGTGCAGGCGTTCGAAGCGCTGCTGTCGGCGTATTTCGGCGGCCGCCTGGTACGCACCTTCAATTCAGGCACCTGCACCATGGAAATCGCGCTGCGCGTGGCCGGCATCGGCGAAGGCGACGAAGTCATCACCACCCCGATCTCGTGGGTCGCCACCAGCAACGTCATCATTGAAGTCGGCGCCACGCCGGTCTTTGCCGACATCGATCCCGTGACCCGCAATATCGATCTCGACAAGGTCGAGGCGGCCATCACGCCACGCACGCGCGCCATCATGCCGGTCTACCTGTCGGGCCTGCCGGTCGACATGGACCGCCTGTACGCCATCGCAAAAAAACACAATTTGCGCGTCATCGAAGACGCCGCGCAGGCGCTCGGCTCGACCTGGAACGGCAAGCGCATCGGCTCTTTCGGCGACCTCGTCTCGTTCAGTTTCCAGGCCAATAAGAACATCACCACCGGCGAAGGCGGCTGCCTGGTATTGAACAATCCGGAGGAAGCCAAGCTGGCCGAAAAATACCGCCTGCAAGGCATCACGCGCTCGGGCTTCGACGGCATCGATTGCGATGTCCTTGGCGGCAAATACAATATGTCCGACATCATGGGCGCCATCGGCCTCGGGCAGATGGCCAATATCGAGGCCGTCACCGCCCATCGCAAAGCGCTGGCCCGGCATTACTTCAAGACCTTCGGCAGCAGCTTCGAAGCGGCCAGCGGCGCCCAGCTGCCGGTTGCCGATTTCGAAAACAGCAATTGGCACCTGTTCCAGATCATCTTGCCGCCGACCATAGCGCGCGCCGATTTCATGGCGCAAATGCTCGAGCAGCACAATATCGGCATCGGCTACCACTACTCGCCAATCCATCTGTTCAGCCTGTACCGCAAGCGCGGCTTTACCGAAAACATGTTCCCGCACGCCGAACGGATCGGCCGGCGCACCGTCACGCTGCCGATGTTTTATTCGATGACCACCGCCGACGTCGAACGCGCGGTCGCGGCCGTCACCGCCGTCCTCGATGCCGCTGCAAAAAAAGCGGGGGCACAACAATGAGCACCGTCATGCCCGTCCCGTCCGCCGCCAATGCCGGCGTCAAGCCCGAAGTCTCGGTCGTCATCCCGATCTACAACGAAGCGGCCGGCCTGGCGCAACTGTTCGCCCGCCTCTATCCGGCCCTCGACGCCCTCGGCAGCAGCTACGAAATCGTCTTCATCAACGATGGCAGCGCCGACGATTCGGTGCGCATTCTGGCCGACCAGTTCCGCCTGCGGCCCGAAGTCACGCGAGTCGTGCTATTTAATGGCAATTACGGCCAGCACATGGCGATCCTGGCCGGCTTTAACGCCGCGCGCGGCGAAATCATCGTCACGCTCGATGCCGACCTGCAAAATCCGCCCGAGGAAATCGGCAACCTGGTGGCCAAGATGCGCGAAGGCTTCGACTATGTCGGCTCGATCCGCCGCAAGCGCCAGGATTCGGCCTGGCGCACGATTGCCTCCAAACTCATGAATCGCCTGCGCGAAAAAATCACGCGCATCAAGATCACCGACCAGGGCAACATGCTGCGCGCCTATCGCCGCAACGTGATCGACCTGATCAACCAGTGCGGCGAAGTCAATACCTTCGTACCGGCGCTGGCCTATACCTTTTCGCGCAAGCCGGCCGAGATCGTGGTCGAGCACGAAGAGCGCGCGGCCGGCGAATCGAAGTACTCGCTGTACAGCCTGATCCGTCTCAATTTCGACCTGATCACCGGCTTTTCGCTGGTGCCGCTGCAAATGTTCTCGATGCTCGGCATGATGCTCTCGATCGGATCGGCGGCGCTGGTCATCTTGCTGCTGATCCGTCGCTTCCTGCTCGGGGCCGAGGCCGAAGGCTTGTTCACGCTGTTTGCGATCGCCTTTTTCCTGATGGGCGTGATCCTGTTCGGCATCGGTCTGGTCGGCGAATATGTCGGCCGCATCTTCCAGCAGGTACGGGCCCGTCCGCGCTATGTGGTGCAAACCATTTTGCAGCAGGAAGGCATGACCGAACAGGAACTGCTGGAACAAAATGCGCCGCGCGGCCAGCGCGAGCAGCGCCAGGTATCGCGCTCATGAGTAGCGCCAAAACCGCGGTCGTCTTCGCCTACCACAGCGTCGGCGTGCGCTGCCTGCAAGTGCTGCTGGCGCGCGGCATCGAAGTCAGGCTGGTCGTCACCCACGAAGACAATCCGCAAGAGACGATCTGGTTCGAATCGGTCGCCGCGCTGTGCCGCGAGCGCGGCATTGCCTGCGTCAGCCAGCCGCAGGACACGGCGCAGTTGCTGAGCATGGTCGGCGCCATCGGCCCCGACTTCATTTTCAGTTTTTACTATCGCAATATGCTGGCGCCGGCCGTACTGGCGCTGGCCAAAGACGGCGCTTACAATCTGCACGGTTCCCTGCTGCCGAAATACCGCGGCCGGGTGCCTGTCAACTGGGCCGTGCTGCACGGCGAGACCGAAACCGGGGCCACGCTGCACGAAATGAGCGCCAAACCGGACGCCGGCGCCATCATCGCCCAGACCATGGTGCCGATCCTGCCCGACGACACCGCCTTCGACGTCTTCGGCAAGCTGACCGTGGCTGCCGAGCAAACGCTGTGGGCCGCGCTGCCGGGCCTGATCGCCGGCACGGCGCCGCGCCAGCCCAACGACCTGGCGGCCGGCAGTTATTTCGGCGGCCGCAAGCCCGAAGACGGCCGCATCGACTGGAACGCCAGCGCGCAGACCGTCTACAATCTGCACCGGGCCGTGGCGCCGCCCTATCCGGGCGCGTTTACCGAACTCGGCGGCGCCCGTTTCGTCATCGGCAAAGCGCGCTTGGCAAACACGCCGGTATCGGGTAATTTGCCCTTGGGCCTCACAGTAGTGGATAATCGTATCTTTGGCATGTGCGGTGATGGTAATATGTTGGCAATTTCACAACTACTACTCAATAACGCGCCGTTCGCGCCGCAGCAGCTGGCTGAGTTCCTGCAGTTAAATCCTGCATCGCCAGCGGCGAGCGGCAAGTAATACAGAAATACCTGGCAATCAGCCAAACATTAATCATTTACAGAAATCAGAATACACATGAAAAAAGTCCTCATCCTCGGCGTCAACGGCTTCATCGGCCATCACCTCTCCAAACGCATCCTGGAAACCACCGATTGGCACGTCTATGGCATGGACATGATGACCGACCGCATCGCGGAATTGCTGGCCGATGAAAAATACAAGTCGCGCATGCATTTTTTCGAGGGTGACATCACGATCAACAAGGAATGGGTCGAATATCACGTCAAGAAATGCGACGTCATCTTGCCGCTGGTGGCCATCGCCACGCCATCGACCTACGTCAAGCAGCCGCTGCGCGTGTTCGAGCTCGACTTCGAAGCCAATCTGCCGATCGTCCGCTCGGCCGCCAAATACGGCAAGCACCTGGTCTTCCCGTCGACCTCGGAAGTCTACGGCATGTGCCACGACGAGGAATTCGATCCCGAACAATCGGAACTGATTTGCGGCCCGATCAACAAGCCGCGCTGGATTTATTCGTGCTCCAAGCAATTGATGGACCGTGTGATCTGGGGCTACGGCATGGAAGGCCTGAACTTCACCCTGTTCCGTCCGTTTAACTGGATCGGCGCCGGGCTCGACTCGATTCACACGCCGAAAGAAGGCAGCTCGCGCGTGGTCACGCAATTTTTCGGCCATATCGTCCGCGGCGAAAACATCTCGCTGGTCGATGGCGGCACGCAAAAACGCGCCTTCACCTATGTCGACGACGGCATCGATGCCCTGATGCGCATTATCGACAACAAGGACGGCATCGCCACCGGCAAGATCTACAATATCGGCAATCCGCACAACAACTACTCGATCCGCGACCTGGCCGGCATGATGCTGGAACTGGCTGACGACTATCCCGAATACAAGGACAGCGCCAAGCAAGTCAAACTCGTCGAAACCACCTCCGGCGCCTATTACGGCCAGGGTTATCAGGACGTGCAAAACCGGGTGCCGAAAATTACCAACACCTGCGAAGAACTGGGCTGGCAACCGACCACCACCATGGCCGACACCCTGCGCAATATTTTCGACGCCTACCGCAGCCAGGTCGCCCAAGCGCGCGCCCTGATGGATTAAACGGTGGCTGTCTCGAGCGCCTCTGCCGGCGGGATTCCAGGCGATATGGCCGGCGCCAGCGCCGCCGTTCCGGCACAACGGCGGCCGCTGATGGTATTGAAGATCGATGTCGATACCTTCCGCGGCACGCAAGAGGGCGTGCCGGCGCTGGCGCGCATGCTGAGCGCGCACGATGCCGGCGCCACCTTTCTGTTTTCGCTGGGGCCCGACCACACCGGCTGGGCCTTGCGACGCGCCTTGCGGCCCGGTTTTTTCAGCAAGGTCTCGCGCACCTCGGTGGTCGAACACTATGGTTTGAAGACGCTGATGTATGGCACGCTGCTGCCGGCGCCCGACATCGGCCTGCGCTGCGCCGAGCAGATGCGCGCGGTGCGCGACGCCGGTTTCGAATGCGGCATCCACACCTGGGATCACGTGGTGTGGCAAGATCATGTGCGGCTGAAGGATGCGCAATGGACTCGCGGCCTGCTGCACAAGGCGGCGGCGCGCTTCGAAGAAGTTTTCGGCAAGGCGCCGGCCACGCACGGCGCCGCCGGCTGGCAAATGAATCCGCATGCCTTTGAAGCGCTCGACACGCTCGGCATCGCTTACGCCTCCGACGGCCGCGCCAGTCTGGACCAGAGCGGCCGGCTGGCCGATCCCGAGGCCGGCCCGCACCGCCTGCAAATCGGCGGCAAGACGCTGCAATGCGTGCAGATGCCGACCACCCTGCCGACCCTCGATGAACTGTTAGGGCGCAGCATCGACGGCCAGCAGATCACCGCTGCCAATATCGCCGCCCATATCCTGAAGCTGACGGCAGTCGATGGCGCAGACAGACAGCGCGACCATGTCTATACCTTGCACGCCGAGCTTGAAGGGCAAAAACTTGCCCCCATATTCGAACAACTGCTGGCCGGCTGGAAAGCGCAAGGTTACGATCTGGTCGCCATGGAACAGTACTACCAGCAAATCAAGCATCAAGCGCTGCCGGTGCGTGCGCTGCACTGGGGGCAATTGCCAGGACGTACAGGAGAATTAATCATCGACGGCAAAAGCGAGGTCGCTGCCTGACGCCGGCAAGACGGGCCGCAAGAAAAAATTCGCCAACTTTGGGAGATACAACGTGGCAGAGAGCTTTGTAGTGAACGACACCGTCGGCGAATTTTCCGGCGCCATGACAGGTGGCAAGCCATTTCAATTGTCGGAGCACAAGCAAAAAAAGCTGGTCCTGTATTTTTACCCGAAAGACAATACGCCGGGCTGCACCACCGAAAGCCTGGCATTTCGCGACCTGTACCCGCAATTCCAGGCCGCCGGCGCTGAAATTTTCGGCATCAGCCGCGACAGCATGCGCTCGCATGAAGGCTTCAAGGAAAAACTGGGACTGCCCTTCGAACTCATTTCCGATGGCGACGAACAGCTGTGCACGCTGTTTGGCGTACTGAAGTCGAAAATGATGTATGGCAAGCAGGTGCGCGGTATCGAACGCAGCACATTTATCATTGACGGCACTGGTAAATTGGTGAAAGAATGGCGTGGAGTCAAGGTTCCCGGCCATGTCGAGATTGTCCTGGAAACGGTTCAAGCCCTGTAAAAAATGATTTACAGCAATGAAGTGAAAATCGGGCCGGCACGCCTGCCAATTTGGCACTACAATTGCTTCGAAGTTGCGTGAATTCGCTTAAAAATTGCTTGAAAGTTGCTTAGGCACTGCTTAAACGTTGTTTAGAAATTGCGGATAGTTTGTTGTTTTACCTTGCGTGTGAACCAAACGCCCAATCAAAATCAATGGTCGAATGAGGGGCTCTGGTGACATGCATTGCAGGCACGCCGATTGGGCCGCGGGGCCAGGCACCGGCATTCACCATGGTCGCAGACATTCACGCTTGCCAGCGATTGGATATTCCATTTGAAAATCAGGTCCGCTCACCGAGTATGCTGAGAAATTTCCTGTTCCACCCACGACGCACCCGCCGCCTTTGCCAACCATCTTGTCAACCGCTTCCTGCCATCCGCAGCAACCGTCATTTCTGTCCTGCCGTATTAGCACTGCCTGCAATATCTCTCGGTCTTGCCGTTTCGAGACTATACAACCTCCACCTTGTCTCCTGGTCTGCCGCGCAGCCAGTGCAGCGTTTTTTAAATAGAGGTTAAGATGCCATTACCAAAACTCCCATCCAAACCAGCCGCCTTGCTGTCGCCTAAAGATTATCCGAAAGCCGATGCCGGAAATCTTGCCAAAGCCGCCAAAAACGCCGCCGCCAATGCGCCGGCAGCGGCCGCGGTTCGCCTGGCGCCGGCCGCCAAGCCGGCCGTCAAGCCGGCCGCGCCGACAGCCAAGGCGTCGCAAGGCAAATTGACGCGCCCGGCAGTCGTCGAGGTTCACGCCAAGGCACCGGCCGCGCCGGCACCGCAAGCCAAGGCCCCGGCGGCCAAGGCGCCCGGCGCCAAGTCCAAGGTCGCCGCCAAGCCGCAAGCCAAGCTGCCGCACGATGTCCGCAAATCGTCGACCAGCCGCGCGGCCGACAAGTCGGGCGTGACCAAGCTGTTCGTGCTCGACACCAACGTCTTGATGCACGATCCATCCTCGCTGTTCCGCTTCGAAGAGCACGACGTCTATCTGCCGATGATGACGCTCGAAGAACTCGACGACCATAAAAAAGGCATGTCCGAGGTGGCGCGCAATGCCCGCCAGGTTTCGCGCTCGCTCGATGCCCTGATCGCCGACATCGACGACGATGCCATCGAAATGGGCATTCCGCTCAATAAGCTCGGCAACAAGGATGCGCGCGGCAAGCTGTACTTCCAGACCCGCATGCAGAACGGGGTCTTGCCCGAAGGCCTGCCGGCCGGCAAAGCCGACAACCAGATTCTCGGCGTGGTGCGCTCGCTCGAATCCGAACAGAGCGGACGCCCGGTGGTGCTGGTATCAAAAGATATCAATATGCGCATCAAGGCGCGCGCCATGAGTCTGCCGGCCGAAGATTATTTCAACGACCATGTGCTCGAAGACAGCGACTTGCTGTATTCGGGCATCGTGCAATTGCCTGACGACTTCTGGAACAAGCACGGCAAGGACATGGAATCCTGGCAGGAAAACAAGAACGGCGCCAGCACCACGTTTTACCGCGTCACCGGTCCGACCGTGCCCTCGCTTTTGGTCAACCAGTTCGTCTACCTCGAACCGAAAACCGGCGAATCGCCGTTCTACGGCCAGGTAAAGCAAATCAACGGCAAGACGGCCGTGCTGCAGACGCTGCGCGACTTCGGCCACAACAAGAACAACGTCTGGGGCGTCACGGCCCGCAACCGCGAACAGAATTTCGCGCTGAACCTGCTGATGAATCCGGAATGCGATTTCGTCACCCTGCTCGGCCAGGCCGGTACCGGCAAGACCTTGCTGGCGCTGGCGGCCGGCCTGGCGCAGGTGCTCGAAACCAAGCTCTATAACGAAATCATCGTCACCCGGGTGACGGTGCCGGTCGGCGAAGACATCGGTTTCCTGCCGGGCACGGAAGAAGAAAAGATGTCGCCATGGATGGGCGCCTTCGACGACAATCTCGAAGTGCTCAACAAGTCCGACAGCGACGGCGGCGAATGGGGCCGCGCCGCAACCCAGGATCTGATCCGCTCGCGCATCAAGATCAAGTCGCTCAACTTCATGCGCGGCCGCACCTTCGTCAACAAGTTCCTGATCATCGACGAAGCGCAAAACCTGACGCCGAAACAGGTCAAGACGCTGGTCACGCGCGCCGGTCCCGGCACCAAGATCCTATGCCTGGGCAATATCGCGCAGATCGACACGCCTTACCTGACCGAAGGCTCGAGCGGCCTGACCTATGTGGTCGACCGCTTCAAGGGCTGGGCCCATAGCGGCCATGTGACGCTGGCGCGCGGCGAACGCTCGCGCCTGGCCGATCACGCCAGCGACGTGCTGTAAGCAATAAGATCAAGACGGCCGGCACAATCTGCCGGCGCCATTGAAAAGCCCCCCGACCTCGCGGTCGGGGGGCTTTTTTTATCGCTGCCTTGCTTGTCAGTGCGGCGCACGCCGCGCCCTGCTTCGCATGGAAATATTAGTGCAAATATTACAGCAGATGATGGCCGACCCACCAGGCCACGGCAGCTACCGCCGCCGACGCCGGAATCGTGAAAATCCAGGCCCAGATGATGTTGCCGGCCACACCCCAGCGTACCGCCGACATCTTTTGCGCGGCGCCGACGCCGACGATGGCGCCGGTAATCGTGTGCGTGGTCGAGACCGGCACGCCGAGGGCGGTGGCCACGAACAGCGTGATGGCGCCGCCGGTCTCGGCGCAAAAGCCGCCGACCGGTTTGAGCTTGGTGATTTTCTGGCCCATGGTCTTGACGATGCGCCAGCCGCCGAACAGGGTGCCGAGGCTGATCGCGGTATAGCAGCAGACGATCACCCACCATGGCGGCATGGTGTCGCCCGCATGCGCGTAACCGGCAAAGATCAGCAGCATCCAGATGATGCCGATGGTCTTTTGCGCATCGTTGCCGCCGTGGCCGAGGCTGTAGGCCGAAGCCGACAGCAGTTGCAGGCGGCGGAACCATTTGTCGACCCGGCGCGGGGTCGAGCGCACGAAGACCCACGACACCAGCAGCATCATCAGCGAACCGAAGACAAAGCCGAGCAAAGGCGAGAGCACGATAAAAGCGATGGTCTTGATCAGGCCGGCCGACACCAGCGCGCCGGGCCCCGACTTGGCCAGCGCGGCGCCGACCAGGCCGCCGATCAGCGCATGCGAGGACGACGACGGTATGCCGTAATACCAGGTCAGGAAATTCCAGCAGATGGCGCCGACCAGGGCGCCGAAGACGATGTACTGGTCGACCACGCCGGGATCGATGGTGCCCTTGCCGACGGTGGCGGCCACCGTCAGGGGGAAAATCATGATGGCGATGAAATTGAACAGGGCCGCCATGGCGACCGCCGTCTGCGGCTTGAGCACGCCGGTCGAGACCACCGTTGCGATCGCATTGGCGGCGTCGTGAAAGCCGTTCATGAAGTCGAACACCAGAGCCAGCAGAATCAGAAAGCCGAGCAGATAGACACTAATTTGAATGATATGCATGGAGTGCGGCACCAATCAGGCATTTTCAACGATGATGCCCTGGATGATGTTCGCAACATCTTCGCAGCGGTCGGTGACGGTTTCGAGAATTTCGTAAATCGCCTTCAGCTTGATCAGGTTGCGCACGTCCGGTTCGTCGCGGAACAGCTTCGACATGGCGGCCCGCATCACGTGGTCGGCATCCGATTCGAGGCGATCGATCTGTTCGCAGATCACCAGGATTTCGCGCGAATTGTCCATGTTGTGCAACAGCGCGACCGCCGCCTGCACGCGCTCGGAGCAGGTCAGGCACAATTCGGCCAGGCGCTTAGCTTCAGGCGTGATGGCGCGGATATCGTACAGCGAAACGGTCTGGCCGGCATCCTCCATCAGATCGAGGATGTCGTCCATGCGCGTGATGAGCTTATGGATGTCGTCGCGGTCGATCGGCGTGATAAAGGTCTTGTGCAGCAGCTCGATAGTCGTGTAAGTGACCTTATCGGCCTGCTTTTCCAGGATTTCGATCGCATGCACCCGGTTTTCGAGATCGTCGAAATTGGTCATCAGCGCCACCATTTCCTGGGCGCCCTTGACGCACAGCTCGGCATGCTGGTTGAACAGGTCAAAAAATTTGCCTTCAGAAGGCATCAAACGTCCAAACATAGTCACTCTCTTTGCAAATCGATGTCGATCAATATTCAAATAATGCGGCCCGCGGGCCGCA
>JAIZVZ010000223.1 GCA_021768485.1 Oxalobacteraceae bacterium | reverse complement strand
CAGCCGGTGGCGGCCCAGTGGTCGCGGATCGCCCCGTACACCTCGCAGGCACCGGTTGCCAGCGTCCAGTAGATCGAGGCGTCGCCAAGCGGCCCGCCCGGCCCGATGGCCCTGAAATGGTTGAAGCGGCCGACCCCGTCCGGCGCCGGGCTTTCGTCGGTGATCGGGTAGCCGAAGCGCTCGCGCCCGATGACCAGCCAGCGTTCCCGGATCAGCCCATACACGTGATGGGCGCCAGTCTGCGGATGCCAGCTGATGGTGCCGCCGCTGAATTCCTGATAGCGTCCGACTCCGTCGTAAGTCGGTGTTTCATTGTTCAGCGGCACGCCAATCCCGGCCCGCGCGCCACCCAGCGCAAGCCATTTTTCCTCGATCGCACCGAACACCACGTGTCCGTTCGAATTGGTCGGCATTGTTTCCCCTGGTCTCGTCGTCGAGGCGGCACTCGCCGGCCATGAAGCCGCATCAGCCGATGGACGCCCTATGGGTGCGCGCCATGCCGCAGGAAAACCACAAGCCGGCCGCAGCCGGCTCGCCATAGCAGGTCGGTGCTTCCGGTAGCCGGCGTCGATATCCTGGCGGAAATTGGTGCCCGGCGCGGCGGACTGAGCGGCAGCGCCCTGGACGGACAGATGCGCGAAAGCGTAGTAATAATATCAACCGCCGAATACGCTGTTCGCTTATTTTTTTCTTTGGACTGGCGCCGTTGCTTGGACGCGCCAGATTCGTGATTCGCCCGCTGTTTAACGCTAGTACGCGAGTCCCGCTGCGCTAGCTAACGAAAATATTTCAGTCAGATGGACTCTAGTTCTTGCGGTGGAAGCGCCGGGAGGTGACCGGCTTGCCTTTCACGTATTCGATGACTTCGATGTGCCGGGTATCGTAGACCAGCGGGTAGCTGATCCGCACGGCGTCTTCGATGCCCTTGCAGGTGCCGGCGCCGAGTTCGAGCAGGTAAGTCGGCAGGCTGCCCGGCACGCCGGCAATGAATTTGTTGCCGCGGCCATCGGTGTACGTCGTGCCGGGCGCTTCTTTTTTCAGCACGAATGCCTGCTCGCACGGCGGCGCCGACCGGTCCGGCGCACTCCAGCGCATGCGGCTGCCATCGATCGTCAAGACCCGGTAGGCGTAGGCTTGCGTGCGCGGCCCATCGTCCAGCAGCCAG
>JAIZVZ010000222.1 GCA_021768485.1 Oxalobacteraceae bacterium | reverse complement strand
AGCGATAGATGATTGCCTGGCGATATGGCTGCAAATCAGCTGGCAATTTGTATCGGAAGTCTTGCGCGATGACCGGTTGATTGCTGGCGCAACTGCCACCGCCATCGCTCATCGTGAGCAGGCGCCGTTGTGGTGCACCCTTCAATTGAATGCCATAGCTGAGCGGTCCCGTACTCGCTTTATCGATCACGAAATCGATGGCGCTAGGATATGCCCAGTATTTTGTCCCGCCTGTGTACCGAAGCATGTACTCCGCACCCGGCCGGATTCCGTTTTTGGGCTCAACGCGAATCAGGTCCGGTACAGACAGTTGCGTTAGCTTTACTTCCTCCTTGCCGTTGTTGGATGTGAGGATGAAATCTTTTTCACGCGCGGCTGACGACCGGGGAGGGCAAGAACATGCGCTGCTTGCTTTTGCTAGCATAAGTGCGACCGTGGCGGCCACTGTCCCGCCTCGGCTTGTCATGCGTGTCCTTGCGGGGCGACTTCGGCTTGCAGGGTGATGTGGTCGATGCCATGTTTTTCGAGCAGCATGGCTTTGATGGCGTGCAGGATATCGGGCCAGCGTTCGAGGTCGGTGATTTCGACGTGGCCGATCAGCGCCGGCTGGCCGGGCGCCATGTCCCACACGTGCAGGTCGTGCACCGAGCACACGCCGTCGATCAGCCCGAGGTCTTCGCCCACTTTGAGGTAGTCGATCTCATGCGGCACGCCGCCCATCAGGAAGTGGTAGGACTCATACAGCACACTCAGCGTCGATTTCAGGATCAGCACGGCGACGAACAGTGACAGCAGCGGGTCGATCTGTACCCAGCCGGTGAAATAGATCACCGCGCCGGCCACCAGCGCGGCCACCGAGCCAAGCAGGTCGCCCAGCACATTCACCAGCGCGGCGCGCGTGTTCATATTACTGTCGCCGCGCGACAATATCCACGCCAGCACCAGATTGATCACCAGGCCGATGCCGGCGACGATGAATACAGTGGCGCCATGCACCGCCTCCGGATGGCGGAAGCGGCTGATGGCTTCGTAGCCGATCCACGCCACCAGGAACAGCAACACCAGGCTGTTGACGAAAGCCGCCAGCGCCTCGGCGCGGCCGAAGCCGAACGAGTGGTGTTGCGACGGCGGCCGCTTGGCGATCATCTGCGCCAGCAGGGCCAGGCCCA
>JAIZVZ010000221.1 GCA_021768485.1 Oxalobacteraceae bacterium | reverse complement strand
CGCCCGCATCGCCTCGCGCGGATCGACACGCGCAATTTCAAGTTTGAGGTCCTGCGGCAGCAATTCGCGAATAAAAACCCCATGGTCCATGAAACGCTGGGCGCTCATGCGACGTCCCAATGCCGGCGATAAAGCACGCGCCCCTTCGACCACCCTGCGCGCGTTATCGCGCGGCACTGTGACCTTGGGATAGCGGACGGCGGCGGCGCGTACCGCTTCCTTGATATCCATCAGGCAAAATTCATCATCGACCTGCAACAACGCCGCATAGCGCAGCAACCCGAGGGAGCTACAGCCCTTGACCCAATAACCGGCGTCCAGCAACCTGATGCGGGCGCTGGTATCGCGGGTCTTCAATGCGGTGACCAATGCAATGACGTCCGGCGCCTCGAACAGCGCCTCGATCGCTGCCCGTTCGGCGTCAGCCAAAGGCCAAAAACCGCGCCCCATCGGCAAGGACGGCTTGAGATCAACGATCCGTTCACGCGCCAGGTGTTTCCAGGACCGCTTGACAGCACCGCGCACGGTACTTTTGACCAGCGACGGCTGCGATACCTGTGCGGCGCCAATCTCGTCGGGCTCTGCCAGTGCTTCTTCATAGCCCTCCAGCATCTGCTCGAGCATGCGCGCCGTGACGATCCCCGGCAAGCTGCTACCGCGGGCGGCGGTGGCCAGGGACAGGCCCAGCCGGATCAGGTCATGTGCCGGATTACCGATCACGGTCTGATCGAAGTCCCGGATGCCGACCTCGACCTGACCGTTGGCCGCGGCAAGCGGCCCCAGGTTGCCGATATGGCAGTCTCCGCAAATCCAGATCGCCGGCCCGCGCGGCAGGCGATGACCCCGCTGGCGGTGCAGCCATTCATAATACTGGGCAGTATTGCCGCGCACATAGGCGTGCGGCGAACGGGCCATCTTTTCGTTGCGGCGACGGATCAGCAGTTCACGCCGCTCATCTGGGGATGGCAATTTCACGGGGCAGACTTTCTGGAAAGGCGATCACGGACGCCGGAACCGGGGCCGGGGCGGCACCCGTACTATCGTGCCAGGCGGCCCTGTCGTGCCATCAGGCAAAACCTGATTTTTCTGTCGGAGAACATGCCAGCCAGGCCGTCAATAGCCGCGCACGCCATCGACCGTTTGCGGCAAGCCGCCGCCGGCACGCCAGCGCGCG
>JAIZVZ010000073.1 GCA_021768485.1 Oxalobacteraceae bacterium | reverse complement strand
CTGATCTACGATAACGGCCAGGGCGTGCCGCAAGACGTCAAAAAAGCCATCGGCTGGTATGAGCGGGCGGCCGAACAGGGCCACGCCAGCGCGCAAAACAATCTGGGCCTGAAATACGAACATGGGCAGGGCGTCGATGCTGACAGCCGGCATGCGATGCAGTATTACCGCAAGGCCGCCGAGCAAGGCCATGCGGCGGCCCAGTACCATCTGGGCATGCTGCTCGATGGCGACGACGGCGTCTTTCAGGATGCGACGCAAGCGCTGCTGTGGCTCGACAAGGCCGCCGTGCAGGGGCATGTGCGGGCACAATTCGGCCTGGCCTTGAAATACGAGCATGGCATCAAGACGGTCCAGGATCGCGCGCTCGCGGTGCAGTGGTATCGCAAGGCGGCCGAGCAGGGCTATGCCGCCGCCCAGTTCAATCTGGGGGCAATGTATGAAGAGGGCCGCGCCGGCGCGGCCAGTCTGAGCACGGCCATGGCCTGGTATCAAAAGGCGGCCGATCAGGGCCATCCGGTGGCGCAGTTCAAGCTCGGCCTGTTGTACGACAACGGCCTGGCGGTGGCCCAGGACAGCCGGCGGGCGCTGGCCTGGTATCGGGCCGCCGCCGATCAGGGACATGCGCGGGCGCAGTTCAACCTGGGCCTGATGTATTACAGCGGGCAGGGCGCACGGCAAGATCTGACGCAGGCGCGCAGCTGGTTTCGGCGGGCCGCCTCGAACGGCAATCAAAAAGCGCAGATCTATCAAAACAAGCTGGTCCATGCGATGAGCCGCAGCGGGCAGACGACACTGCCGCGTTGATGCCGCGCCGGCGCGGCCGCTGCGCATTCATCGCGCCGGCGGCTCGGCAGGCCGCCTTTCAAGCCGATTTCGGGTCAATTCCGGGCCGCTGGCCGGGGCCTGTATAATGGCGCTCATTTTTATCCAAGGATTTTTATCGTGCGTGACCGTCTCGCCGTTCTGTCGCAATACCTGATGCCCAAGCAAGCCCTCACCGTTTTGGCCGGCAAGGTGGCCGGCGCCCGTGCCGGCGTCGTAACCAGTGCCATCATCAAGTGGTTTATCGGACATTACCAGGTCGACATGCAGGAAGCGGCCAATCCCGATCCAGGCAGCTATGCCAGTTTTAACGAATTTTTCACGCGCGCGCTGCGCGCCGGCGCCCGCCCTCTGGCCGACGCCGAACTGGTCTCGCCGGTCGACGGCGCGATCAGCCAGTTCGGTGCGATCGAGGCCGGCAGCATTTTTCAGGCCAAAGGCCATGCCTACAGCGCCACCGCCCTGGTCGGTGGCGACCGCGAACTGGCGGCGCAATTTTCCGACGGCAGTTTCGCCACGCTATACCTCAGTCCGAAGGATTATCACCGCATCCACATGCCGTGCGACGGCCGTCTGCGGCGCATGATTTATGTGCCGGGCACGCTGTTTTCGGTCAATCCCACCACGGCGCGCGGCGTGCCGGCGCTATTTGCCCGCAATGAGCGCGTGGTCTGCGTATTCGATTCGCCGCACGGCCAGTTCGTGCTGACGCTGGTTGGCGCCACCATTGTCGGCAGCATGCAGACGGCGTGGCATGGCGTGGTCAATCCGCCGCGCAGCAGCGCCATCCGCGAATGGCGTTATGACGAGGAACAGATTGTCTTGAAGCAAGGCGAGGAAATGGGCCGTTTCCTGCTCGGCTCGACGGTCGTGATGCTGTTTCAGAAAGATGCGCTGCGCTTTGATCCGCAATGGGCGCCTGAGCGCAGCGTGCGCATGGGACAGGCGATGAGTTGCGCAATGGCGCCGGCGCAGCCGTGACGGCCGTCCGAGATCCTCTAAATAATCTTCCCCCTCTGCCGCGCAGCCTGCCCGGAACGCCATTTTTTACGGTGTAAAATAAGTAATGGCCGCTGGCTGTCGGCACGCCGGGCCTGTGGCGCCGGCGTACAGACGGACGCCGGGCGTGGCCGCGACAATGTAAATTCAATCCACCGTTCGTTTTTTACAAAGATAAAAAAATGGAAATCGAACTGAAGTTATCCATCGATCCGGCCGATGTGGCCGCCTTTATGCGCCATCCGCTGCTGGCGCTGTATGCGACCGAGGCGCCGCAGCGCCAGCTGTTGCGCAATACTTATTTCGATACGCCGGATGCCTATCTGCAGCGCCATGCCTGCGGCCTGCGCGTGCGCAAGCACGGGCGCACGCTGGTGCAAACGCTCAAGGGCGGCGGCAGCGTCGAAGGCGGCCTGCACCAGCGCCACGAATGGGAATCGGCGCTCACGCAGGCGCGGCCCGATCTGGCGCTCCTGCGCCAGCTGGTCGGCAAGGGCCACTGGGCCGAGGTGCTGGCCGATCCGCAGCTTGAACAGCAGCTGGCGCCGGCATTTTCGACCGACTTCGAGCGCATCAGCTGGCAATTGCGCTCGCGCTTTGGCGACCAGGTCGAGCTGGCGCTCGATCGCGGCCGCATTGCGTACGGCAGGCTCAGCGTGCCGATCAGCGAAATCGAGCTCGAATTGAAGTCGGGCGATCCGGCCTGCCTGTTCGAGCTGGCGCAGGCGCTGGCCGGCGCGGTGCCGCTCAGGCTGGGCAATGCCAGCAAGGCCCAGCGCGGTTACCAATTGCTGTTGCCGCAGCCGGTGCAGGTACAGCACGCGCAGTTGCTGTCATTGCCGCGCGCGATGTCGGCCGGACAGGCGCTGAGCGCCATCGTCGCCAATTGCGTGCAGCAGATACAGGGCAATGAAGAAGCCCTGAGCGCCGGCGAGGACCCGGAGGCCGTGCATCAGATGCGTGTCGGCGTGCGGCGCCTGCGCAGCGCGCTGGGGCTGTTTGCGCGCCATCTGCCGCTGCCGCCGGGACTCGACGAGGAATTGCGCTGGCTGGCCGCTACGCTCGGCGCGGCGCGCCAATGGGACGTGCTGGCGGCAGAGACGCTGCCGGCTCTCGAGCGCGCTTATCCGGAGCAGGCTGCGCGCCTGGTGCCGCTGCGCCAGGCCTTGCTGGCGCAGGCTGCCGGCCAGCGGGCCAAGGCCGTGCAGGACGTGGCCTCGCCGCGTTATACGCTGCTGCTGCTGGCGCTGGGCCGCTGGGTTCATGCCGAAGCGCAAACGCTGTCGATGCCGGTGGCCGGCCTGGCCAGCGGCATGCTGCGCCGCTATCAAAAAAGGTTGCAGCGCCGCGCAGAGCTGGTGCGCGGCGACGATCCGACCGGCCGTCATCGGATGCGCATTGCCGGCAAGAAGCTGCGCTATGCGCTCGATTTCTTTCGCGCGCTTTATCCGCCGCGGCAAATTAAACCCTATATCGGGCAATTGGGGAAATTGCAGGATTGTCTCGGGCATTTGAACGATGTGGCAGTGGCCATCAACTTATTGAGCGCGCCCGCTTTGCAGCGCGGTGCGTGCGCCTTCGGCGCCGGCTTTGTTTGCGATTATCTGGTCAAGAGCGCCGAGCGCGAGGCCGCCGCCCTGCCGCGTCGTTGGCGCCGCCTCAAACAGATTCGGTTTTCGCCGTAAATTCCGGCTGGCTTGGCGGCGTGCAGGTGCAAGGCTGTTGTTCCGACTGACCGCATCGCCGCAGCGTTTGACCCGCTGCGGCGATCCCACCACAAAGAGAGCCATGAAATATAAAGACTACTACGAAATTCTGGGATTGCCGCGCAGCGCGACCACGGCCGAGATCAAGCAGGCGTATCGCAAGCTGGCGCATCAATTCCATCCCGATGTCTCCAAGGATGCCGAGGGCGAAGCGAAATTCAAGGATATTTCCGAAGCGTACAGGACTCTAAAAGACAGCGACAAGCGGGCCGAATACGATCAGCTTGGACAGCATCGCAGCGGCGAATCGTTTACGCCGCCGCCCGACTGGGGCCGGCAGGCCGGCGCCGGCGCCGATTTCGGCGATATCGATCTCGAAGATTTTTTCGCCAGTTTTTCCGGTGCGCGCCGGCGCGGCCGTCAGTCAACGGCAGTGCCGGGACAGGATTTCGAAGTCAGGACCACGATCACGCTCGAGCAGATCCATGCCGGCGCCGAGATTGAAATCGGCGTCAGCCTGCCCGAGTACGACAGTGCCGGCAGCATGCGGCGCGTGCCGCGCACGTTTCGGGTCAAGGTGCCGAAAAATGCACAGGACGGCCAGCGCTTGCGCCTGCCGGGCAAGGGCGGCCCCGGCCTGAACGGCGGCCCGGCCGGCGATCTGTATGTCGTCATGCAGTTGGCCGAGCATCCGGTATTTCGCGTCAGCGAGCGCGATCTCTACCTCGATCTGCCGCTTACGCCGTGGGAAGCGGTGCTGGGCGCCAGCGTGCCGGTGCCGACGCTGGGCGGCACGGTCGAGCTGACGGTGCCGCCGAATACGGTTGCCGGGCGCAAGTTCCGGCTGCAAAAGCGCGGCTTGCCGGCCAAGGGAAAGGCCGAGGCGACGGGCGATCTGTATGCCGTGGTGCGGATTGAAGTGCCGGCGGCGGCGAGCGCCGGCGAGCGCGAGTTATACACAAAACTGGCGGCGGCGTCGCGCTTCAATCCGCGCTCTGCCGTCCAGGCGGACAAGGGAGGCAAGTCATGACAAGCTATCTGGTGGAAGCGATCAGCCTGGACGAGGTCGAGCAGTGTTCGCTCGACGAGCTGGCCCGCTATTCGGGCATGTCGGTGTCCGAGCTGTCTGAACTGATCGAACTTGGGGTGTTGCCGGCGCCGCGCCAGCTGCAGCCGCAGCCTCTGTTTCAAGCCAGCTGCATCGTGGCGGCGCGCACGGCGCGTCGCTTGCGCGACGATTTTGAGCTCGATATGGCCGGTGTCGGGCTTGCCTTGCAATTGTTGACGCGTATTCACGAGCTCGAGCGCCAGCTTGCCGATCTCGCTGCGCGCGGCCGCTAGCGGCCTGGCCTGGCCGGCAATATTTTGTCGGCCGATCGCAACAGCCGCGGCCGCCGCCGGCGCCGCCGAGGGCATGTGCGCCTGAAACGGCAATCGTTTTGAGCAAGATCTTGACCAACGTTTTGATCAAGAATAATGGCGAAATTCCAGTCGTTAATGATATATTCATTAAATCTGGTTTTCTGTTTGCCTATTTGAGGAGTACTGCCACAAATGGTTACGCAATCGATGTCCAAACGCCGCGTTTTGCTGGTCGACGATGATTTGCTGACGTTGACCACCATCAGTCAAGTGCTGCGCAATGCCGGTTATGAAACGGTAGAGACGACCAACGGCCAGGATGCCCTGAATATGATTGGACAGTTCAATCCCGATCTGGCGGTGCTCGATGTCATGATGAGCGGCATGTCGGGCATTGAACTGGCCAAACATCTGCACCTGGAAACCAGCATTCCCTTTATGTTCATCTCCGCCCATGCCGAAGCCGATATCGTCCGCCAGGCGACCGAGAATGGCGCCGTCGGCTATTTGCTCAAGCCTTTCGAGATCGCCCAGATCATCCCGGCCTTTGAAGCGGCGCTCGGCCGCGCCGATGAAATCCGGCTGTTGCGCGGCAGTGAAGCCAATCTGACCACGGCCCTGAATGCCGGCCGCGAAACGAGCATGGCAGTGGGAATGCTGATGGCAAAATTCCATACCGATCGCGATACGGCGTTTGAAGTCTTGCGCGCCTACTCGCGTTCGAGCCGCAGCAAGATCAATGAAGTGGCCAACAGTTTGCTGGCAGCTGAAGAGATGTTCAGCAGTTTCAGGGATTTATTTGCCAAGCATCCTGGCGCGTGAGTGCTTGTTCGTTGCCCGGACCATTGCTAGTCACGCTCGCGCGTTCGCGATGGCGCTTAGGGCTCGGGCGTGACGCCCGGTGCGGTATCGCGCATCTGTTCTGCATATTGTTCGAGCCAGTGATGCGCCTGCGACAGCGTCATTTGCAATGCCTGCTCGGCCTGTTCGAACAGCGGCCCTACCTGTAGGCCGTCGCCGGCCAGGATGGCGCGCTCGACTGCACTCGAGGCCGTCGCAAATTGCCGGGCGCCGAGCGTGCCGATGCTGCCGCGCAGCGTGTGAAAGACATGCGCGGCATCGGCCTGGCGTCCTTCTTGCCAGGCCTGGCGGGCTTCGTCGAGCTGCTGCGGCGCGCGCTCGATCTGCGCCCGGATCAGCGACAGGATTTTTTTCCGGTTGGGCGGGTCGTCTTGCGTGGCCATCAATAATGGTTCGGCATTAAAGTCCTGGAGCGGCGATGCCGGCGGTACAACGCTGGCCGCCACCGGCCGCGGCGGCAAATGCAGGGCGATGGTCGCCAGCATATGCTCGGGATTGATCGGCTTGGCGATAAAGTCATTCATGCCGGAAGCCAGGCATTGCTCGCGTTCGGATGGCATGACACCGGCTGTCATCGCCAGCACCGGCAAGCTCATCTGCAATTGATTGCGGATCACCTGGGTCGCGGTAAAGCCGTCCATGACCGGCATTTGCACATCCATCAAGACCAGATCGTAAGGACAGCCGCCTGCGCGCAAGCGGTCGAGCGCCTTCTGGCCATTGTCGACGACATCGACCACTGCCCCGGCCTGTTCCAGCATGCTTCTGGCGACGATCTGGTTGAAGTGATTGTCTTCCACCAGCAGCAGGCGGGCGCCGGCAATCGCCGGCGGCGGCGGCAGCGAGCGCAGCGCGAACGGCGCCGCCTTCTGCCGGCCCTCGCCGGCGGCCAGCGCCACCTGCAAGATATCGTACAGATTGGTACCGGTGACCGGCTTGATCATGATGGCATCGGCTTGCGATGCCGCCGCTTCACTGATCAGGCGCGCGCGCTGAAAGGCGCTGACCATGATGACGGCCGCCATCTGCGCGTCCGGCTGCTGGCGGCGCAGCGCCAGCATCGTACTGAGGCCATCCATTTCCGGCATGCTCGAGTCGATCAGCGCCAGATCGTAGCGTTCGCCCTTGCTGCGCCGCCTTTGCAGCAGGTGCAGGGCGTCGGCGCCGCAACTGGCGCTGTCGACTTCAGCGGTCCAGGCGCGCAGCGTCTTGCTCAGATAGTCGCGGCTGCTGCGGTTATCGTCAACCACCAGGATGCGCAGATTGCGCTCGGCTTCGGTGCGGCGCAGATCAATGCCCTCTTTGCCGCTCACGCTCAGCGGTACGGTGACGGTGAACCGGCTGCCGACGCCGAGCGTGCTGTGGACGTCGAGCGTGCCATGCATCATCTCGACCAGGCGCCGCGAAATGGTCAGGCCCAGACCGGAACCGCCGAAGCGCCGCGTCATCGACGAATCGACTTGCGAAAAGGCTGAAAACAGCCTGGCCTGCTGACTCTCGTTCATGCCGATGCCGGTGTCGCACACGCTAAAGCGCAGCCAGACGGTATCGGGACGCAAGAGCGGCAATTCGCGGGCCAGCTCGACCCACAGCGTCACTTCACCCTGTTCGGTAAATTTGATGGCATTGTGGGTCAGGTTGATCAGCACTTGCTGCAAGCGCAGCACATCGCCGTACAACATGGCCGGCACGTGCGGATCGATGCCGATGGCCAGCTCCAGCTCTTTGTCGCCGGCATTGACCGCCATGATGGTCGACAGGGCGGTGAGCATTTCGCCGAGCTGGAACTGGTCGGGCGCCAGCTCCATGCGGCCGGCCTCGATCTTGGAAAAATCGAGAATGTCGTTCAAGACGTTGAGCAGCGCTTGTCCCGACACCCGTATCATGTCGAGATATTTTTCCTGGTCTTCCGATAAAGGGGTGCGGGCCAGCAAATGGGTCATGCCCAATACGGCATTGAGCGGGGTGCGGATTTCATGGCTCATATTGGCCACGAACTGGCTCTTGGCGCCGCTGGCCGCTTCGGCCGCTTCCTTGGCCTGGGTCAGCGATGCCTGCAATTGCTTTTGTTCGGTAATGTCGTTGGCAATGCCCAGATAGCCGATGACGGCGTCGTCGGCATCGCGGATGGCCGAGACCACCAGATTGACCGGCAGGCGGCTGCCATCTTGCCGCACGAAAGTCCATTCCTGCTTGTCGGCATGGCCCAGGCGCGCCTGACCGACGAAAATTTCGATGCTGTCAACCGGCCGCCCCATTTTTTCGCTCAATTCGGCGCTGCGTGCCAGTACTTCTTCGCGATCGAGAAAGAGGGCCGGGGTCTGCTTGCCGATGAGCTCGGCGGCGCGATAGCCGAGCATGCGTTCGGCGCCGACGCTAAAGACGCGGATCGCGCCGTCGAGGTGGACGGCGATGATGGCGAACTCGCTGGCCGCATCGATAATGCCCTGCAATTGCGTCTGCGCCTCGAGCTGGTCGCGCTGCGCCTGCTTGGAGGCCGTGATGTCGGTGACGACTTCATAAAAGCCCTTGACGGTGCCGGCGTCCATTTCGGGCACATAGGACACCAGTGTGTGGCGCATCTGCCCGCCCTGGTCGACCAGCGTACGCTCGAACATCGGCGATTCGCCGCGCAGTACGGCCTCGATGCCGGCGCGGTTGCGCAGGTAGTGCTGTTCGCCGATGATGGCGCGGATGTGCTGGCCGCGCATGCTTTCGGGATCGACGCCGAACCAGTCCTGGTAGGCGTGGTTGCCGAAACGGTTGTTGAGGTCGGCATCCCAGTAGCCGACCATCGCCGGAATGTGGTCGATGATGGTTTGCAGCTGGCGCCGGTTGCGCTCGATGGTTTCATCGAACTGCCGGCGCACCAGGTCTTTCATTTTCCCCTGCCTGATGCTGGTGGCCAGCGCCATCGGCGGCAGCGTCGTCAGCAGCAAAGGCATATACAGCATGGCGATCTGCGGTACGTTCAGGTTGGGCGAAGTAAAAAAGCCGCTGACGATCAGGCCGCCGGTAGCGCTCGAAGAAATCCAGGCCAGCAGCGCCGTGCTGCGAAACGGCAGTTTCACGGCCGCTATGATCAGCGGCATCATGATGGCCAAAAAAGGAAACGGCAGATAGTGCAAGGCCGCCAGCGTGACTGCGACCGTCAGCACGGCCGCCGGCAGCGCTTTTTTCCAGTCGATCGCCGCATCGGTTTCTGTGGGCTGGCTCAGGCTGCTGAGCGCCAGCGGCAGCATGCCGATCGCACTGATGACCGAGGATGCGTACCAGACCGGCCAGATGGCGATGAACGATGCGGCCTGCTGCCATGCCAGCAGCGCAGCGCCGAGCGTGGCGCCGGCCACTGGCGCCACGCAGGCGCCGAGCAGCAGCAGCTGCAGATATTTTTCGGGGCTTTCATTAAAACTGCGATCGGCGCCGCTGCGCTGCAGCAGCAGCGCCGCCAATCCCATTTCCACGGTGTTGACGGCGGCGAAGCTCAGCGACGGCAACAGCGCATCGCCGGCGCCTAAATGGGCCGCCAGATTGGCCAGCAGCGCGCAGGCCAGCAAAGCGGGAGCACGGGCGGCGCGCCCGCTGCGCAGATAAGCAACGCCGAGTGCGCTGGCGGGCCATAGCGTTGCCACCGCACCTATCTGGCGCGGCAACAGCAGGGCAGCAAACGCCAGTAAAAAATAGACTGTCGTGAACTGTAGCAGCACCAGCGGCTGCGACGAGAACACGGGTGAGGATGTCTTCATGAATCGTTTCCTGGCAGCGGGTAGTGCATTCAACGGTATTGAAAACGGCTAGCCTTGGAGACGGCCGACATGGTTGATGAATAGCCGCAGGCGATGGTGTTTTTTCTCGACCGCATTGCCTTCCCGACTATATTTTGCGTCGGCGCAGACTGATCAAAAAACCAATGAATACCTGTCATGCCACGTCTCCAGCCCTGTCATGCCGCTTGCCGTGTCCTCGAGTATCGTCAGCTAGATAATTTATCATCATTTCCTCTTCTCTTGCCATTTTCATTGGCATGCAAGGCGATTGCCCTGTATTTTTTACACACGCAGCAATCGTTAAATTTTTTCGCATTTGATTTGCTATATAGAAAAATTCACTTATAATGCAATCACGCTAGGCTCCCGCCTGGCCGATTCCAGTGACGCCGCGAGCCTTGTTGATCCGCCCCCGGCCTCTTGCTGCCGAATATACCGGTTGCCTCTCCCCTGCAGCCACTGAATTTCTCCGGCCCAATCCCGCCGACATTTGTCCCCGTATTGTGTGTTTGCGCCATTGCCGTTTGCCGGCCCTTGTCGCGGTTTTGCATTGCGCCGCGGCCGGCTGCAAGTGATGAGCATGCCGACAAACACGCGATGCGCTCAGTATTTCCCTGGCGGGAAGTCGTGCGCTGCTCGTCCACTTGCATGTGGATCAGGATGTCAGCGACGTCTTTGCATCAGTTACGCAAAGGAATCAGGATGTCGGATATGGATAAGCATGTCGTCAAGCTGAAATCGGCAGCGCACTTCGAGTCGCTGACGTTTACGCTGGGCACGGACGAGTTTGGCATTGACTTGCAGTGCGTGCAAGAGCTGTGCGGCTATGCGGCCGTCACGGCGCTTGCCGACACGCCGGTCTTTATCAAAGGCTTGATGGCCTTGCGTGGCATGACGATTCCCGTCATCGATCTGCGGCTCCGGCTCAATCTGGGCCAGCCAGTGTACGATCAGTTTACGGTTGTGATCATCGTCAAGGTCGATGGCCAGACAGCGGGCCTCGTAGTAGACCGCGTCGCCGATGTGATCGAGGTGCAGACCGCCCAGATCAAGCCGGTCAAGCCGCTGGCGTCGAGCATTGCGCTCGATTATCTGCTCGGTGTGTGCATGTTAAAAGACCGCGGCTTGATTTTGATAGATATCAGAAAATTTTTGTTAAGTTGTGACCCGGATATGTTGTGGCAGCTTGACAGCAAGGCGGCGCGCCCATAAAACGCGGGCCGGCGAATGGCCGATATCAGGATGAAAGAATGGCAAAGATGGCCTTGCGGGTAAGGCAAGACACATGAAGCATGACAAATAGAAATATCAAAAAAATACGAAACAAAAAATCGCCATAAAAATAAATTGCACTCAGAAAAAAAGGCGCTATACTCATTTCATCGGACAGGTATTTACCTGTTGAAATTATATTTCGCAGCCATCCCGTGCCTCAATCTCATGCACTGGAAGGTTGCCGCAAGTAGTCATTTTCGACCGCCCCTCCCCTGCGGTTACTGTTTCTTCCTCCGGCCAAATCCCGCCGAATTTTAATATCGAAAAACTGGTCTTGCACGCTGTGCTCATGGTCTTGCTGTCTGGCGCCGTCTGGTGTTGCTGGGTTGCATTTGCGGGCACGCTTGTCACGAGGCCTGTCGCCGATGGTTTTATCACGCCAGGATCGCGCCGCCAGCTGGGCGTGCCTCGATGCCGGAACTACAGTCAGAGGGAATGCCATGTTACAAAACACACGCAATACAAGAAACCGTGCCGCCGTTGCGCCGCGCGCGGCCGATATGCTCGAATGCCTGACGTTCAAACTGGGTAGCGAGGAATACGGCATCGATCTCGATGCGGTGCAAGAGCTGCGTCCCTACGACGCCGTGCTGCCGATTGCCCAGATGCCCGACTTTATCAAGGGCGTCATCAATTTGCGCGGGCTGATCATCCCGGTGATCGATTTGCGCATCAAATTCCATTGCAAGCCCATCAGTTACGATGAGCACACGGTGGTCATCGTCCTGCATGTCGATACGCACTTGCTCGGTCTGGTCGTCAATGCCGTGACCGATGTGATCGCGCTGGGGGCGCTGCAGATCAAAGCGCCGACGCATCGCGCGCGGCCGATGCTGGCCGACTACCTGTGCGGTATCGGCCAGATCAAGCATCGCAAGGTGTCGCTGATCGATATCGCCCACCTGATGTCCTTGCCCGAACTGCGGCGCATGCAGCGCCACGCGGCTTAAGCCAAAGATAAACTTTTTTGAATGATGAATGGGATAAATATATGAACATCGCAAATCTTCGCATCGGCACCCGTCTCGGACTCGGCTTCGGCCTGGTGCTGACGCTGCTTGCCGGCGTGGCCTTGTTGGGAAATTTCGGCATGAGCCGCACCAATGCAGCTTTGCATCATGTGGTCGATGTCAATGTATACAAAATGGGTTTGCTCGAAGACATGTCGCAAGCGGTTCATGTCGTCTCGCGCGTGATGCGTAATGTCGTCTTGATCGAAGACGAATCGAGCATGCAGAAGGAATTGGCGGTCATTAACGAGGCGCGCAAATCGTATAGCGCAGCCGAAGACATTCTGGCCACCTTGCCGCTCGATGAGAAAGGCCAGGCCTTGCTGGCAAAGATGAAAGAGGAGCAGGCGACGACCCGCCCACTCAACGACAAGGTCGTCGCCTTGGGATTGGCAAACAAAAATGCCGAAGCCACGCAATTTTTGATGGGCAAGGCTGCACCGGCGACGGCCAAATGGCAAGACACATTGCTTGAATTTGTTGCTGTTCAAAAAGCTAAAAACAAAAAGGATGTGGAAGACGCCAATGCGGCCTATCGCAGCGCCCGCGTTTTGACGCTCGTATTGAGCGGACTGGCGATTCTGGTCGGCGCCGCGATTGCTTGGTATCTGACGCGTTCGATCACGGTTCCGATGCGGGCCGCCGTGCAGGTGGCGCAGACCGTTGCCGCCGGTGATTTGAGCAGCCGCATCGACGTGACGACGCATGATGAAACCGGTCAATTGTTGCAGGCCTTGAAAGACATGAACGACAGTCTGGTGAAAATCGTCGGTGAAGTGCGCAGCGGTACCGAGACGATAGCCACGGCCTCGTCGCAAATTGCGGTCGGCAACCAGGATTTGTCTTCGCGCACCGAACAGCAGGCCGGCTCGCTCGAAGAGACGGCCTCGTCGATGGAAGAAATGAATAGCACGGTCAGGCAAAATGCCGACAATGCGCGGCAAGCCAACAGCCTGGCCGCCAGCGCCTCCGAGGTCGCCGTCAAGGGCGGCGCCATGGTCGGGCAAGTGGTCGAGACCATGGCTTCGATTAATGCGTCGTCGAAGAAAATCGCCGACATCATCAGCGTGATCGACGGCATTGCCTTCCAGACCAATATCCTGGCGCTGAACGCGGCGGTGGAAGCGGCGCGCGCCGGCGAACAGGGCCGCGGTTTTGCGGTGGTGGCCTCGGAAGTGCGCAATCTGGCGCAGCGCAGCGCCCAGGCCGCCAAGGAAATCAAGCATCTGATCGACGATTCGGTGATCAAGGTCGGGGCCGGCACGCAACTCGTCGATCAGGCCGGGGCGACCATGAACGATATCGTGGCCAGCGTGCGCCGCGTTTCCGATGTCATCAGCGAGATTACCGCGGCCAGCGCCGAACAGACCGCAGGGATCGAACAAATCAATGAGGCGATCACGCAAATGGATCAGAGCACGCAGCAAAACGCGGCCCTGGTTGAAGAGGCGGCGGCGGCGGCCGAGTCGCTGCAAGACCAGGCCTCCAATCTGGCGCGCGTGGTCAGCGTGTTTCGACTGGCCGCGCATACGCAGGGCAGCCCGGCGGCATTGCCAGCCGCGCCGCAGCGTGCGCATCGGGTTGCTGTCCTGGCGCGCAAGAAGCTGACTTAAGCCGCGCAGGTCGCCGCAATATATTGTGCGCACATGCCGATGCAATACGATTTATTTGTAAATTTATTGATGCGAAAATTTTTTACAAAGTTTAAATAGTACAATATTGAAATATTAAAAATCTCGTTTAATATAAAGATTAGCGCTATTCGCGAGCCTCAGAAAAATGTCTCTCACATAGCGCACGCAATACTCCTTTTGGCCGCCGTTTCCCCGCTGCCACCTCGTCGTCCTCCGGCCCAATCCCGCCGATTTTTATTTGTACTGCACACCTGAGTGCCTGCGGGGCGCTGTTGCGCCGCCCGCGCTTCTCGCCCCGTGCGCAGCACAAGATCGCAGCACATGAGCGCGGCACCTGAGCGCACTGCTTGACCGCACTCCATGAGCAAACTTGACGGATCCAATCAGGCTGTCAGGGCAAGGCCGGCTGCCGGATTTACTACATAAAAAGGAAACATGATGTCCGATAAAAAAGAAAACAATGACGGCGCAGCGCGCCCGGCTGTCCAGGCTCTCGAATTTCTGACCTTCACACTGGGCAAGGAAGAGTATGGCATCGACATTCAATCGGTCCAGGAATTGCGCAGCTATGAAACCGTCACGCAAATGGCCAATGCGCCAGCCCATATCAAGGGCGTGGTCAACCTGCGTGGGGTGATCGTGCCGATCATCGACATGCGTATCAAATTTGGTTTGGGCAATGCCACTTACGACCAGTTCACGGTCGTCATCATCTTGAATGTCTATGGCAGCACCTTGGGCATCGTGGTCGACAGCGTGTCCGACGTCATCGTGCTGACTGATGAGCAAATCAAGCCGGCGCCGCAAATGGGCGCCGCCATCGCGACCGATTATATGACCGGCCTCGGCACGCTGGACGAACGCATGTTGATCCTGGTCGATATCGAAAAATTGATGTCAGGTCCCGAAATGGGGCTGGTCGCCACCAGGCTGGCGGCATAGACGGCGGTCAGGAAACGCTCCCTCGCAAAAACACTTTAGGAAATAATCAAAATCAGGTGAAATTTAATATGAAAAACTGGAAAATTGGCACGCGCCTCGGCGCCGGATTCGCGGTCATTTTATTGTTGCTGATTGCCATTGCCGTGCTCGGCATCAGCCGTCTTGCCGCGATCAATCAGCGCATGGAAGAAATTACCAAGGTCAACAATGTCGAGGCTTATCTGGCCGCCACCATGCGCGGCACGGTCTCGGACCGGATGATTGTCTTGCGCAATATCGTCTTGCTCAGCGATATCAAGGAAATGCAGCCCGAAGTCGAACGCTTGCAAGCGCAAACCGATAAATATCGTGTCGCGGAAGAGAAACTGAAAAAGCTGTTCGCCAGTGCCGGCGATATCACGCCCGAAGAACAAGAGGTCATGAAGCGCCTGGCGGAACTGGAACCGGTGGCGGCGCCGCTGATGAGCAAGATCGCCGAATTCGGTCTGGCCAATAAAAACGATGAGGCGACCAGGCTGTTGATGCGCGACTTGCGCCCGATTCAGGCCAAATGGATGGCAGCCGTGTCGGACCTGATCAATATCGAAAACAAGCAGAGCGACCAGAGTGCCCTCGATGCCGAAGCCGAATACAATAAAGCGCGCCTGTTGATGGTCGTGCTGAGCCTGGCGGCCGTCCTCGGCGGTGCCGTCATCGCCTGGCTGTTGACACGTTCGATCACGGTGCCGATGAATATCGCCGTTCAGGTGGCGCAGACGGTGGCCGGCGGCGACCTGAGCAGCGCCATCGACGTCAATTCGCGCGACGAGACCGGCCAATTGCTGCACGCCTTGAAAGGCATGAACGACAGTCTGGTGAAAATCGTCGGCGAGGTGCGCAACGGCACCGACACGATTGCCACGGCTTCGTCGCAAATTGCCACCGGCAATCTGGACCTGTCGTCGCGCACCGAGCAGCAGGCCGGCTCGCTTGAAGAGACCGCCTCGTCGCTCGAGGAATTGACCAGTACCGTCAGACAAAACGCCGACAATGCACACCAGGCCAATACCCTGGCGGCCGCTGCCTCCGAGGTCGCCGTCAAGGGCGGCGCCATGGTCGGGCAAGTGGTCGAGACCATGACCTCGATTAACGAATCGTCGAAGAAAATCGTCGATATCATCGGCGTCATCGACGGCATCGCCTTCCAGACCAATATCCTGGCGCTGAATGCGGCGGTGGAAGCGGCGCGCGCCGGCGAACAGGGACGCGGCTTTGCGGTGGTGGCCTCGGAAGTGCGCAACCTGGCGCAGCGCAGCGCCCAGGCCGCCAAGGAAATCAAGCATCTGATCGACGATTCCGTAGTCAAGGTCAGCGCCGGCACGCAGCTTGTCGATCAGGCCGGAAGCACCATGCACGAAATCGTCTCGAGCGTGCGCCGGGTGTCCGACATCATCAGCGAAATTACCGCCGCCAGCAGCGAGCAAACCACCGGTATCGAGCAGATCAATCTGGCCGTCAATCAAATGGATCAGGTTACGCAGCAAAATGCGGCGCTGGTCGAAGAGGCGGCGGCGGCTGCCGCTTCGATGCAAGAGCAGGCCGCCACGCTGGCGCAAGTGGTCGGCGTCTTCAAGCTCGGTAGCCATGCCGCAGCCGTCCAGGCGGCACCGGTGGCCGCCGCTCCGCCTGTCGCCGCCGCGCGCGCCAATACCGCACGCCGCGCAGTGGCGACGCCGCCTCGCATCAGCGCCGCCAAGCCGGCGCGGGCATCTTCGGCGGTGATGGCCGCTAGCAAGAACGAGCAGGAATGGGAAGAGTTTTAAAACCGGCATCACGTGCCGCACTGCCAGTGCGGCACATTGAGTCTATCAACCCGACCGTGGCAGTGAAGGCCTCGGTTGGCATTCAGGGAGAAACACGTGGCTACGCAACGCAAACGCAAGTCAATTTTGCTTGTCGATGAAGATCAGTATTTTTTAAATATTGCCAGCATCGTGTTAAACACGATGGCCAATTGCGATATCCATTGCTGCAATTCGGGACCGGAAGCCATTGCGATCGCTGCCAGTCAAACCCCCGATCTGATTTTGCTGGCGGTGACGATGCGCGGCATGGATGGGGTGGCGACGCTGGCAACGCTGAGAAGCTTGCCCAATACGAAAACCGTACCGGTGCTGTTTATCGTTGGCAGCGAAGTTGACTATACAAATGCGCGATGCCGGGAACTCGGTGTCATTGGTGCCATCAGCCGTGCGATCGCCCCCCTGATCTTGCCCGAACGGGTATTGGAGTTATGGGAGCGCGCGCCGGGCTGGCGGGCGGCGCAAGCGCATGTGGCGCCGGGCGGCGCCCGTCGCGCCTGGGCCTGAGCCGGCAAGAAGCCGGGCATGGCGCTAGTGCAGCCGGTGCATATTCGGTGTGTAGTGGCGACCACGGAGAGCTGCGCCGCCGGCTGTGCATATGGCGCCGAAACGACGGCCGACTGCTTTTATCGAGTTAAGCGTTGACACACTTTGATGGTATTTGCGAATATAGGCGGGCGTCGCCGATTGCCATGCTAATGGGAAAGATTTATCACGCAGTGATAAGCAATCCTGTCTGGCATGCGAGCTGTGCATACGTGTTGCGCATGCGTGTTGAGCATGATTACTGTGCTCATCTACATAATAGAAAATAGAAAATAATTAAACCAGGATACGGAGAGACCCATATGAAATTGAAACACTTGACGACACTTGTTGCCGGCGCATGCATGATGCTGGCATTTTCGGTCAACGCCGCCGAGCAGGTCGGGCATGCCGCCTCGGCCTCGCACGCTGCTTCGGCTGCGCATGGCGCGCACTGGGGCTACGATGGCGAAAACAATCCCAAGCATTGGGGCGATATGGAAACTGGTTTTGCCGAATGTAAACTTGGCAAACAACAGTCGCCAATCGATATCCACGGTGCGCAAAAGGCGGCACTGGCACCGATCGGTTTCAATTACGTGCAGGGCGCGGCCGAAGTGATCAATAATGGCCATACGGTGCAAATCAATCTGGCCAACGGCGGCAGCGCCAAGCTGGCCGGCGGCGATTTCAAATTGCTGCAATTCCATTTCCACACGCCTAGCGAAGAAATGATTGAAGGCAAATCCTACCCGATGGTCGCCCATCTCGTGCATAAGAACGCCGAGGGCAAGCTGGCCGTGGTCGCGGTGTTGTTTACCGAGGGTAAGGAAAATGCGGCACTGAAAGCCGTGTTCGATGGCTTGCCAGCCAAGGAAGGCGACAAACTGAATCTGGCCGGCGGCCTCAACCCGCTCACCATCCTGCCACATGAGCGCGCCTATTACAAATACACGGGTTCGCTGACGACACCGCCATGCAGCGAAGGCGTGCAATGGCAAGTGCTGAAACAACCGGTTGAATTGTCCAAGGCCCAGATCCAGGCTTTCCGCAAACTCTACAAGATGAACGCGCGTCCGGTTCAACCGCTGAATGGCCGGAAAATCGAAGTGAACTGATCGGCTCTCGCCGCGCGTATCAAATCGGTTTGAAATGCGCGCAACAAGAAACGGAGCTCAGGCTCCGTTTTTTTTCGTCACTGCGCAGCCATTGCGCTGTCACTGAGCAGTCATACAAGCTGGCTATACTGCATCCATTGCGCTTTCCCATGCATCGTGGCCGGCGGCGGTACGCCGGCCGCACCGCGTCGACTATTTTTGCAAACCGTGATGAGTGAGTTCCGATGACGACAATACGCATGCCTCGGCCGGCATTTTCGCGCCGCAGTTTTTTACAGGTCACGGCCGCCGGCCTGGCGCTGGCCGCCGCGCCTTCGTTCGGCGCCGTGGCGCAACGCCGCAAGCCCCTGGTCTTTGCCCATCGCGGCGCCAGCGCGCTGCGGCCTGAGCATACGCTGGCGTCCTATGCCAAGGCGATTGCCGACGGCGCCGACTACATCGAGCCGGATCTGGTCTGCACCAGCGATGGCGTGCTGGTGGCGCGCCACGAAAGCCATTTGAGCGATACCACCGACGTCGCCAGCCATCCCGAGTTTGCCAGCCGGCGCACCAGAAAGACAATCGACTATCAGGCGCACGACGGCTGGTTTGTCGAAGACTTCACGCTGGCCGAATTAAAGACCCTGCGCGCGGTCGAGCGCCTGCCCAAGGTCCGCGCCGCCAACACGCGCTACGACGGCCAGTTCCAGATTCCGACCTGGGAAGAGATCATCGATTTCGTGGCCGCCGAGTCGGCCGCCCGCGGCCGCGACATCGGCCTGATCCCGGAGTTGAAGAGTTCGACGTATTTCGCCAGCGTCGGCCTGCCGCTCGAAGACCGCTTCCTGGCCACGCTGGCGGCGCACGAATACACGCGCCGCGCCCCGCTTGAAATCCAGTCGTTCGAAGTGGCCAACCTGAAATACCTGCGCAGCAAACTCGGCCGGCGCGACAATTTGCGCCTGATGCAGCTGGTGATCGGCGAGGCGATCCGCCCGAGCGACGTCGCGGCGGCAGGCGGCCAGCAGACCTTTGCGCAAATGCTCACGCCGGCCGGTTTGAACGATATCGCCAGCTATGCCGATGTGGTGGCGCCGCCGACGCGCGTCATCATCCCGCTTGGCAAGGATGAGCGTCTGCTGGCGCCATCGTCGCTGGTCGACGACGCCCACCGCGCGGGCCTGCTCGTGCATACCTGGACTTTCCGCCCCGAGAACCGTTTTTTGGCAGCTGATTTTCGCGATGGCGGCGGTGAAAATGCGCGCAATGAAGCCGGTTCGGTGGCCGAGATGCGCCGCTATATCGCCACCGGCATCGATGGCTTTTTCAGCGACGATCCCGGCCTTGGCAAGCTTGCGCTCGGCGCCTGACGATCAGGAGGCGGCCTTAAGGGGCGCAAGTGCGGCCGCCTGTTTGCAAAAGGCGCTGCTGGCGGAATGCGCCGATGCGAGGTCGACGAAACCTTTGACCAATGGGTTGGCGGAATTGCGTTTCCATGCCAGGCCCACATCCCATTGGGCGCGGGCGTCATTGATCGGATACGAAACCACACCCTCAAACGGCCGGTGCAACGCCGATTCGTGCAATAGCGCGATGCCGACTCCTGACGCAACCAGCGACAGCAAAATGAGCGATTCATTTGCCTGCTGGACGATGTTGGGCTGAAAGCCGAGTGCTGTGCAATAGCGCTCGATGTGATCATGCAGTCCGGGCGCGCGTTCTCTTTGCAAGGCAATAAAGGGTAAGCCGGCGAGATTGCCGGCGTCCACACCACTGATTTCACCGGCAAGCGATTGCGGCACAATCAGCGTCAGCCGGTCCGAGGCAATTTTAATCGAATCGATTTCCGGCCGCCCCGGCAGTCTGACAAAACCGAGGTGAAGATTCCCATTGAGCAAACCATCGAGCTGGTCGGCCGAGGACAGATCGTGCATGCACAGTTCGACCTCGGGATAGCGCGCCCTGAATTGCGGTAGCAGGCGCGAGATCAGGTCGATCGTCGAAAAGCTGAAACCGAGCGACAGGCGACCTGCCTCGCCATGCGCGAGCTTGCGCGCCCGTTCCAGCACGGTACTGGCCTGGGCCAGCAGAGGCCGCACCTGATGCAGAAAATCCAATCCCAGTTCGGATATCTCGCTGCCGTTCGGCCCGCGTTTGAACAGCGGCGCCCCGATCAAATCTTCCAGTTGCTGGATCTGCTTGCTTAGCGCCGGCTGCGACAAGTGCAGACGCTGCGCTGCCTGTCCAAAATGCTGACAGTCGGCTAGAACCGAAAATGATTTCAATAAAGATAGCTTCATAACCTTTTTTGATCGCCGTGTTACCAAAGTTTCATTTGACGAATGATACGGCTAAATATGTAATAGACATCGATAAAAACATATATTAAATCAGAAAGTTATATCTTTTTTGCATATGCTTATTATCGATTTTCGTCATGCCACGAAGCATTGAGGCGCACAACAAATTGAAGGCTAAATTTTGAATTGGAATAATCGTGAACTTGCCACTAGAACCCTCTGAAGCTATCGTCAAACGCCGCTTTAAAAAAGCTATTTGCTTATTGTTTTCTGCTTGCACGGCGTCGGCGGTATTGGCCGAGGGCGATACCACCGATGCAAGCAAGGTCGATGGCGCCAAAGCAGCGCAAGAGGTGCCAACCCTGGGCGTGATCACCGTCAAGGGCCGATCGGTGAACGGTTACCGGGCCGAGGCCGGTTCCGATGGCCGGGC
>JAIZVZ010000220.1 GCA_021768485.1 Oxalobacteraceae bacterium | reverse complement strand
GCCATCTGCAAGCATATCGTCGAGCGCCATCGCGGGCGGCTCGACATCGCCAGCACGCTGGGCGTGGGCACCACCTTTACCGTGCGCCTGCCCCTGGTGGACGAGGACGGATCGCCGCGCGCCCGGCGCTGACGAACGGCAAAAATGACAATCTGTCACACAATCGTCATCATCTTTCGCCAGAGAAGGCGCGGGATGAAGCGCCGACACCTGCCCTTCATGACATTTTTGTGACAGATATTTGACGCCGCATAGTTGATATTAGGTCTGGGTGGGGCTCCGGTCGGGATAAGGCAAGCATAGTGACTCAGCATACGGTCAAGGCGTTCGACGAAGACATCACCAAGCTGCGCGGCCTGATCGCCGAAATGGGAGGCCTGGCCGAGGCCGCCATCGGCAAGGCGATGGAATCGCTGGTCAAGGGCTCCTCCACGCTGGCCCAGGCGGTGATCGAACGCGATGCGCGCATCGATGCACTGGAGGCGCAGGTGGACCGTCTGGCCGTGCGGGTGATCGCCCTGCGCGCGCCGATGGCCGACGATCTGCGCGAGGTGATCGCGGCGCTGAAAATTGCCGGCATCCTCGAACGCATCGGCGACTATGCCAAGAACATCGCCAAGCGCACCGGCCGCATCGCGGGGCAGGACGGCTTCGGCCCCTTCCCGCTGATCCCCGCCATGGCCGAGATCGCCGCCGAAATGGTGCATGACGTGCTGACCGCCTATGCCGCGCGCGATCCCCATCTGGCGATGGAGATCGTCGAGCGCGATGCCAAGGTCGATGCCTTTTACGACAGTATCTTCCGCAATCTGGTCAGCCATATGATGGAGCATCCCGAAAGCGTGGGTACGGCGGCGCATCTGCTGTTCGTCGCGCGCAATCTGGAGCGCATCGGCGACCATGCTACCAACCTTGCCGAACAGGTCTATTTCGCTGCCACCGCCGACTATCTGGGCGACCGCGCCGAGCGGCCCGAGAACTGAGGAGCCTGCGATGAACCCGCCCCGCCTGCTGCTGGTCGAAGACGATCCGGCGCTTGCCGAACTGCTGGAATTCCGTTTCCGCGCCGAAGGCTATGCCGTCTCGGTCACGCCCGATGGCGACGAGGCGCTGCTGCTGGCCGCCGAGGAGATGCCTGATCTGGTCATCCTCGACTGGATGATCGAGGGCACCAGCGG
>JAIZVZ010000219.1 GCA_021768485.1 Oxalobacteraceae bacterium | reverse complement strand
GGCGTCGAGCAACAGGGCGCAATTGTCCAGCCCGGCGATCCGCTCCCTGGCGGCCGCAAGGTTGGGCGCATGGGTCCAGGGCATGAATTCCAGATGCGGCCGCACGCCGAACGGGGCGGCCATGGCGCAGATCCGCCCCAGCAGATCGTGGCTGAGCGTGGGATCGGGCGTGTTGTCGGCCACCAGCAGCCGCGTGGCGCCGAGCCGCGCCGCCAGATCGAGCACCCGTTCCAGCCGGTCCCAGTCCATCTGCGGCTGGATACGCCAGATTTCGGCGTCCAGCACGGTGATGCCGGTGTCGGCCAGGGCGGCAAGGACCTCGCGCCGCATGGCCTGATCGGTCAGCAGATCGATATGCCGTTCGTCCGCCGTGGCCGGGACCAGGCGCAGGCCGACACAATCATAGCCGCCGCCATGGGCCACGCGCACCTGCTCGACCGGCGAGAGTTCGAGCACGGTCAGGGCCGCGAGCGAGAGCTGGCGCGGTTCAGGCACGGCAACGGCTCAGGATGGTCTCGACGACTTCGGCGCGGCGCCGGGCGATCGCCTCGCTGGCGGTCATGTCGACCTTGAACAGGCTGGCGAAGGTAAAGCGATTGCTGACGAAGTGAAAGCAAAGTCCGCACAGGGTCAGGTGAAGTTGCAGGGCATCGACATCCTTGCGGAACACACCGGCATCGATGCCGCGTTGGAGGATGGCGCGATTCGTCTCGATGATCAGTCCGCGTTGCGTCGTATCGGCGATGCCGTCGATGTGCCCGCCATTGTCGAGGTTTTCCGACATGATGATGCGGATGACCTGCGGGTTGCAGACATGGGAATCGAATGTGGTGGCGGCCAGCGTGGCCAGTGCCTGGAGGGGATCGAGCGCATCATAATCGACCGCGGCTTCGGCCTTGCGGAAGTCGGTGTAGGCCTTTTCCAGTACTGCGGCATAAAGTCCGTCTTTGCTGCCGAAATAGTAGTAGATCATGTGTTTGCTGGTGGCGGTTCTTGCGGCGATTTCCTCGACGCGAGCGGCATGCAGCCCTCTTTCGGCAATTTCATGGCTCGCGGCGGTCAGGATTTCTTCGCGTGTGGCCGCGGAATCCCGCAATTTGCTTGGGGATCGGCGAGCGCGGCGTTTGCCGTCGATCGGGGGCGAAAGGTCTTTCAGGGCATCTTCCATGGTCTCACGCTATCGCAA
>JAIZVZ010000072.1 GCA_021768485.1 Oxalobacteraceae bacterium | reverse complement strand
GCCTAGCCCGCCCTGTCCATCGCTCCCTCATGCCGCCGCCTGCCGTCTTGCATGCCGGACGCCCCTGCGGCCGGGCGCATGCGACAATGGCGCAGCCAGACCTGGGGCGCAACATACATTAAATAAAAGGGAAGACTCGATGACCACACTGAAGGCCGCATTACCGGCAGCCTTGATTGTTTTGACGCTGCCAGCCTGGCAGGCCGATTCATGAGCAGCGCACCGGCGCTGCCGACGCTGCCTTTTCGGGCCACTACGGAACAGGCCTGCCACTGGCTGGCGCAACAAACCGCCACGCCATGGAACCTGGCACGCCTGCTCGAAAACGGTTTGACGCCCTACGTCTGGCTGGCTTACGACGCCGCCTATCCGGCGCTGTTCGGCGACGCCAACGGCGGCTATGCGGCGCCGATCTTTTTCGCAGGCGACACGGCGCGCCTGGCCGCCGGCAGCGACGACGTCTTGATCACGATGACCAAGGACGTCTACAAAATCGTCACGCACCTGCCGCCACCCGGCTTTCGACGCGCTTTGCACGAATTGCGTTTTCTGAAAAAGGATGTGGAACGGCTGCCCGGCAAGCTGCAACGCGCAGCCAGGCCGGTCACCATCGAGGCGGCGCAGGAAAGCCGCAGTGGCATCGGCAAGGAACAAGTGCTGGTGGCCTTTGGCGGCTTGGCAAAAATCGATCTGACGCAGGCGCTTGACGATGGCGGCGGCATCTTCGGCGACGATGGCGCACGCATCAAGGGCTCGGCTAAAAAGACGAAAAAACAGGCACTATGGAATCCGGTGACGCTGGCGCTCGGTTTGCATGATGTGTACCGGGTGCCGATGCCGCGCCTGAAAAGAGTCTTTGGCATGCATGATTTTCTCGCTGCCTGGACCCCTGAATGGGAACAGACGCTGACGCTGCTGGGTCAATAGGGTCAATAGGGTCAATAGGGCCAATAAGGCCGGCAAGAGCCTCTGCCGCCGCCAAGCCGCCGCAATAAAAAACGGAAAAGCGCGAAGGCCTTTCCGTTTTTCTGACAGCATCGGCAAGACCGGTGCCAGCTCAGGCGCCGCCGAATGTCAGCTCGCCATGATCGACGCCGACTGCGATCGTATCCTTCGGCCCGAAACGCCCTTCCAGAATCAATTTCGACAAGGGATTTTCAATCTCTTGCTGGATCGCCCGTTTCAGGGGGCGCGCGCCATACACGGGGTCGAAACCGGACTCTGCAATATGCAACAAGGCGGCCTCGGACACGTTGAGCGTCATTTCCATCTTTTCCAGGCGCTGCTCGAGGATCTGCAGCTGGATCTTGGCGATGGCGCCGATGTTTTTGGCGTCGAGCGCATGGAACACCACGATCTCGTCGATGCGGTTGATGAACTCGGGACGGAAATGCGTGCGCACCTCGCCCATCACGGCCATCTTGACCACCGCCTGGTCGCTCTGCTCCATGGTCTGGATCAGGTGCGAGCCGAGGTTGGAGGTCATCACGATCACGGTATTTTTGAAGTCGACCGTGCGCCCCTGGCCGTCGGTCATGCGGCCATCGTCGAGCGCCTGCAGCAGCACGTTGAAAACGTCGGGATGCGCTTTCTCGATTTCATCGAGCAAAATGACGCTATACGGTTTGCGCCGCACCGCCTCGGTCAGGTGACCGCCTTCGTCGTAACCGACATAGCCGGGCGGCGCACCGATCAGGCGCGAGACCGAATGCTTTTCCATGAATTCGCTCATGTCGATGCGGATCATCGATTCCTCGGTATCGAACAGGAACGAGGCCAGCGCCTTGCACAGTTCGGTCTTGCCGACCCCGGTCGGCCCCAGGAACATGAAGGAACCGTACGGCCGGTTCGGATCCGACAGCCCGGCGCGCGAGCGCCGGATCGCATCCGAGACCGCCTTGATCGCTTCGTCCTGGCCGACCACGCGCTTGTGCAGCTGCTCTTCGATATGCAGCAGCTTGTCGCGCTCGCCCTGCATCATGCGCGAGACCGGAATCCCGGTCGCGCGCGAAACGACTTCGGCAATTTCCTCGGCCCCGACCTGGGTGCGCAGCAGCTTGGGCTGCCCCTCGTCGCCCTGCGCCCCCGCGCCGCCCTTGAGTTGCGCCTTGAGCTGGGCCTCGAGCTGCGCTTCGAGCGCCGGCAGTTTGCCATACTGCAGTTCGGAGACCCGGCCCCAATTGCTGCTGCGCGTGGCCTCTTCCATTTCCTGGCGCACCAGTTCGATCTCTTCCTTGATATGGGTGCTGCCCTGCACCACCGCCTTTTCGGATTTCAGGATTTCTTCGAAGTCGTTGTACTCGCGCTGCAGCTTGACGATTTCTTCATCGATCAGCCCCAGCCGGCGCTGCGAAGCTTCGTCCTTTTCCTTCTTGACCGCTTCGCGCTCGATCTTCAGCTGGATCAGGCGCCGTTCGAGCTTGTCCATCACCTCCGGCTTGGAATCGATTTCGATCTTGATTTTCGAGGCCGCTTCATCGATCAGGTCGATCGCCTTGTCGGGCAGGAAGCGGTCGGTGATATAGCGGTGCGACAGCTCGGCGGCGGCGATGATGGCGGCATCGGTGATCTCGACCTTGTGATGCAGTTCGTATTTATCCTGCAAGCCGCGCAGGATGGCGACCGTGGCTTCGACCGACGGTTCGTCGACCATGATTTTCTGGAAGCGGCGTTCGAGCGCCGCGTCCTTTTCGATGTATTTGCGGTATTCGTCAAGCGTGGTGGCGCCGACGCAGTGCAATTCGCCGCGCGCCAGGGCCGGTTTCAGCATATTGCCGGCATCCATGGCGCCGTCGGCCTTGCCGGCGCCGACCATGGTGTGCATTTCATCGATGAAGACGATGGTCTGGCCCTGGTCGAGCGCCAGTTCCTTGAGCACCGATTTGAGGCGCTCCTCGAATTCGCCGCGATATTTGGCGCCGGCCACCAGCGCCGCCATATCGAGCGACAGCACGCGCTTGCCCTTCAGGCTTTCCGGCACTTCGCCATTGACGATGCGCTGCGCCAGTCCTTCGACGATGGCGGTCTTGCCCACGCCCGGTTCGCCGATCAGCACCGGATTGTTCTTGGTACGGCGCTGCAAGACCTGGATCGCGCGGCGGATTTCATCGTCGCGCCCGATGACCGGATCGAGCTTGCCGCTGCGGGCGCGTTCGGTCAGGTCCAAGGTGTATTTTTTCAACGCTTCGCGCTGGCCTTCCGAGTCTTGCGAATTGACGCCGGAACCGCCGCGCACGGCCGTCACCGCCGCTTCCAGGGCGCTGCGCACCAGACCGGCTTCGCGCGCCAGCTTGCCGGCATCGGATTTGTCGTCGGCAATTGCCAATAAGACCATTTCGCTGGCGATGAACTGGTCGCCGCGCTGCTGCGCTTCCTTGTCGGCCAGGTTCAGCAGGGCCAGCAATTCACGCGAGACGGAAATCTGGCCGCCATGGCCGCTGACCTTGGGCAGGCGCTCGAGCGAACTTTTGAGCGCCTGCGCCAGGCCGCCGACATTGACGCCGGCCCGCTGCAATAGCGAACGGGCACCGCCATCGTCTTGATTGAGCAGCGCCAGCAGCAAATGCACGGGCTCCATGTATTGATTATCATTGCCGGCTGCCAGACTTTGGGCATCGGCCAGGGCTTCTTGCAATTTTGTCGTGAGTTTATCTTGACGCATGAAAGACTCCTTAATGGATTTCCATCTAACTGAGGTCTGCAGCAAGGTTTTTCAAGTTCCCATATTGACTGATCTTAAAAGAAACAAGTGATTTTTCTGATAAGTCATCATCGGCGCGGCGATAACTTGTCAAAAATCAATTTTCGACAAACGACGGCGCAACATGGCCAGACCTCGATTTCGGCACTGGTAACAGAGCATATATTTTCGTTATTGCGATGACCTAAATCAGATAAGCACGAGTAGAATGAAACGGGTATGTTGATCTGTTTCGCGCATGCTGCACCGTGTCCACTAAATAATATTGGAGCCGCCCCATGTTTACGAATCCTGAACAATTTGCCTCTGTCACCAAGACCTTGTTCGAATTTCAGTTAGACACTTTCAACACGCTGACCTCGAAAACCATCCAGGGCGTCGAACAAGTACTGGAACTCAATCTCGGCACCGCCAAAAACGCCGTCGTCGATTCGATCGCCAAAGCCCGGCGGACCAGTCAGGCCAAAGATGCCAAGGAGCTGGCCGACAGCGCCAAGGCGCAACTGGGCAAGGGCGACGAGGCCGCCGAATATCAGCGCCAGCTGGCCGCCATCGTCTCCGCCATCCACAAGGATTTCGCCGATGCCGCCGAAGCCCACATGGCCGAAGCGCGCACCAATTTGAGCGCCCTCATTTACGATGTCACGAAAAATGTGCGGCCCGGTTCGGAAAACGCGGTCGCCATCGTCAAGACGGCCATCGACAATGCCTTCAGTGGCTATGAACAGGTGACGCGCGCCACGCGGCAGGCGGTGGCGGCCGTCGAGGCCGAAGTCGCCAAGGCGGCCGAACAGATCGCGCCGCTGGCCGATCTGAAGGCCGATCTGAAAGCCGCCGCCGAAACAGCGGAGACCGACGAGGAAGCCGAGGAGGCCGAAGCGGGCACCGCCCAGGCCAAGCCGGCGCCGAAAGCCCGCACGGCAAAAAAATAGCCGCACAAGCGGCGGCTGGCGGCGCGGCGGCAGCGCCGTAAAATCACGGACGGCCCCGGCAAGCGGGGCCCGGCCTCACGACGCGGGCGTGGCCTCGTCACCGGCTTCCAGCGCGCGCCAGATGCAGGTACCGCGCACGCTCTTGTCGAGCGCCGCCAGCAAGGCTTCATGACTGGCCAGCTCTTCCTCGCTGGCCGCCAGCAGCTTGATGGGCGCCAGCGGCATCAGCGGCGCCGCTTCGCCATTGGCATCGAGTCCGCTGCCATCGGCTTCCGGCTCCATGCTCAGGCTGTCCTGGCCGCGCGTCATGGCCAGGTAGACGTCGGCCAGCAATTCGGCATCGAGCAAGGCGCCATGCAATTTGCGATGGGCATTCGAGACGCCATAGCGGTCGCACAAGGCATCGAGCGAATTGCGTTTGCCCGGGTGCAGCTCCTTGGCCGTGACCAGGGTATCGATCACGCCGCTGACATGCTCGCTAAAGCTCGGCAGCTTCAGGCGCGCAAATTCGGCATCCAAAAACCCGAGATCGAACGGCGCATTGTGGATGATGACTTCGGCGCCCTGTATGTAAGCGCGCAGCTGCTCGACGATTTCGGCAAAGGTCGGCTTGTCGGCCAAGAACTGGGTCGTCAAGCCATGCACGGCCAGCGCGCCTTCTTCGGAATCGCGTTCGGGGTTGATATAGCGATGAAAATTATTACCGGTCAACATACGGTTGACCATCTCCACACAGCCGATTTCCAGCACGCGGTTGCCCGCGCGCGGATTCAAGCCGGTCGTTTCAGTATCGAGTACGATTTGTCGCATCAGAAAGCGTCACCATTCAATAGATTCATGAGTTCATACCTCGCAGTGTATACCTTGTCCGTCAGCCGGCGCGGCGACCGACCGAGTCGACCCCGCGATTGGCCAGCAGGTCGGCGCGCTCATTGCCGGGATGGCCGTTGTGGCCGCGCACCCAGCGCCATTCGATCGTATGGCGCTGTTGCGCCGCATCGAGCGCCTGCCACAGATCGGCATTCTTGACCGGCGCCTTGGCCGCCGTTTTCCAGCCGCGCGCCTTCCAGCCATGAATCCACTCGCTGATACCTTTTTGCACATACTGGCTATCGGTGTACACCACGATCTCGCACGGCCGGTTCAAGGCGGTCAGCGCTTCGATCACCGCCGTCAATTCCATGCGGTTATTGGTGGTATCGCGTTCACCGCCGAAGATTTCTTTTTCATGGCCATCGACCATCAGCAAAGCGCCCCAGCCGCCGGTGCCGGGATTGCCTTTGCACGCACCGTCGGTAAAAATTTCAATTTTGCTCATGCTGCTTTCTATTTGTATTGGTGAATATGATTTTTATTGGTTGCCGTCACCCCCTGGGCGGCGTTGACGGTATGCCGGCTCCACACGGGACCGATCAGATGCATGCCTTTGATGCGCTTGATGGCATGCACGATATACACGGCACCGAAATAAGGCCACCAGCGCGGCCCCGCTTTTTCCATGAAGGCAAAGCGATTCAGCCATTTTTCGCTCGAACAAGGCGGGGCGTAACAACCGAAGTGGGCTTCATTAATACCCATGTTGAGTAATTTTAACCAGTCTTTCAGGCGCGGCAAACTGATAAATTCGCCATCGCGCGGCAAATACGGGGCGCCGCCCAGTTTGCCGACCCCTTGCCGCGCGCCCCACAGACTGGCCGGGTTGAAGCCGCAAATAATGAGCTGCCCTTCGGGAATCAAGACACGCTCGACTTCGCGCAGTATCTGATGCGGCTCGCCGGCAAATTCTAGCACGTGCGGCAACACCACCAGATCCAGGCTTTGCGAGGGAAACGGCAGTTCGTTAAAGTCATGTACCAGCGCAATGCGCCGCGCGCCGTCGGCCAGCCCGGCCTCGCCCTGCCGCCGCAGATGGACATCGCTGAGCCAGCGGTGCGGCATGCGATTGGCGGCCAGCGCATCAATTTGCGGCAAGCCGATCTGCAAGGCATTAAAACCGAAGATGTCCGAGGTCAGCTGGTCGAGGCATTGCTGCTCCCACGAGCGCACATACAAGCCGGCCGGCGTCCCGAGCCAATCGCCTAACGCTATAATAAGCCTGTCGGAAGATAAATTATGCATGCTGGTCGAAGAATCCTGGCATCAGGTCCATTGTGTCCATTGTATTTAAAATTTAAAATAACGTAGTTCATATAACCGAGGCAACCATGCAAACCCAAACAAGCAGTAAAGAACTGTACGTGATGACCATCGAGGCATTCGACGACAACTATATCTGGCTGATCCACGATGGCGTCCATGCAGTGGTGGTCGATCCGGGCGATGCGGCGCCGGTCATCGACACCCTGAAACGGGCTCGCCTGACGCTCTCGGCTATTTTACTGACACATCACCACGACGACCATGTCGGCGGCGTTGCCGCCCTGCTCGAATATGCCGAGGTGCCTGTCTGCGGCCCCGACAACCAGACTATAACAGGCATCACCAACGTGCTGAGCGATGGCTCACAAGTCAATATCGAAGAATTGGGCATGCAGTTGACGACGATGTGGGTGCCCGGCCATACGCTCGACCATCTCGCCTATGTCATCAAGACCAACGGCCAGACCTGGCTGTTTTGCGGCGATACGCTGTTTGGCGGCGGTTGCGGCCGCCTGTTCGAGGGAACACCGGAGCAAATGTTTACATCGCTGGCGAAATTCATGCAATTGCCGGATGACACCCTGGTATATTGCGCCCATGAATATACGCTGGCCAACTTGCGCTTTGCCCATGCGATGGAACCCGACAATCCGGCCATTCTCGAACGCTTCAAGAACGACCAGGCCAAGCGGACTGAATGGCTGCCAACGATTCCAAGCACGATAGGACTTGAAAAAGCCACCAACCCTTTCTTGCGTTGCAGCGAACCGGGGGTCGCTTTCGGCCTCGTCAAGGCAGGCGTGCTGACCAATGAACAGGCGGCGCAACCGGTGATCGTGTTTGCCGCGCTGCGCAACTGGAAAAACAGTTTCCAGTAAAAGCCTGCGACACGCGCCGGCCGGCTGCCGGCGCGCCAGCGATTGCCATGTTTTGCGGCGCCAGCGGCTGCCCTGCCGGCCAGCAAGCCGATCAGGCCGCCTATCCGCCTTGATTGCCCCCTGATTTGCCCCCCTGCTTGCCCTCTGCGTGCCCTCCGATGCCGCCAGCACGCGGCACGATATCTTTATGGCAAGATTGCCTCATCTCGCCACAATCCCCTCTACGCCCATTAGGCAAATCCGACCGTTCGTCGGGATAATCTTAATAATGTAAAAAATTGGTTTACAGTAACATTATTCAAAGGACGCCCGATGCGCAACAATTCCGCCCTCTGTGCCGCCACGTCTGCTGCTGCCCGCCCCCCTCGGCGCAGCTGTGGTTTCACGCTCATTGAATTGCTGGTAACCGTGGTAATCATCAGCATCGTGGCCGCGATCGCCCTGCCTTCTTATGCCGATTACATGATCCGCGGAAAAATCCCCGATGCCACCGCAGGTCTGGCGACGCGGCAAGTCCAGATGGAGCAATATTTCCAGGATAATCAAACCTATGTCGGTGCTCCGGCCTGCACCTCGGACAGCACCAGCAGTAATTATTTCACCTTTGCCTGCGCCTCCTCGAGCGCCACGGCCTACCAGTTGAACGCAACCGGCAGCGGCACCATGAGCGGCTTTACCTTCACGGTCGATCAAAGCAATGTCAAGACCATGGCTGCCGTGCCGAGCGGCTGGAGCGCGCACAGTCCGAACAGTTGCTGGGTTACGAAAAAGGGCGGCGTGTGCTGATTGCGCCGACGCCGTCCACGCCGCATGCCGGCCGGCTGCTGTGGCTGCCTGGCGGCGAAGGCGGGGTCGGCCTGATCGAGACGCTGGTGGCGCTGGCCATCATGGCGATCCTGATGGCGATCGCCGCCCCCAATTTTGCGGCATGGATACGCAACACCCAGATCCGCACCGCCGCCGAGGCCATCCAGGCCGGCTTGCAACAGGCGCGCGCCGAAGCCGTCCAGCGCAATGCCGAAGTCCGCTTTTCATTGATGAGTTCGGTCGATAATAATTGCGATCTGTCGACCACCGACAGCAATTGGGTGATCAGCCTCGACGATCCCTCGGGCGCCTGCGCCAGCGCCGCGGCCAGCGGCGCCAGCGATCCGGCACCGCGCATCATCGCCGTGCGCGACAAAAACAACGGTTCGCCGTCGACCGCCGTTCTGTCCGACCAATCGAATATCATTTTCACCAGTCTCGGACGCGTCAAGAGCGCCAGCGCCGCCACCATCTGCGTCGGCAGCAATAACGTCACGCTCAGTTGCACGGCAGCGGCGCCCGAACGCCAGCTCAAGGTACTGGTGTCGGCCGGCGGCCAGATTCGCATGTGCAATCCGGCGCTGGCGTCGAGCGACCCGCAAGGCTGCTGACATGAAGCCGCGCCTGCCCGCCCGCCCGCTTCCAAGCCGCACGCTGCGCGGTTCGGTGCTGCTCGAAGCCTTGTTCGGCATCCTGATTTTTTCGATGGGCGTGCTCGGCCTGGTCGGCTTGCAAACCAGCGCCATGAAGCAGTCGATTGAAGGCAAATATCGGACCGATGCCAGCTTGCTGGCCAATCAGCTGATCGGCCAGATGTGGGTCAGCGACCGCACCAGCGCCACCTTGATCAGCAATTTTCAAACCGGCGGCACGGCATACAACAGCTGGCTCAGCGACGTCAGCAGCACCCTGCCCGGCGTCGCCGACGGCCCGCCGACAGTGGTCATCACGCCGGTCGCCGGCGGCAGCGGTGCCACCGTCAATAGCGAAGCGGTCATCACGATCAGCTGGAAAACGCCGAGCGAAACAGCCAGCACCGCCCGCCACGTCTACAAAATCGTGACGCAAATTAAGTAAGCCCTCATGTCGATCCTGCGCCCAGTCATCCAACCACGCCCGCCGCATGCCTGTCACCGCGGCAGACGCCGCGCCGCGAGCGAGCCGGGCAGCCGGCGCCGCAAAACGGGCGGCTTCAGCCTGGTCGAAGTCATGGTCGGCCTGGTGATCGGCATGATAGGCATGGTCGTGATGCTGCAAGTTTTTTCTGTTTCCGAGGGCAACAAGCGCAGCACCACCGGCGGCGACGATGCGCAAAACAACGGCACCATCGCCCTCTATGACTTGCAAAGCGACATACGGCAAAGCGGCAACGGCAACAGCTCGACCGCGCTACTGGGCTGCAACGTGCTGCTGCGAAGCGGCGTCACGCTCAACGCCATGGCGCCGGTGACGATCAACCATGCCAGCATCCCGGCCGGCGACGCCAATACCGATACGATCCTGACTGTCAGCGGCAATACGGTCGACTCGCCCGAAGGCGACACCATCGTCAAGAATACGGTGCAAAACAAATACGAAGTGACGATCCCGAGCTCCTTCAAGTCGGGCGATTACGTGATCGCCACGCCGTCCGCGCGCAGCAGTCCGTGCAACCTGACGCTGGAGGTGGCGCAAAGCGTCGATACCACGGTCAATGTCACGACCGGGGTGGCCGGCGTCGGCAGCGGCACCCTGTTCAATATGGGAAACAATAGCGACAGAAAGCCGCGCATCGAAGCCTATGCCGTGCGCGGCGGCAATCTGACCGTGTGCGATTTCATGACCGACGACTGTTCGCAGACGCCGGCGCCGGCGGCGATCTGGATCCCGATCGTCGCCAATATCGTCAGCCTGCGCGCCGAATATGGGGTCGATACCAGCAGCGCCATGGACGGCATCGTCGATGCCTATACGCAGACGCCGACGCTGAGCAGCGCCTGCAACTGGGCCCGTGTCTCGGCCGTGCGGCTGGCGCTGGTCGCGCGCAGCGGCCAGTACAATAAAAACACCGCCACCGCCGCCGCCCCGAGCTGGGCCGGGGCCACAAGTACACCGGCGCTGCCGATCGACCTGAGCGGCGACGCCAACTGGCAGCATTACCGCTACAAGACCTTCCGGCTGACGGTCCCGATCCGCAATATCGCCATGCAAACGGTGCCGACATCATGTTGACTGGCGCACGCTCGCGGCCAGGCACGCGCCAGCGCGGCGTGGTGCTGTTCATTTCGCTCATCATGCTGGTGGCGATGACACTGGCCGGGATTGCGCTGGTGCGCTCGATCTATACCAGCAATCTGATCGCCGGCAATCTGGCCTTCCAGCAGTCGGCGGTCCTGGCCAGCGAGCGCGGCATGGAAGCGGCCATCAAATGGCTGGAAAATAATAATACGACCGCCACCGCCGCCACCCTGTATTCCGATGTGCCGGCCCAGGGCTATTTTTCGTCGCGCGTCGGCGGCTCGCCCGTCAATCAGTCGTGGCAGGATTTTTGGGATGCCAACCTGGTACCGGTCGGCGTCGTCAGCGTAGCGGCTGACAGCTATGGCAGCGGCAACAGCGTGCAATACGTCATTCACCGCCTGTGCGACAAGGCCAATACCTCGCCAACCAGCGGCAATTATTGTTCGCTGTCGCCGCAGACGGTCGGCAGCGCCGGCAGCAGTCACGGCAGCGGCGTGGTGTCCCTGCAATACAGCAATCAGGTGTATTACAGGATCACGGTGCGCGTCGCCGGCCCCCGCAATACCGTCAGCTTCACGCAGGAAGTGGTCGCGTTGTGATGCCTGGCCTGCTTTTATTTACGCTGCTTATTTGAATATTTTTATTTTGGCTATTGATTGAGATCTGCCTGCTACCGCAGCGCCGGGCCATCGCCACCAGGAGTTTTTATGCGCATCACAACTTGTCTTTCCGCCTGGTCGCGCCTGCTGCTGGCGCTGCTAACGGTCGGCATCGGCGCCGCCGGCACCGTTGGCGCCAGCACCACCGACATTGCGCAAGCGCCTCTGATCACCTCGGCCGCCTCGTCGGTATTGCCGAACCTGATTTTCGTCCTCGACGACTCGGGCAGCATGGATTACGATTACCTGCCCGACTGGGCCGTCAGCAGCGATCTGACACGCTATTACAATAGCGATTACAACAGCATTTATTACAATCCAGCCATCACTTATTCGCTGCCCGTTGCCTACAACAGCGACGGCACGCGCGACACCACCAGCTACCCGAGCCGCGGCTCGCCGTGGACCTCGGTCAAAAATGACGGCTATGGCATACAGAGTACCGCCAGCAGCAATCTGGTCGGCTCGGCCACGTTTTACGTTTATGTGGCCGGCGAATATTGCACCGATCTGAATTTGAAGACCTGTATCACCGCTTCGAGTGCCTCGGCCGGCTATCCGTATGCGGCCAAGCTGCGCTGGTGCGATTCGAATGCCATGAGCAATTGCCAGGCGGTGCGCATCGAAACCGGCACCAATACCTTCATGTATGCGCGCACGCCCGGCGACGTCAAGGCGGCCACCGCCACCCTCACGGTCGGCAATTCCGGCACCACCAGCGTCAGCGGCATCAAGGTCAACGGCTTGCAAATTCTGTCTGCCAGCACCGGCAATATCGGCAGCACCAGCACCATGGCCTCGACCATCGTCAACAACATCAACAGCTGCACCGCCGCCGCCACCGGCAATTGCGGCATCGCCGGCTACAGCGCCGCGCGCAGCGGCAGCACCATCACCATCACCGCACCGACCACGCTGGCAACGATTACCTATACGCCGGCCGTCACCAAGTCGGGCAACATGACTTTTACGGCCAGCGCCTTCAGCGGCGGCTCATCGGTTCCGGGCTCGGTCATTCAGACCAATATCGTCTCGGGCACCAACAGCTACCCGTATCCTGGCACCAGCACCAAGGCCAGCACCCGCACCGATTGCGCCGGCAGCACCTGCACCTACATCGAGGAAATGACCAATTACGCCAACTGGTGGTCTTACTATCACACCCGGATGCAAATGATGAAGTCGTCCGCCAGTATCGCCTTCAGTCCGCTCAGCACGCGCTACCGGCTCGGCTACATGAGCATCAATAACAATACCACGGCCGACTTCCTCAATATCGACACCCTGACCGCGACACAAAAGGCACTCTGGTACGGCAAGCTGTTTGCGGCCAAGCCGAACAGTTCGACGCCGCTGCGCGCGGCGCTGACGAAGACCGGCCGCCTGTTTGCCGGCAAGCTCAATGGCACCACGCTTAACAAATCGACCGTGGTCGATCCGATGCAATACTCGTGTCAGCAGAATTTCACGATTTTATCGACCGACGGTTATTGGAACGAATCCAATCCGGGCGGCTACCAGCTCAATGGCACTACCGCCATCGGCGACCAGGACAGCAGCCTGTCGCGCCCGCAAAAGGACGGCAACAGCACCAGCAATACGCTGGCCGACGTCGCCGCATATTATTACAACACCGATTTGCGCACCACGACCCTGAATAACTGCAGCGGGGCACCGGTCTCGCCGGCCACCACCGGCAACGATGTCTGCGCCAACAACGTGCCGGCCAGCGGCAAGGATAAGAATTCGCAGCAGCACATGACCACGTTTACGGTCGGACTCGGCGCCTCGGGCTATATGCAGTTTTCGCCGAGCTACGAAACGGCCGTCAGCGGCGACTATTTCAGCGTACTGAATGGCACCACCGCCAACCAGGCCAGCGGCATCTGCAGCTGGCAGACCAGCGGCGCCTGCAACTGGCCGGTGCCGGTCTCAAATACCCAGACCACGATCGACGATTTGTGGCATGCCGCCGTCAACGGCTACGGCAGCTACTTCAGCGCCTCGACCCCATCGGCACTGTCGAGCGGCCTGTCGTCGGCGCTGGCCGGGGTGGCGGCGCGCACCGGCGATGCCGCCGCCGCCACCACCAGCAACCCCAACGTCGCCACCGGCGACAATTTCGTCTTCAGTTCGACCTTCACCTCGGGCCAGTGGGATGGCGAACTGGTGCGCCAGCAGCTCGACCTGGTGACCGGCGTCATCTCGTCGACCGTCGACTGGTCGGCGCAGACGCTGCTCGATACCAATACCAGCCGCACCATCTATACCTTCGACCCCAGCACCACCAACAAGCTCAAGCTTTTCACATGGGCCAATCTGACAAGCGAAGCGGCCAGTTTCAATACGCCCAACATCGCCACGCTCTCGCAATTTTGCGCCAGCGGCCCGACCTGCCTGTCGTCGACTTCGCAGACAGCCGCTGCCGGCGCCAATCTGGTGGCCTTCCTGCGCGGCGACCGCAGCAATGAAGGGGCGTCTTCCGACATCAGCAAGTATTACCGCCAGCGCAGCCACGTACTGGGCGACATCGTCAATTCCGAAGCCGTGTATGTGAAGACGCCGCAATACAGTTACACCGACACCGGCTACAGCACGTTTCAGGCCACCAGCCGCGCCGGCGCCGTGTATGTCGCCGCCAACGACGGCATGCTGCACGCCTTCGACGCCACCAGCGGTGCCGAACTGTGGGCCTATGTGCCTTCGCTGGTGATACCGAATCTGTACAAGCTGGCCGATAAAAGCTATTCGTCGGCGCACAGTTATTTCACCGACGGCACGCCGGTGCAGGGCGATGTGTATTTCGGCGGCGCCTGGCATACGATTCTGGTGGCCGGCCTGAATGGCGGCGGGCGCGGCTACTACGCGCTCGACGTCACCGATCCGAGCGCACCGAAAGCCTTGTGGGAATTTACTTACGACACCAGCAAGGGCAGCAGCTATACCAGCGATGCCAATCTCGGCTACAGCTTCGGCAAGCCGGAGATCACCAAGCTGAAAGACGGCACCTGGGTGGTGCTGGTCACCTCGGGCTACAACAATGTCTCGCCCGGCGACGGCCAGGGTTATCTGTATGTGCTCAACGCCGGCACCGGCGCCAAGGTCGGCACACCGATCGGCACCGGTGTCGGCAGCACCAGCACGCCGAGCGGACTGGCGCAGATCCGCACCTGGGTCGCCAATTCGATGTACGACAATACGGCGCTGCGCGTCTATGGCGGCGATTTGCTCGGCAATCTGTGGCGTTTCGACATCGATGACAATATCGCCCCGGCCGGCAACGAGGCGCAAGTGCTGGCGACTGTACATGGCAGCACCGGCCTGGTCCAGCCCATCATGGCCAAGCCCGAGCTGGGCGACGTCAGCGGGGTGGCGGTCGTGTATTTCGGCACCGGCCGCTATCTTGGCGTGAGCGACCTCAGCGACAACAGCCCGCAGACGCTGTATGCAATCAAGGACAATCTGGGCACGACCAGTTTTGGCAATCCGCGCGCCTCCACCCATTTCATCCAGCAGACGCTGACGGCCACCACCTGCCCGACCGGCTCCTCGAGTTCGATCTGCACCGCCGGCCAGACCGTACGCACCAGCACCAGCCTGGCGGTCAGCTTTGCCACCGATTACGGCTGGTATGTCGACCTGCTCGACACCGGCGAACGGGCCACCACCGACCCGCAGCTGCAACTGGGCACGCTCGGCTACACCACCGATGTCCTCGATGCCAACGCCTGCACCGTCGGCGGTTACAGCTATCAGTATTTTTTCGATTACCGCACCGGCGCCGCAGTCTCGACCTCGACCACGGGCGTGGTCGGCAGCTGGCTCGGCAGCGCACTGGCGACGCGGCCGGTCTATGTCCGGCTGCCGAATAATCAGGTGGTCAGCATCGTCCGCCTGTCGGACGGCAGCACCGTGATCCCGGCGGTGCCGATCGGCAGCTCGGCGACCAGTACACGCCGCCTGTCGTGGCGCGAGCTGAGAAATTAAGGCGCGCCCCAACCCTGCCGATGCAGCCATGCACGGCAAGGTGCAAGCCGGCGCAGGCGCGGCCTGAAAGGTCAGATCAGAAGTGAGTTTGCGGCCACCAGTGGCAGCACATGGTGGCGCTGGAGTTGGCGCTGGAGCTGAAACAGGCCGGCGCCTGCAATCAGCGCAGCAAAGCCAGGATGGCCGTCAATTCGTCGCGGATCTCGCACAGGTTGACGTGCATTTCGGCGGCACCGGCGGCCTGCCGGTCATGGCCGGCATCCTTGTCGCCGGCATCGACCAGGCGGCTATCGAGCTTGTTGCGGGCGCCGCTGATCGTAAAACCCTGTTCGTACAATAATTCGCGGATACGGCGCACCAGCAAGACTTCGTGGTGCTGATAATAACGGCGGTTGCCGCGCCGCTTGACCGGCTTGAGCTGGGTGAATTCCTGCTCCCAATAACGCAGCACGTGCGGTTTGACGCCGCAAAGCTCGCTCACCTCGCCTATCGTGAAATAGCGCTTGGCGGGAATCGGCGGCAAAACGATTAATTCGGCTTTGTTGATTTTCTCGTTCATGCAGGACTTAAATTAATGCATCGGCAAAAGTCAGATTTCGGCGACCACAGGATTGCTTTCCTCGACCATGCTCTTGAGTTTTTGGCTCGCATGAAAGGTTACCACACGGCGCGCGGTAATCGGAATTTCCTCTCCGGTCTTCGGATTGCGCCCCGGCCGTTGCGGCTTGTCGCGCAATTGGAAATTGCCGAAACCGGACAGCTTGACGGCCTCGCCACGTTCAAGCGCATTACGGATTTCATCGAAAAACGTTTCCACCATATCCTTGGCTTCACGCTTGTTCAATCCGACCTGTTCGAATAACAGCTCGGCCAGCTCGGCCTTGGTCAGGGTCGGCAAATCCTTTTCAGCCTGCAAGCGGGCGCTCGCGATCTGCATCGCACGCTGTAAATCAGCGGTCAACACAGATTGGTGTTCGGCTGCCGTGACATCGTTCATCTTGTATCCCTGTCCAGTTAGAGATTATTACGGCTTATCGAGCCGTATTTTTAACGCTATTTTACATTGCATCGCACAAATATTTTCTTGTGGACACATTTATTTGCGCAGGTTTGGCTCAGTTTTCTTCAAGCGCGCAATTTTGCCGCAAGTTTTGTCGCCGCCGCCACAAAAGCAGCCATTGCGGCATCGACCACATCGTCTTGCAGTGTGCTTTGAGTATCTTGCAAGGTAAAGCGGAAAGCAAGGCTTTTCTCGTCTTCAGCCAAACCTTTGCCACGATATTCGTCAAATAAAACAATGGCTTGCAAAATTTTACAAGCCGGATTGCCGGCCGCCTCGGCAAACAGGGCGTCAAGCAAATCCTGCGCCGCAACAGTGTGTTTGACAACGAAAGCGAGGTCGCGCGTGACGGCCTGGAATTTCGAAATGTCGCGATGACGCGGCACTTGTCGTTGTTGCAATGCCGAGGCATCAACCTCGAACAAAATTGGTGCTTGCGGCAAATCATATTTTTGCTGCCAGCGCGGATGCAATTGACCGATGAAACCGATCTCACGACCATTTTGCAACACTGCCGCCGACCGCCCCGGATGCAAAGCCGGATGATCGATGGCGGCGAACTGCAGCGTTTGCGGTGCAAACAGCGCTTCGAGATCGGCTTTCAGATCGAAATAATCGACTGTCCGCGTCTCCTGGCCCCATTGCTCGTCATCGACCGGGCCATACGCCATGGCGCCGACGCGTTTGGGCTGGGCATAGCCGGCCACTGCCAGCGGCCCATTCCCGACCTCAGGATTGCGCAGATAGACGGCGCCGACTTCAAAGACGCGCACCCGGGCCAGTTTGCGGTTCAGGTTGTAGCGCACATTGGCGAGCAGGCTGCCGATCAGCGAAGTGCGCATCACATTGAGCTGGCTGGCGATCGGATTGAGCAAGGCAATCGGCGCGTCATTGGCGGAAAAATCCTTTTCCCAGGCCGCTTCGACGAAACTGAAGTTGACCACTTCCTGGAAGTCGAGATCGGCCAGCTGGTGGCGGATCGCAAACAGCGAGCGCGTGTCTTCCTTGGCTGCCAGCATGACGTTGGCCGCCACGGGCGGGCGCGCCGGGATGTTTTCAAAGCCGTAGACGCGGGCAATCTCTTCGATCAAGTCTTCTTCGATTTCGATGTCGAAGCGGTAGGACGGCGGCGTCACGGTCAGCACGCCGTCGCTCTGCTCGAACGACAGACCAAGGCGGGTGAAGATGTCGGCAATCTGCGCCTGCGTCAAAGGCACGCCGATAATCTTGACTGCACGCGCCACACGCACCGACACCGGCAGGCGCGGCGGCAGATTGACGCTCTGGTCGTCGATCGGTCCGACCTGCGTCGATTCGGTGCCGCAAATGTCGAGCAATAAGGCGGTGATGCGCTCGAGATGCTCGGTAGTGGTGGCGAAATCGACGCCGCGTTCGAAGCGATGACCGGCATCGGTCGAGAAATTGAGCTTGCGGGCCCGGCCCTGGATCGCATCGGGCCACCAGAACGCCGCTTCCAGATAAATGTTGACGGTCTCTAAAGTGACGCCCGAGGCGTCGCCGCCCATGATGCCGGCCAGCGATTCGACTTCGCGTTCGTCGGCCACCACGCCGATCCAGTCGTCGATCTGCGCCGTATTGCCGTTCAAGAGCTTCAGCGATTCGCCGGCCTTGCCCCAACGAACCGTCAGGCCGCCGTGGATCTTGTCGAGGTCGAACACATGGCTGGGACGGCCCAGTTCGAGCATCACGTAATTGGAGATATCGACCAGGGCCGAGATCGAGCGCAGGCCGCTGCGTTCCAGGCGCCGCTTCATCCAGTCCGGAGTGGCCGCCTTGGCGTTCAGGCCGCGCACGATGCGGCCCGAAAAACGGCCGCACAAATCGGGCGCTTCAATCTTGACCGGCAAGATGTCGTCGATGCTGACGGCCGCCGGCGAAAAGGCCGGCATCTGATTGTGCAGATTGAGCGGCGAACCGGTCAGCGCGGCCACTTCGCGCGCCACCCCCAACACCGACAGGCAGTCGGCCTTGTTCGGGGTCAGCTTGATGGTAAATTTCAGATCGTCGAGCTGGTAGTATTCGCGGAAATCCTGGCCCACCGGCGCATCTGCCGGCAAGTCCATCAGGCCGGCCGCGTCGTCCGACAATTTCAGTTCGCGCGCCGAGCACAGCATGCCTTGCGACTCGACCCCGCGCAGCAGGCCGACCTTGATCTCGAACGGCTTGCCGTCGGCGCCAGACGGCGGCAGCACGGCGCCGTCGAGCGCACAGACGACCTTCATGCCGACCCGCACATTCGGCGCGCCGCAGACGATGTTCAAAATGCTGCCGGTACCGGCATCGACCTGGCAGACGTTCAAACGGTCGGCATTCGGATGGCGCACCACCTCGAGCACCTGGGCCACCACCACTCTGGAAAACGGCGGCGCCACCGGCTCGACTTCTTCCACTTCCAGGCCCGACATCGTCAGCAAATGCGCCAGCTGTTCCGAAGTGAGCTTCGGATTGACCATGGTGCGCAACCAGTTTTCAGAAAATTGCATAATTCTTACCTTCGAATGTTTGGATGCGCGTTCAGTTGAATTGCTTCAAGAAGCGCAAATCGCCTTCGTAAAACAGGCGCAAATCGTTGATCCCGTAACGCAGCATGGTCAGGCGCTCGAGGCCGGAGCCGAACGCAAAGCCGACGTATTTTTCGGGATCGAGACCGTAATTGCGCACCACCGTCGGGTGCACCTGGCCGGCGCCCGACACTTCGAGCCAGCGCCCTTTCAGGGGACCGCTGCCGAAGGCGATGTCGATCTCGGCCGACGGTTCGGTAAACGGGAAATACGACGGACGGAAGCGGATCTGCAAGTCGTCGGTCTCGAAAAAGGTTTTGACAAAATTGAGGTAAATGCCCTTGAGGTCGGCGAAGCTGATGTCTTCGGCAATCCACAAACCTTCGACCTGATGGAACATCGGCGAATGGGTGGCGTCGCTGTCGACGCGGTAGGTGCGGCCGGGGGCGATGACCTTGATCGGCGGCTGGTGCATGCGCGCGTAGCGCACCTGCATCGGGCTGGTATGGGTACGCAGCAGCAAAGGCTTGCCGTCGCTATCCTTGCCGTCGATATAAAACGTATCTTGCATCGAACGCGCCGGATGGTTTTCCGGGCTGTTCAGGGCGGTAAAGCAGTACCAGTCGGTTTCGATTTCGGGGCCGTCGGCCACATCGAAACCGATCGAGCGGAAAATTTCCTCGACCCGCTCCCAGGTTCGCATGACGGGATGGATGCCGCCCTTGCCGCGGCCGCGGCCCGGCAGCGTGACATCGATCGCTTCGAAGTTCAGGCGCGCTTGCATCTGTGCCTCGGCCTGGGCCTCGCGGCGCGCGCCGAGCGCATTTTCGATCTGTACTTTGGCGGCATTGATGAGCGCACCCTGGGCGCGTTTTTCTTCGGGCGGCAGCTTGCCCATGCCCTTCATCAATTCGGTGATCTGGCCGGTCTTGCCCAAGTATTTGGCTTTGGCGTTTTCCAGTGCGGCAGCGTCCGCCGCCGCCAGGAAATCGGCTTGGGCGTCTGTAACCAGTTGTTCTAGGGAGTTCATGCGATTGCCCTGCTTTTTTTAAAAAAGGAAATCCAAACGAAACGGGGCCAGGTCTGCACCTTGCCCCGCTTTGATGCGACGGCGCCCGAGAGCGCCGCCGCCTATGATGCATCACGACGATTTACGCAGCGATTGTCGCCTTGACTTGATTGACAATCGCGGCAAATGCCGGCTTGTCCATCACGGCCATATCGGCGAGAACCTTGCGGTCCAGACCGATGGAGGCTTTTTTCAGGCCATTCATGAACACGCTGTAAGTCATGCCATGTTCACGGGATGCCGCATTGATACGCGTAATCCACAAAGCACGGAATACGCGCTTCTTGTTGCGACGATCGCGGTAAGCGTATTGACCAGCGCGCATGACTGCTTGCTTGGCGATACGGAATACTTTACTGCGACGACCACGATAGCCCTTGGCTTGAACGAGGATTTTTTTATGACGGGCCCGTGCTGTGACCCCACGCTTTACTCTAGGCATAGTAGCTCCTTAATTATCGAGTGTGAGGTTAAGCCGAAGGCATCATGCGCTTGACGGAGACAACATCATGGGCTGAAACTTCCATGATTCCGCGCAATTGGCGTTTACTTTTTGTCGTCTTCTTGGTCAAGATATGACGGCGGAACGCGTGGCCTGCTTTAACAGTGCCACCTGGACGTACACGAAAGCGCTTTTTGGCGGCGCTCTTGGTTTTCATTTTAGGCATAACGATCTGTCTTTACGACAGCTCCATTTTTAACATGATTGTAGGTGGCAACAACACGTTGCGCTTAGATGCCTACTCTCACTTGTTAAGCCGCACC
>JAIZVZ010000218.1 GCA_021768485.1 Oxalobacteraceae bacterium | reverse complement strand
ATGCCGCGCTGGATGCGCTGGTTGAGGGCGGGATGATCGATCGCGCCGCCGAGCTGGTACCGGTGCTGGAAGAAGTGGTGCATGGCCTCAAGGGCGAGCCTGGCGTGATTGATATCCGCAACATCGGCCTGGCTGCTGCGGTGGATCTGGAGCCGGTTGCCGGCAAGCCAGCCGCGCGGGCGCTCAAGGTTTTCGAGGCGGGCATCGCCGAAGGCGTATTGCTGCGCTTTACCGCCGACACGATTGCCATGGGCCCGCCCTTCATCAGTACGCCGGACGAAATCCGCGCTATGGGCGACATGTTGCGCCGCGCGATCCGCATCGCCATGGCGGGCTGAGCCGCCAGACCTTCGCCTTCCGCACGCCCCGCTCCCTTGAAGACGCACGGAGAGACCGCATGAACCGACCGATTGAAAATCCCGGCGCTATCGATTTGCCCGGAATTGCTGGCGGACGCCTCGCTCCCGAGGCCTATGCTGCCCGCTTTGCCGATTCGCATCCGCCGCTCAACATGCGCCGGGCGCTGATCGAAGCCGAGCGCTGTTACTACTGCTACAACGCGCCCTGCATCGAAGCCTGCCCGACCGGCATCGACATTCCGCATTTCATCCAGCGCATCGCGCAGGAGAACCTGCGTGGCGCAGCGGAAACCATTCTTGAAGCGAATGTGCTTGGCGGCATGTGCGCCCGGGTATGTCCTACCGAGAATCTGTGCGAGGGATCTTGCGTGCGCAATGCCAATGAAAGCAAACCGGTGGAGATCGGCTTGCTGCAGCGGTTTGCCACTGACGATTACTTCTCCGCTCCTCGCGTGCCGGTATTTACCCGGGCGGCGACGACCGGGCGACGCATCGCAGTGGTCGGCGCCGGGCCGGCCGGGCTTGCGTGTGCGCACCGTCTCGCCATGCTCGGCAACGCGGTGGTGATCTTCGAGGCCCGGCGCAAACCCGGTGGCCTGAACGAGTACGGGCTCGCCCGTTACAAGACGCCGGACAACTTCGCGCAACGCGAGATTGACTGGCTGCTCTCGATCGGCGGCATTGAACTGCGCTGTGGCCAGAAGCTGGGGCGCGAGATCACGCTTGCCGGTCTTCTCGGTACTTATGACGCGGTGTTCCTTGGTATGGGGCTTGGCGGTGTCAATTCACTTGGCATCGCCGAGCAGCAACTTGACGGTTTGCGCGCGGCGGT
>JAIZVZ010000217.1 GCA_021768485.1 Oxalobacteraceae bacterium | reverse complement strand
GCTATAACGTCACCGGCGCCTTCATCTGGGTCGGCAGCCTGCTGGCCGCCGGCTACCTGTTCGGTAACATCCCGTGGATCAGCAAGAACCTGACGGCTGTGGTGATGGCCATTGTGGTGCTGTCGATTCTGCCCGCGATCGCCGGCTGGCTGCGCGCGCGCTCCACATCCACGCGCTGAATATCGCGAATTGATATAAACGATTTTACAGTTTACGTGCGCGCCCTTAGCATGGCGCGCACGTATTCGTTTAATCACAGGAGACACGATGAGAAACATGATGTTTGGTGTACTGGCGCTGCTGGCCATGAACGCGCAGGCCAATCCGGATCTGGCCAAGGCCAAGAACTGCATGGCTTGTCACACCGTCAGCACCAAGCTGGTCGGCCCGGCGTTCAAGGATATCGCGGCGAAGTACGCGGGCGACAAGGCTGCGCAGCAGAAGCTGGCGCTGAAGATTCAGAAAGGCGGATCGGGTGTGTGGGGTGCGATTCCGATGCCGCCGAATCCGCAGGTGAGTGATGCCGACGCGGCGCTGCTGGCGAAGTGGGTCTTGAGCACGAAGTAAGCGTTATTCGCCGGGGCGGCTGCCCCGGCTTCAACATCAGCGGCCGTCCTGCAGATAGCGTCCGATCCGTAGCAATTCTTCGTCACTGATTTCCGTCTTGCGGAAGAACGGCATGGCGCCGACGCCGTAGCGGACGAAGACCTTCACCAGTTCCGGCGACAGGTCTTTGCGGTCCTGTAACACCGCCGGCTGGTCGGTGTCCTTGTATTTGACGCCGAGTGCCATGGTGCCGGGATGCCCCTGTCCTGCGGCGTGGCAGGCCAGGCAATGCCTGGCGTACAGCGCCGCGCCATCCTGCGGCTTGAGCTCCTTGTCGGCCGCGTGGGCCAGCGTCGCTGCGGCGAGGCTGGCGGCGGCGAATGCGATACGCATCATTTCTTCCCCCTCATGTTGCGTGGCCAGATGCCGTAACGGCCGGCCGCCAGGATGCCGTTCGGGTCGACCGCATCCTTGAGCTTTTCGGTCAGGTGCAGCAGGGCGTTGTTGTTGTAGCTGTAGGTGGCGCGCACGGCGTCCTGGAACATTGGCGGGCTGCGGTATTCGCCCCAGCCGTTGTCGGCGGCGACCTTGATCAGGCGTTTGAAGGCGGCGCGGATTTTGCGGTTGCCTTCGACATCGCTGCGT
>JAIZVZ010000071.1 GCA_021768485.1 Oxalobacteraceae bacterium | reverse complement strand
CTTTACCACCTTTACCACCTTTACCACCTTTACCACCTTTACCACCTTTACCACCTTTAGCACCTTTAGCAGCGTGCCGCCGGCGCCGAACAGGCCCGATACCGGTTTTGCTGCGCATTTGCCTGCCGCCGGGCGCCGCGGCCGATTTACAGAAATACCACGTTCCAGGCCCGCTTCGCTCTGGCGCGCCCGCTATTGGCAGACGTACAAGCTGCGCGGCCGCATCTTGCAACTAAATAAATGAGCATGCCGTCTTGAAAAATAGCGCTTTCGTCCCTATACTTAGCACTCGTTGCAAGTGAGTGCTAATAACACCTATTTTGCATAGCATTTCCACAAGCCGCGGCTCTCGCACCGGTAGTCGATCACCGGTACGCCAGCTATCCACGACTTAACCAACCTATTGTATTGAAGGAGTTTTTATGAATCTTCGCCCATTGCACGATCGCGTCATCGTCAAACGTCTCGACCAGGAAACCAAAACCGCGTCCGGCCTCATCATTCCTGATGCTGCTGCCGAAAAACCGGATCAAGGCGAAATCCTGGCAGTTGGTAACGGCAAGATCCTCGAAGACGGCAAATCGCGTCCGCTCGACGTCAAGGTCGGCGACCGCGTCCTGTTCGGCAAATACTCGGGCCAGACCGTCAAGGTCGATGGAGAAGAATTGCTGGTCATGCGTGAAGAAGACATCATGGCAATTGTCCAAAAATAATTTCAAATGACGGTAATTGTCATCAATTCACGGCATTTTCATACTTAATTCAGGAGTCACAACATGGCAGCTAAAGAAGTAATCTTCGGCGACGCAGCGCGCGCCAAAATGGTCGAAGGCGTCAACATTCTCGCCAACGCAGTTAAAGTCACCCTGGGCCCGAAAGGCCGCAACGTCGTGCTCGAACGCTCGTTCGGCGCCCCGACCGTGACCAAGGATGGTGTTTCGGTCGCCAAGGAAATCGAACTCAAAGACAAGCTCATGAACATGGGCGCGCAAATGGTCAAGGAAGTCGCTTCCCGCACCAGCGACAATGCCGGCGACGGCACCACCACGGCGACCGTGCTGACCCAGGCGATCGTGCGCGAAGGCATGAAGTTCGTCGCCGCCGGCATGAACCCGATGGATTTGAAGCGCGGCATCGACAAAGCCGTAGCAGCCACCGTGGAAGAACTGGCCAAGATCGCCAAGCCATGCACCACCACCAAGGAAATCGCCCAGGTCGGCGCCATTTCGGCCAACTCCGATCACTCGATCGGCGAGCGGATCGCCGAAGCGATGGAAAAAGTCGGCAAGGAAGGCGTCATCACGGTTGAAGACGGCAAGAGCCTGAACGACGAACTCGACATCGTCGAAGGCATGCAATTCGACCGCGGCTACCTGTCGCCATACTTCATCAACAATCCGGAAAAACAAGTTGCCGTGCTCGACAATCCTTTCGTCCTGCTGTGCGACAAGAAGATCTCGAACATCCGCGATCTGCTGCCTATCCTGGAACAAGTTGCCAAGGCCGGCCGTCCGCTGCTGATCATCGCCGAAGACATCGAAGGCGAAGCGCTGGCGACCCTGGTCGTCAACAACATCCGCGGCATCCTCAAGACCTGCGCCGTCAAGGCACCGGGCTTTGGCGACCGTCGCAAGGCAATGCTCGAAGATATCGCCGTCCTGACCGGCGGCCAGGTCATCGCTGAAGAAGTCGGCCTGACACTGGAAAAAATCACGCTCGAAGAGCTGGGCCAAGCCAAGCGCATCGAAGTCGGCAAGGAAAACACCATCGTCATCGACGGCGCCGGCGAAGCGGCCATGATCGAAGCGCGCGTCAAGCAAGTCCGTGCGCAGATCGAGGAATCGACTTCCGACTACGACCGCGAAAAACTGCAGGAACGCGTGGCCAAGCTGGCCGGCGGCGTTGCCGTGATCAAGGTTGGCGCTGCGACCGAAGTGGAAATGAAGGAAAAGAAAGCACGCGTTGAAGATGCATTGCACGCTACCCGCGCTGCAGTCGAAGAAGGCATCGTGCCTGGCGGCGGCGTCGCTCTGTTGCGCGCACGTGCCAACATCAGCATCAAGGGCGACAACGCCGATCAGGAAGCAGGCATCAAGATCGTCCTGCGCGCCATGGAAGAACCGCTGCGCATGATCGTGCAAAACGCCGGCGATGAAGCATCGGTCGTGGTTGCCAAGGTCTTGGCCGGCACCGGCAACTTCGGCTACAACGCCGCCAACGGCACCTACGGCGACATGGTCGAAATGGGCGTTCTCGATCCAGCCAAGGTCACCCGTTCGGCACTGCAAAACGCAGCCTCGATCGCATCCCTGATGCTGACCACCGACTGCATGGTCTGCGAAGTAGCCGAAGACAAGGCTGCCGGCGGCATGGGCGGCGGCATGGGTGGCATGGGCGGTATGGGTGGCATGGGCGGCATGGACGGCATGATGTAATTTTGCCGTAGCCGGCGGCGGTTTTTTCTGCCGCAGCCTCGAATAAAAAGCCTGCAAGGTGTATGCCTTGCAGGCTTTTTTTCTGCACGCGGCTTTTGCACACGGTGACAGCGCAATACAACTAGATGAAATGCAACATGACCAGCATAAAATAAATTACAAATATACTTCTTGTTGTATGATATTTCCGTAGGAATTGCGCTCTTTCACCGAATCGTTCATGAGGATGGGTCGATATGAATAAGATGTTGGACCGCTTATTGTTATGGCAAAAATTTCTCATCCTTAGTCTTATCGCGCTGTTTTTGGCGGGCATTCCAACCTTCATGTATGTCAAGACCGACAATCAGAATATCGCCGCGCTGGCCCTGGAAGTCGACGGCCTGGCGCCGGCCGCCGCCATTCTCGACGTCATCAAGCAAACCCAGCAGCACCGCGGCCTGTCGAACATGTTTCTCGGCGATGTAGCCGGCGCCGCCGAAAAACGCACCGCCAAGCAAAATGACGCCGATGCCGCCTATGCGGCCATGACGCCCATCATCAAAGGCATCGACGACAAGGCCATCGCCCAAATGTGGGCCCAGGCCAGCCAGGAGTGGGAGACGCTGCGCACGCGCGTCGGCAAACGCGATTTGAGCATCGCGGACAGTTTTTCCGCGCATACGGCCCTGCTCGACAAGCTGCTGTCAATGAATGGCATGATTGGCGACTACTATGGTCTGAGCCTCGATGTCAGCACCGATACCTATCAGCTGATCCAGTCGATGTATTACCAACTGCCCTACCTGACCGAAGAAAGCGGCAAGATGCGCGGCAAAGGCGCCGGCCTGCTGGCCAAAAAGGCCCTGACACTGGCCGACCGCGAAGCGATTGCCACGCTGGCGGCGCTGACCACCAACCGCATGGCGCAAATGAAGCAGGCCTATGACAAGGCCAGCGCCGCCAATGCCAGCTTCGACCGTCAGCTGTCGCCTGCCACGCAAGAGGCGTTTGCCCTGACCGCTGGCGCCGTGCAGCTGGCGCTCGACAAGATCGCCAGCGCCGATACGCCCAGCTATCCGCCATCGGACTACTTTGCGCAAACCACCAAGGCCATCGACGCCCAGTTTGCCGCCCAGCGCCGCGCCAGCGCCGCACTGAGCGCCATCCTCCAGGACCGCATGGCCAGCAGCCGCCGCCACCAGGCACTGATCTTTGCCAGCATGCTGGCGCTGGTCGCGCTGGCCGCGCTGCTCGGGCGCCTGATCGCACGCTCGGTCAGCACGCCCTTGCTGCAAGCCGTCGAGATCGCCCAACGCGTGGCCGAAGGCGACCTCGGCGCCGAAATTGAGGTGGGCAGCAGCAACGAAACCGGGCAATTGCTGCGCGCCCTCAAGACCATGAATGACGGCCTGATCGAGATCGTGGGCACGGTACGCAGCGGCGCCGAAAAAATCGCCACCGCTTCAAGCCAGATCGCCAGCGGCAACCTCGATCTGTCGTCGCGCACCGAGCAGCAGGCCAGTTCGCTCGAGGAGACCGCGTCGTCGATGGAAGAACTGACCTCGACCGTCAGGCAGAACAGCGACAATGCACGCCAGGCCAACCAGTTGGCGATGTCGGCTTCCACCATTGCCACCCGCGGCGGCGATGCCATGAACAACGTGGTCGCGACCATGGACGCGATCAACGCCTCGTCGAAAAAGATCGTCGACATCATCGCCGTGATCGACGCCATCGCCTTCCAGACCAATATCCTGGCCCTGAACGCGGCGGTGGAAGCGGCGCGCGCCGGCGAGCAGGGGCGCGGCTTTGCCGTGGTGGCCGGCGAAGTACGCAGCCTGGCACAGCGCTCGGCCAGCGCCGCCAAGGAAATCAAGACCCTGATCGGCGACTCGGTCGACCAGGTCGGTGCCGGCACCGTGCTGGTGGCCCAGGCCGGCTCCACCATGACCGACATCGTGGCCGGTATCCGCCAGGTGGCCGACATCGTCGCCGAAATCACGGCGGCCAGCGGCGAACAAATTGCCGGCATCGAACAGATCAATCAGGCCATCACCGAAATGGACGGCGTCACGCAGCAGAATGCGGCGCTGGTCGAGCAGGCGGCGGCCGCCGCCGAGTCGCTGCAGGACCAGGCCCGCCAGCAAGCCGAAGCGGTCAGCATTTTCAAATTCGGCGCCGCCCCGCAGAGAAACGCGCGCCCGGCGCCGAAGCTGATCGCCTAGCCCGGCGCAAGCATGATGCCACGCCTGCCGGCCAACCACTCGCCACTGCTGCTGGCGCTGGCGCCAGCACTAATGCTGCTGCTCGGCGCCTGCGCCAGATCCGACGACGCCGGCTTTCCCGGTTATGCAGAAGGCGACTATGTGCGCCTGACGGCGCCGATCGCCGGCACCTTGATGCGCCTGTATGTGCAGCGCGGCGACCAGGCCGTACTCGGCGCGCCGGCCTTCCTGCTCGAACAGGAAAGCGAAAGCGCCGCCCGGCAAGCCGCCCAAAGCCGCCTCGAGCGGGCCCGGGCGCAACTGGACGACCTGCGCAAAGGCAAGCGCCCCGATGAAGTGGCGGCGCTGGCGGCGCAGCTGCAACAGGCCGAAGCGGCGCTGGCGCTGTCGCAAGCCGACCTGCTGCGCGACCGCAAATTGCTGGCCCAGTCCTTTGTCTCGCAAGCCCGGCTCGACCAGTCGAACGCAGCCGTGCTGCGCGACCGCGCCGGGGTCGATACGGCGCGGGCGCAACTGCGGCTGGCGCATATCGGCTCGCGCCCCGACCAGATCGCCGCCGCCGCCCGCGATGCCGAAGCGGCCCAGGGCGACCTGGCGCAGGCACAATGGCGGGTCGACCAAAAAACCCAAAAAATGCCGGTTGCCGGTGATGTCGTCGATACCGGCTACCGCGTCGGCGAATGGGTGCCGGCCGGCGGCACCATCGTCACCGTGCTGCCGCCGGCGAACCTGAAGGCGCGCTTTTTCGTACCGCAGGAAAAGCTGGCGTCGCTACGCCTCGGCAGCCCCGTGACCATCGCCTGCGACGGCTGTACCGCCATCCCGGGCAAGATCAGCTTCATCGCCAGCGCCGCCGAATATACCTCGCCTCTCATCTACAGCAAGGAAAACCGGGCCACGCTGGTATTCATGATAGAAGCGCTGCCGGCACCGGCGGCGGCGCGCCAATTGCACCCGGGCCAGCCGCTCTCGATCCGTCTGCAAGCGGTAGCGCCCGCTCCCACGCGATGACGCCGCCATCCGCCATCGCACCGGCGCAGCCAGCCGAGGACGATGCCATCATCGATGTGCGCGGCCTGAGCAAACGCTATGACGGCCGGCTGGTGGTCGACCATATCGACATGCGCGTGCTGCGCGGGCGCATTTACGGTTTTCTGGGCCCCAACGGCAGCGGCAAGACCACCACCATCCGCATGCTGTGCGGCCTGCTGACGCCCGACGAGGGCCAGGGCAGCTGCCTCGGCTTCGACCTCCGCACGCAATCGCGCCTGATCAAGCGCGAAGTGGGCTACATGACGCAAAAATTCGGCCTCTACGAAGACCTGAGCATCGAAGAAAACCTCGACTTCATCGCCCGCATCTACGCCATCGCGCAGCGTCCGGCCAAGGTCAGGGCCACGCTCGAGCGGCTCGGCCTGTACAGCCGGCGCACGCAACTGGCCGGCGCCCTGTCTGGCGGCTGGAAGCAAAGGCTGGCGCTGGCGGCCTGCCTGATCCACGAGCCGAAACTGCTGCTGCTCGACGAGCCGACGGCCGGCGTCGACCCCGCCGCCCGCCGCGACTTCTGGGACGAGATCCACGACCTGGCCGGCGCCGGCATGACGGTGCTGGTCTCGACCCATTACATGGACGAGGCCGAACGCTGTCACGAACTGGCCTATATCGCCTATGGCAAGCTGCTGGCGCGCGGCACCGTGGCGCAAGTGATCGCCAACGCCAGGCTGATCACCTGGTCAGTCTCCGGCAATAACCTGAACCGGGTCGCGCATGCGCTGCGCGCCGCACCGGGCATCCGCACCGCAGCGCCGTTCGGCGCCACGCTGCATGTGACGGCCGACAGCGAGGCGGCGCTGCTGGCCGCGCTGGCGCCGCTGCAAGCCGACAACCTGGCATACAAGGCCATTGAGCCGAGCCTGGAAGACGTCTTCATCGCCCTCATGCAAAGCGCGCAAGACAATTACGCGCCGGCGGCATCATGAGCTGGGCCCGTTTCATCGCCGTGCTGTTCAAGGAATTTCGCCAGGTGCGGCGCGACCGCCTGACGTTTGCCATGATGGTCGGCGTGCCGATCCTGCAATTGATCCTGTTCGGCTTTGCCATCAACAGCGATGCACGCCATCTGCCGCTGGCCCTGCACGACGCCGACAACAGCTCTTTTTCGCGGGCCTTTGCGGCATCGCTGGAAGCCTCGCAATATTTCACCATCACGCGCCGCATCAAGGGCGAGGCCGAGGGCGATGCCCTGCTGGCCGACGGCAGCGTGCAGTTCGTGCTGATCGTGCCGGGCGATTTTTCGCGCAAGCTGATGCGCGGCGAACGGCCGGCGCTGCTGCTGGCGGCCGACGCCACCGACCCGGCGGCTACCGGCAATGCGCTGGCCGCGCTCAACGGCATCGCCGCCCAGGCCATCGGGCGCGACCTCAGCGGTCCGCTGGCCAGTCTCAATCCCGAGCCGGCGCCCTACGACATCCGGATCCAGCGCCGCTACAACCCGGAAGCGCTGACCCGCTACAACGTGGTGCCGGGCCTGATCGGCGTGATCCTGACCATGACCATGGTGATGATGACGGCGCTGGCCATGACGCGCGAGCGCGAGCGCGGCACCATGGAAAATCTGCTGGCCACACCGGCCCGGCCGATCGAAGTCATGCTCGGGAAAATCGTGCCCTATATCGTGATCGGCTACATCCAGGTGGCCGTCATCCTCGGCGCCGCCGCCCTGCTGTTCGATGTGCCTATGGTCGGCAGCCTGTGGCTGCTGTCGCTGGTGCTGGTGGTATTCATCGCCGCCAATCTGGCGGTCGGCTTTACCTTTTCGACGATTGCGCGCAACCAGATGCAGGCCATGCAGCTGACTTTCTTCTTTTTTTTGCCGTCGATGCTGCTGACCGGTTTCATGTTCCCGTTTCGCGGCATGCCGGCATGGGCGCAGGCGATCGGCGAGCTGCTGCCGCTGACGCATTTCTTGCGCATCGTGCGCGGGATCTTATTGAAGGGCAACGGCATGGCTGAAATCGCCGGGCAAATCTGGCCGATCGGTCTGTTCATGCTGGCCGCCGGCATCGTCGCCCTGAGCCGCTACCGGCAGACGCTAGACTAGATTTTGTGTTACGGTGGCAATATATCGTGCCGCTATCTGCCGCCAAGGAATTCGCAAAAAAAGCAAAGGACGTCCCATGCATAAAGTCGTCATCATCGGCGCCGGTTTTGGCGGTCTCGAAGCCGCAAAAAAACTGGCCAAGGAAAAAGTCGAGGTCACGCTGATCGACCGCAGCAACCACCACCTGTTTCAGCCGCTGCTCTATCAGGTCGCCACTGCCGGCCTGGCAGCGACCGCCGTCGCCATGCCGATCCGGCATATCCTGAAACGCCAGCAAAATGTCACCGTGCTGATGCAGGAAGTGAGCGCCGTCGACACCGCCAACAATCAGATCGAACTGGCTTGCGGCTCGCGCCTGCCCTACGACAGCCTGATCGTCGCCGCCGGCTCGACCCACAGCTATTTCGGCCACGATGACTGGGCGCAATTTGCGCCGGGGCTGAAAAGCCTGGAAGACGCGCGGAAAATCCGCGGCCAGATTCTGGGCGCATTCGAAGAAGCCGAGCGCATGCCGGAACAGGCCGGGAAACTGCTCACCTTTGTCGTCATCGGCGGCGGCGCCACCGGCGTCGAAATGGCCGGCACCATCGCCGAAATCACGCACCATACCTTGCGCAGCGAATTTCGCCGGATTCGCCCTGAGACGGCACGCGTCATTCTGGTCGAGGGCGGTCCGCGCATCCTGCCGACCTTCGAGGCGCCGCTCTCGGCCAAGGCCCTGACGCAGCTGCAAAGCCTGGGCGTGGAGGTGCGCCTGAATGCAAAGGTGACCAATATCGACGCCGGCGGCGTGGCGATCGGCGACGAACGGCTCGATGCCGGCACCGTCATCTGGGCCGCCGGCGTGCAAGCCTCGCCGCTGGCCAAAACGCTCGGCGTTGCGCTCGATCGCAGCGGCCGGGTTGCGGTCGAACCGGACCTGAGCGTGCCGGGCCACCCGAATGTGTATGTGATCGGCGACCTGGCCGCCGCCAGCAGCCGCGGCACGCCGGTGCCCGGCGTCAGTCCGGCCGCCAAGCAGATGGGACGCCGCGCCGCCCAGAATATCGTGCTGCGCATGCAGGACAAGCCCGGCCGGCCGTTCGTCTATATCGACTATGGCGCGGTGGCCACCATCGGCCGTGCGCGCGCGATCGCGCAGGCCGGACCGCTGCGCATCAGCGGCTTTCCGGCCTGGCTGTTCTGGCTGGTGATCCATATTTATTTCCTGATCGGCTTTCGCAACCGCCTGATGGTGATGGCCGACTGGGCGGTGGCCTATTTCAGCTTCAGCCGCAGCGCCCGCATCATCAACTAATTTACCAAGCGAGTCGTCAGCTGGAGCCCATCAGCTGAGCGCAGTGAAAGACGCCGCTTGCGCCATCGGCCAGTAAGTGCCGAACACCGGCGGCATTTCGGCATTGTCGCTGCCGTCGACCAGCTGCCCGGCCCGCAGATAAGGCAGCAGGGCCGACACCAGCTTGACCTGGTTGGGCGAGACGCGCCGCACCAGATGATGCGGCTTCAATTGCGACGGATGGCCGAGGCCGGCGGCGGCAATCAGTTCGGCCAGCGCCTTCAGGGTGCTTTGATGATAATGCGCCACCCGCTCGAGTTTATCCTCGACCACCAGCGCTTTTTGCCGTAGCGGGTCCTGGGTGGCGACCCCGGTCGGACAGCGGTCGGTATGGCAGCTTTGCGACTGCACGCAGCCGAGCGCGAACATGAAGCCGCGCGCCGAATTGCACCAGTCGGCGCCAAGCGCAATGGTGCGCGCGATATCGAAGGCAGAGATGATCTTGCCCGAGGCGCCGATCTTGATGCGCTCGCGCAAATTGGTGCCGACCAGCGTGTTATGCACCAAAAACAAGGCTTCCTGCAAAGGCGTGCCGACATGATCGGCAAACTCCACCGGCGCCGCGCCGGTGCCGCCTTCGCAACCATCGACCACGATGAAGTCGGGCGTGATGCCGGTCTCCAGCATGGCCTTGACGATGCCGAAAAATTCCCACGGATGGCCGATGGCCAGCTTGAAGCCGGTCGGTTTGCCGCCGGCCAGCATGCGCAGGCGGTCGATAAACTGCAGCATTTCGATCGGCGTCGAAAAAGCCGAGTGGGCTGCCGGCGAAATGCAATCTGCGCCCGCAGGCACACCGCGCGCGCTGGCGATTTCCGGCGAGACCTTGGAGCCGGGCAGCATGCCGCCATGGCCCGGCTTGGCGCCCTGCGACAGCTTCAGTTCGATCAGTTTGACCTGCGGCACGGCGGCATTTTCAATGAATTTTTCTTCCGAAAACCTGCCGTCGGCATCGCGGCAACCGAAATAGCCGGAACCGATTTCCCATACGAGGTCGCCGCCGTGCTGACGGTGGTGAATGCTGATGCTGCCTTCGCCGGTATCGTGCATGAAACCGCCCTGCCGGGCACCGCCGTTCAAAGCCAGGATCGCATTGGCCGACAGCGCGCCAAAACTCATGGCCGAGATATTGAAGACGCTGGCCGAATACGGTTGCGCGCGCGGGCAATCGGGATGGCCGCCGATGGTCAGGCGGAAATCAAACGGTTCGACCGCCACCGGCGCAATCGAATGGTTAATCCACTCGTAACCGCTTTCATAGACGTCGAGCTGGGTCCCGAACGGCCGCTTGTCGCTGTCGCCCTTGGCGCGCTGGTAGACCAGGCTGCGCTGGTTGCGCGAAAACGGCTTGCCCTCGGTATCGTCTTCGACGATATATTGGCGCATCTCGGGCCGGATAGCCTCGAAGAAAAAACGGAAATGCGCGAGGATCGGGTAATTGCGGCGCAGCGAACGCCGGGTCTGGCGCAAGTCGAGCACCCCGACAGCCGTCAGCGCGCCCGACAACAAGACCAGCCACCAGCCGCCATGCAGCAGCAGCGCCAGGACCAGCGATAACAGAAAGACAAACCCAACCAGCACCAAAGTCAAATAACGCGAAGGAAAATTCTGCATGCACAGTCCTCTAGCTTTGTACGAGGGGATTTAAAAAAGCCGAGCGCAAGAGCGGATCAAAGAAGCAGATCAACGGCGCGCGGCCAGTGTACCGCAGAGTGTCGCCTTTTTGCCGCCTTCCGCCAGTTACGGCCGGAAATTGCCTGCCGGCGAACACCGGTTTCCGCCCGCGTTCCGCACGTCGATTGACATGCTCTGCGGCAAAGGCAACAATGGCTGCATATAAATCCATATTCCTTGTTCAGCTTTCGCAATCCGTATATTGGCGCATATTGACATATCAAACAGGCAATGCAGAGAACAGGCAAGGCGGAAACACTCGACACAATAATAAAAATACATTTTAAGCAATGTTTTCTGCGCCATTCATCCAACGAAAGCCAGTCATGAACAAGCCCAATTCCGGCGTCTTCGATGTCAATCTCCGCCCGGCCCCGCTCGCTTTCGACAACTGCGGTTCAGGCCGCCTCAGCGGCATAAGCGCCCGCCGAAGCCCAGCCAGAGCGTCCAGCCGATGAGTTTTGTAAAATTCATTTCCAGATTATTCGGCCCCGCTGCCGGCCCGGCCACTGCCGCCACGCCCGCCACACGAAGCATGAGCGGCATCGGCAACGCCCGCTCTTCATCGGCATCGATGGCGGCGACGGCCGCCCAGGCCAGCTTTGTGCGACGCCAGGAAATCCTCGACGCCAGGCTGCGCATCAGCGGCTACCGTTTTCAAAGCCTGGCGATGAACGGTGGCGTATTGCGCAATACGGAGCAGGCGGTCGCGGCGCTGGCGCTCGACAACCTGCGCCAGTTCGCCCTGCGCCGGATGGCCGTGCTGACGCTGCGCATCGAGGAGTGGCTGGCACACGACTATCGCCAGTTCGTCACCCCAAACACGATTTTTCTGGTCGAGATGCCGGGCAAGAGCGCCGACCTGACGTCCTGGCTGACCAGCCTGCAAGACCTCAAGACCAGCGGCGCCCGCATCGCGCTCGACAGCGTCGTGTTGCAGGCCCCGTATAATCAGGCCCTGGCCATGGCCGACATGCTGTTCATCCGCCTGTCCGATTATGCAATCGAAGAATGCGAACGCCAGATCGTCAGCCTGCGGGCCCGCTATCCGCTGCTCACTTTTGCCGCCGACGACGTCCATTCCTGGCCGGAATACCGGATGTGCCGCGCCATGGGCATCGATTACTGCCTGGGCGATTTCGCCACCACCGCCGATGCCGCCGACACCAGCGAGACCCTCAGCCCGTCGCGCCTGATCTTGATCGAGATGCTCAATCTGTTGCGCGGCGATGCCGACCTGGCCACGCTGGCGGCCGTAGCCAAGCGCGATGCCGGCGTCGTTCTCAAGGTCATTGCCATGGCCAATTCGCCGCTGGTGGGCCTGTCCCATCCGGTCGGCGGCATCGACCAGGCGATCATGATGCTGGGGCGCGAAAGCTTGTACCGCTGGCTGGCGGTGGCCATTTTCCGGGTCGGCACCAACCGCCCGCAAGACCAGGCCCTGCTCGAAATCGCGCTATGCAGGGCGCGCCTGCTCGAACTGCTGGGGGCGCATCTGCCGAAGACAGAAGGCGATGAATTGTTCATGGTCGGCCTGCTGTCGCTGCTCGACAGCCTGCTGGGCCAGCCGATGGCGCAAGCCTTGTCGAAAATAAGCCTGCCGGCCGCCGTCGCCAACGTCCTGCTGGAACACCGCGGCCCCTACTCGGCTTATCTGAACCTCGCTCTGGCGCTCGAAAAAGGGCGCTCCGAACCGGCGGCCCGGCTGGCCGGCGCGCTGGCGCTCGATCCCGAAACCATTGCTGAGAGCAATAGCGCCGCCTTGCGCTGGGCCGAGGAAGCGATGGCGGCTGGCTGACAGCCGCCGCCGCGATCGCCGGCCATAAGCGTTATGGCCAACACCAGCCGATCTCCATTTGCGCTAAGATGAAGGCGTCGATGCTTGATTTTTACTTAACTTTCCCCTGCCGCCGCCATGGACAACAAAGAAGAGATGCAGCAATTTGCCGGAGCCCTGGCGCTGCGCGTCGATGAATTGACGGTCTGGGCCATCAGCCACTGGCCCGACCGCCAGCATCCCTTGACGAAGGCGCATTTCGGCGCCGTGCGCGCCGCCTTCGCCGCCATCGCCGAACTGCAGCCGGCGGCCCGTCCGCCTGGCGCGCCGGTGCCTGACCCCGCTGCCGGCGGTCCGCAATACATCGACAGCAATCCGGCGCCGTGGCCTTGAATGGCCTCTTGCCTGCTGACAAGTCATCGTGTGTCGCAAACAGACAGCAACAGGCACCCGCAGAGGCAATTTATCCTTGATTTAAAACGGTTTATTGCAAAGCAACAGTTTGACCGGCGCAATTTAGCCAAAAAACCCCTTATAATTGGGCCTCTTATATAGAGCGTGACTGCCTGCGGCAACACCTTTGCCTGACAGGCGACGGCAAACGCCGTCCTGCCGCGCATCCGATTCATACCGATCAGCATTCCCAATGACTACGCCACCGATCAAGCCGATCAAGCATTTTCTGCAATTTTCCGACTTCACGCTGCCCGAATTCGAGTATCTGATCGAACGCGCGCACCTGATCAAGCGACGCTTCAAAAATTATGAATTGCATCATCCGCTGGTCGACCGCACGCTGGTCATGGTGTTCGAAAAAAACTCGACCCGCACCCGCCTCTCGTTCGAGGCCGGCATGCACCAGCTCGGCGGCGCCGCCATCTATCTCAATACGCGCGACAGCCAGCTCGGCCGCGGCGAACCGGTGGAAGACGCCGGCCAGGTCATGTCGCGCATGTGCGACGTCATCATGGTGCGCACCTTCGGCCAGGACATCATCGAGCGCTTCGCCGCCAATTCGCGGGTGCCGGTGATTAACGGCCTGACCAACGAACACCATCCCTGCCAGGTGCTGGCCGACGTCTTTACCTTCATCGAACATCGCGGTTCGATCGCCGGCAAGACCGTGGCCTGGATCGGCGACGCCAACAATATGCTGTACTCCTGGCTGCAGGCGGCCGAAGTATTCGGCTTTCACGTCAATATCTCGACGCCCAAGGGCTACGATATCGACCCGGCGCGGGTCGACCCCGGCAACCGCCGTTACACCGTGTTCGACAACCCGTCCGACGCCTGCCAGGGCGTGCATCTGGTGACGACCGACGTCTGGACCAGCATGGGTTTCGAGACCGAAAATGCGGTACGCCTGGCCGCGTTCGACGGCTGGATCGTCGACGGCGCCAAGATGGCGCGGGCCGCGCCGGAAGCGCTGTTCATGCATTGCCTGCCGGCGCACCGCGGCGAGGAAGTCGCCGCCGAAGTGATCGACGGCCCGCAATCGGTGGTCTGGGATGAAGCCGAAAACCGCTTGCATGTGCAAAAGGCGCTGCTCGAATACCTGGTGCTGGGCCGCCTTGACTGAGCGGCGAATCCGGCACTGAAAAGCCGGCACTGACAATTCAGACGGGATTTTTCACCCTATTTTGTATTTAATACCTTGGCAATAGACGAAAGCGAATCATGAACGACATCAAGAAATCCGACATCAAAAAAGTAGTATTGGCGTATTCCGGCGGTCTCGACACTTCCGTGATCTTGAAATGGCTGCAAGATAACTACCAGTGCGAAATCGTCACCTTTACCGCCGATCTCGGCCAGGGCGAAGAGTTGGAGCCGGCGCGCGCCAAGGCGCTCAAATTCGGCATCAAGCCGGAAAATATCTTTATCGATGACGTGCGCGAAGAATTCGTGCGCGATTTCGTGTTCCCGATGTTTCGCGCCAATACCGTCTACGAAGGCGAATACCTGCTCGGCACCTCGATTGCGCGGCCATTGATCGCCAAGCGCCTGGTCGAGATCGCGCGCGCCACCGGCGCCAACGCCATCTCGCACGGCGCCACCGGCAAGGGCAACGACCAGGTGCGCTTCGAGCTCGGCGCCTATGCCCTGATGCCCGACGTCAAAGTGATCGCGCCGTGGCGCGAATGGGATTTGCTGTCGCGCGAAAAACTGCTCAAGTACGCCGAAGACGCCGGCATCGAAATCGACATGAAGCACAAGAACGGCGGCGCGCCGTATTCGATGGATGCCAACCTGCTGCATATCAGCTTCGAAGGCCGCCATCTGGAAAACCCGAGCGCCGAAGCCGAAGAATCGATGTGGCGCTGGACCGTCAGCCCGGAAGCGGCACCGGACGCGGCCGAATACCTCGATATCGAATACGAACACGGCGATATCGTGGCCCTGAACGGCAAGCGCCTGTCGCCGGCCGCGGTCCTGACCGAACTGAACCGGCTGGGCGGCAAGCACGGCATCGGCCGCCTCGACCTCGTCGAAAACCGCTATGTCGGCATGAAGTCGCGCGGTTGCTACGAAACCCCGGGCGGCACCATCATGCTGCGCGCCCACCGCGCGATCGAATCGATCACGCTGGACCGCGAAGTGGCGCATCTGAAGGATGACCTGATGCCGCGTTACGCCTCGATGATTTACAACGGCTACTGGTGGTCGCCGGAACGCATCGCGCTGCAAACCCTGATCGACTCGACCCAGAAATGCGTCAACGGCTGGGTTCGCCTGAAGCTCTACAAGGGCAATGTGATCGTCGTCTCGCGCGATTCGAAGACCGATTCGCTGTTCGACATGAAGATTTCGACCTTCGACGAAGATGGCGGCGCCTACAATCAGGCCGATGCCGGCGGCTTCATCAAGCTCAATGCGCTGCGCATGCGGATTGCGGCGATTGCGCGCGAAAAGAAGAAATAAGCAGCACCGCAAGACATAAAAACGCCGGCCGCAGATGATCTGCGGCCGGCGTTTTTTATTGGCCAGTCAATGGCATGGCAGGGCCGCAACGGCGGCCAGCTGATCGACGTCAGATCAGATAAACAGCGGTTCCGGCTCCAGCGCCACGCCGAAGCGTGCGCTGACGTCGGCCTGGATCGCCTGCGCCAGCTTGACGATGTCGGCACCGGTGGCGCCGCCGCGGTTGACCAGCACCAGCGCCTGCTTGTCGTAGACGCCGGCCGGGCCGAGCTGCCTGCCCTTCCAGCCGCACTGATCGATCATCCAGCCGGCGCCGAGTTTGAAGGTGCCGTCGTGCTGCGCATAACTGACCAGCGCCGGATGCGTGGCCAATAAAGCGTCGCGCTGGGCGCGCGGCACCACGGGATTTTTGAAAAAACTGCCGGCATTGCCGATTTGCGCCGGATCCGGCAATTTGCGGGTGCGGATCGCGATCACGGCCTGCGCCACCTCGCTCGCCGTCGGCTTCGTCCGACCTTGTGCCTGCAAATGCTGCGCCAGCTCGGCATAGGCCAGATTGGCTTGCCAGCGCTTGGGGCAGGCAAAGGTGACGTCGAGGATCACGGCGCGGTCGCGCCATTCGTGCTTGAACACGCTGTCGCGGTAGGCGAAACGGCATTCCTCGCGGCTCAGGACAAAGGTTTCGCCGGTGTCGAAATCAAACGCCGTCAGCGACAGCAGGCAATCCTTGACCTCGGCGCCGTAAGCGCCGATATTCTGGATCGGCGCCGCCCCGACCGTGCCGGGAATCAGCGACAGATTTTCCAGCCCCTGCAAACCGTGGGCCAGCGTCCACTGCACGAAAGCATGCCAGCCTTCGCCGGCGCCGGCCCGCACATGGACCGCCTCGCTGTCTTCACCGACGATGGCGATGCCCTTGATGGCCATCTTCAGCACGAGGCCGGGGACGTCGCCGGTCAAGACGATATTGCTGCCGCCGCCCAGTATCAGGCGCGGCAGGCTGGCCAGCCGGGGATCGGCGCGCACGGCCTGCAAAGCGGCCAGCGAATCGACTTGCAAATAAGAGGCGGCGCTGGCAATCAAACCAAAACTGTTCAGGCCCTGAAGCGGAAAATGATGTTGTATCTTGAAATCGTTCGTCATAGCCCCCAAATTATAGTGCGGTTTATTCCATCTGGTCCGACTAAATTGTGCCGTGCAGCAGAAATGCGCGACATGGCGGCACCGACCGGCGCCGTTAACCGCGGTTTGCACACTATAGTGTCTAAAAGTAGCCACCCAACACTTTGTCCATTAAAATATGGCCCATCTAAAAATTCATGCATCTTTTTAAGGAAATCCATCATGCCATCGTTTGATACGGTATCCGAAGCCAATATGGTCGAGGTCAAAAATGGAGTCGATCAAGCGAACAAGGAAATTTCGACGCGCTTCGACTTCAAGGGCAGCGATGCCCGGGTCGAGCAAAAAGAGCGCGATCTGACCGCCTTCGCCGATTCCGACTTCCAGTTGTCGCAAGTGCGCGACGTGCTGACCAACAAACTGGTCAAGCGCAATGTCGACGTGCGTTTCCTCGACATCGGCAAGATCGAAAAAATTGGCGGGGACAAGGTCAAACAAGTCATCAAGATCAAAAACGGCATCGAAACCGAGGCCGCGAAAAAGATCGTCAAAATCCTCAAAGACAGCAAAATGAAAGTGCAAGCCAGCATTCAGGGCGATGCCGTGCGGGTGACCGGCGGCAAACGCGACGATTTGCAAGCGGCGATGGCCTTGCTGCGCAAGGATGTTGCGGATTTGCCATTGGAATTCAATAATTTTCGCGATTAAAACCCTGCCGTTTGCTGTGGGAATGGCAGGAAATCGGGCCATTTAAGGTAAAATGGCAGGTGAGGTACGCCTGTGCAGACGGCATGTCACCGTCTTGTCATCGCAATTTTGTACAGTTTTGTCAAAGCCATCGCCATCAATATGGCGCGGCGTTTAAGGATAGTAATGAAACGTGTTGACGATTTCCGCCTGCGTCTGGGCGACAAACAATTAGTTCCGATCATGGTCGGTGGCATGGGCGTCGACATTTCGACTGCGGAACTGGCGTTGGAAGCGGCGCGCCTTGGCGGTATCGGCCATATTTCCGATGCAATGGTTCCCGACGTCTCGGATCGCCGTTTCGACACCAGTTATGTCAAAGACAAGACCAAGTTATACAAGTTTAATATTGCCAATGCCGACAAGACCGTGATCCAGTTCGACCTCGGCCTGCTGGCCGAAGCGACCCATCTGCATGTCGGCAAGACCATGGAAGCCAAGCGCGGCGATGGCATGATTTTCGTCAACTGCATGGAAAAACTGACGATGAACGGCCCGCGCGAAACGCTGCGCACGCGCCTGGTCGCCGCCCTCGACGCCGGCATCGACGGCATCACGCTGTCGGCCGGCCTGCATCTCGGTTCATTTGCATTGATGGAAGACCACCCGCGTTTCCGTGACGCCCAGCTGGGCATCATCGTGTCGTCGGTGCGCGCCCTGCAGATTTTCCTGAAAAAAAATGCCCGCCTGAACCGCCTGCCCGACTTCATCATCGTCGAAGGCCCGCTGGCCGGCGGCCATCTCGGCTTCGGCATGGACTGGAAAGAATTCGACCTGCAAACCATCATGAATGAAGTGCAGGCCTATCTGAAAAAAGAACAGCTGCACATTCCCGTGATCGCCGCCGGCGGCATCTTTACCGGCAGCGATGCCGTCTCCTTCCTCGAAAACGGCGCCAGCGGCGTACAGGTGGCGACGCGCTTTACCGTCACCGAAGAATGCGGCTTGCCGGCCAAGGTCAAGCAAGAGTATTTCAAGGCCGGCGAAGACGACATCGAAGTCAACGGCATTTCGCCAACCGGCTATCCGATGCGCATGCTCAAGAACACGCCCGCGCTCGGCGCCGGCGTGCGTCCGAATTGCGAGTCCTACGGCTATCTGCTCGACGGCGCCGGCAATTGCGCCTATATCACGGCCTATAACCGCGAGGTGGCGGCGCACCCGAACGACCGCACGGTGGTCGTGAAAGACAAGACCTGCCTGTGCACGCACATGCGCAATTTCAATTGCTGGACTTGCGGCCAATTCACTTATCGCCTCAAGGACACCACCAACCGCCTGCCAGACGGCAGCTATCAGATACTGACCGCAGAACACGTGTTCCACGACTACCAGTTCAGCGTCGACCACAAGATCGCCCTGCCGGCCATGCCTGAAATACTGACCGCCTGATTCTGCCGCGGGCCTGAAAAGGGCGGGGGCGGTCGCCGGCAAGGGCGGCCGCCCCCGCCCTTTTTTTACGTCGCTTGACGTCATGGTTGCCCGATGCGGGCGCTTGATGTTATTGTTTCAATCTCCCCCTCTTCGCTGCCACTGGAGCCCCAATGTCGTTTTCGCCATTTCGCTTGATCAAGCGTGTCTTCAGCTTTTTGTGGCACGCCCTCGACGCCTGCCGCCGGGCCCTGTTCAATCTTTTGCTGCTGGCCGTGATCGTGCTGGTACTGGTCGCCGTTTTCTCGCGCGGCCACGTGGTAGAGGACAAGTCGGTGCTGGTGCTGGACTTGAAGGGGAAACTGGTCGAACAATACACGGGCACGGTTACCGGCACGGTGCGCGATATCGTGCTGGCAGGCACCCAGGGCGCGGCACAAAAGGAAACGCGGCTGCGCGACATCCTGCTGGTGCTCGACGCTGCCGCCAAGGACAAAAAAATCACCAGCCTGCTGCTGCTGACCGATGAAATGGACAGTGCCGGCTTGCCGATGCTGCGCGAGGTGGCGGCCGCCATCGACGGCTTCAAGGCCTCGGGCAAGCCGGTCTATGCCTGGGGTTCCGGCTACGACCAGCGCCAGTATTTTCTGGCCTCCCACGCCAGCCAGGTGTGGATGAACCCGATGGGCATGGTCATGCTCGAAGGCTTTGGCCGCTATCGCAATTATTATCGCGATGCGCTCGACAAAATCGGCGTGACAGTCAACCTGATGCGGGTCGGCACCTATAAAAGCTTTGGCGAGTCCTATGTCGCCAACGGGCCGTCGAAGGCCGCGCTCGAGGCCGACAGTTTCCTCTATAACGCCTTGTGGGCCACCTATACCGGCGACGTCGAGCATGCGCGCAAATTGCCGGCCGGCGCCATCATGCGCACCATCGACAATTTACCGGCGCTATTGAAAACCGCCGATGGCGACACGGCGAAACTGGCGCTCGACAGCAAGCTCGTCGACCAACTCAAGACGCGCGATGAAATGCGCCAGCTGCTGATCCGGCAAAACGGCAGGGAAGCGCACGGGAAAAGTTTCAGGCATGTAACGCTGGCCGATTACCTGACTTTGCAAGTGCCGAAATTTCTTGGCAAAGCCGTCGGCGTGATCGTCGCCGCCGGCGAAATCAGCGACCGCACGGCACCGGCCGGCGCCATCGGCGGCCTGTCGACCGCCAATCTCGTGCGCCAGGCGCGCGAAGACGACAATATCCGCGCCATCGTGCTGCGCGTCGACTCGCCCGGCGGCAGTGTCTACGGCTCGGAATTGATTCGCCACGAACTGGAACTGACGCGCCGCGCCGGCAAGCCGGTCGTCATTTCAATGGGCAATGTGGCCGCCTCGGGCGGTTACTGGATTTCGATGGCCTCCGATGAAATCATTGCCGACAAAGCCACTGTCACCGGCTCGATCGGCGTCTTTGCCATCTTGCCGACCGCCGACAAGGTGATCGACAAACTCGGCATCCATACCGGCGGCGTCGCCACCACCTGGCTCGGCGACGTCACCAATCCGCTGCGACCGCTCGATCCGCGTTTCGGCGAGGTGATCCAGTCGAGCATCAACCACATTTACGCCGACTTCACGGGCAAGGCCGCGCAAGCGCGCAAGACCACGCCGGCCGCCATCGATGCCGTGGCCCAGGGCCGGGTCTGGACCGGCGAACAAGCCAAGCAGCGCGGCCTGGTCGACCGGCTCGGCAGCTATACAGATGCGCTGCAGTCGGCGGCCAAGCGGGGCGGACTCGGCAACGACTACCGGATCAGCTACCTCGAACGGTCCGGTTCGCGTTTCGATGCCATTTTCGATTTCTTCGGCGCGTCCATCAATCATGTCCTGAGCGAACACTTCAAAGTCGCGCTGGTGCCGACCGGCTTGCCGCCGGCGCCGGCACGCCAGATCGCGCAAGAACTCGGCTGGCTCAGCGAATTGTCCGAGGGCGGCAAGGCATTTGTCCCGCTCGCCCATTGCCTGTGCAGCGCGCAGTGAGGGGCGCAGTGAGGGACGCAGTCACAGGCGCCGGCGCGCGCCGGCG
>JAIZVZ010000216.1 GCA_021768485.1 Oxalobacteraceae bacterium | reverse complement strand
ACATTGTCCATGAAGCTGGGCAAGCGGGCGAAGTCGCGCCAATAGGCATAAAGTTCGTCCCGGGGCCGGTTGATCGTCACCGACTTGCCGACCAGCTTGAAATCCTCGGGCGCATCCAGATCGGCAAGGCCGGCCGCGATGCCGTCCTGCTGTTTGGAAGTGGTGGGCGGAGCATCGTCTTTCTGTCCAGCATCATTCGGCGCCATGGCATTTCTCCGCTTCGAAGAACTCGGTCGGTGTATTGGACTGACCTTATTTAGATGAGAGACTTCGTTCGGCTATTTGGTCCATCGCCGATGAGAAAAATGGATTGGGCAACATCAAATTGCGACGAACGGTTCGTCGCGCTGGATGCGGCCGATATCCTCGGTGACATTGGGGAAAACCTGCGGCGCCCATGCTGTGCGTGAGTGGGCCCAACTTATCGCACCGGCGCAACAAGAGATCACCAGCGGGATAATGCGCGTATCGCGAATGACAGCAGGAGGATGGCCCGGCGTAGATTCCCGATCATGCCACAAGGATAGCACATTCCGGCAATATCATGGCCCTTCTCTTATTACCCTCCCGGAACACTAGGCTGTGCGCCGAATTGAGCATGGCGTGGCACTACGAAACAGGGTGAACAACTTATGATCTATCGCATGACTGCTGGCCTGGCTTTATTGCTGGGCGTTTCAACCGCTGCCTTTGCGCAGTCCTCCACCTCGACCAACGCCGCCCCGCCGGCGTTGCCGGCTCCGGTCGCGACGCAGCCCGCCCCGGCCGCGCCTGACATGCAGGCCGTGCTGGACGCGCAGATGATGCTGGGCGCCAAGCCGGTCGAGACGCTGACCCCGGTGCAGGCCCGCCTGCAACCCAGCGCCGCCGATGCCGTGCACGCAGTGATGCGCAAGCAGGGCATGTCGACTGCTCCCGATGCCGCGGTCATCACGCAGGAAATGCCCTATGGCGCCGATCCGATGCAATATGCGCGGATCTACAAGCCGGCGGGGGCCACGGGCGCGCCGATGCCGGTCATCATCTATTACCATGGCGGCGGCTGGGTCATCGCTGACATCAACACCTATGATGCCGCGCCGCGCCTGCTTTCCAAGCAATTGAACGCGCTGGTGATTTCGGTCGAATACCGCCATGCGCCAGAAGCCAAGTTCCCCGCCCAGCATGAGGATGCCGTCGCCGCCTATCGCTGGGTCGCGCAG
>JAIZVZ010000215.1 GCA_021768485.1 Oxalobacteraceae bacterium | reverse complement strand
ATCGCCTACCTGTCGCTGGACCAGTTTGAGAGCGACGACGGCGTTAAGCGGTTTGAAGCCGTTCTGCCGGAGATATTGAAAGCCAAGGGGCTGGTGCTGGACGTGCGCCGTAATGGCGGCGGCAACAGCGACAATGGTTTGCTGGTGTTGTCTTATTTGAGTCGCGAGCCGATCGCCACGTCGGCCGGCTACGTGCGCGTGGATGATGCCGTCGTGCGGGCGCAGGCTGGGCCGCATATCCTGTGGGAGCAGCGGCTATGGGGTGGGGAGCAGAAGTTCAGCAAGGCGCGCAAGGATGTCTATACCGGGCCGGTGGCGGTGCTGACCAGCGCCATGACCTATTCGGCGGCCGAGGACTTCGCGGTGGCCTTTCGGGGAATGAAGCGCGGGATCATCGTGGGCGAGGCCACTGGCGGCAGTACCGGCCAGCCGTTGATGGTTGATTTGCCGGGTGGCGGCAGTGGGCGTATTTGCGTCAAACGCGACACTTATCCGGATGGCACGCCGTTCGTCGGCATCGGCGTGCCGCCGGATGTGGAAGCGCATCCAACGGTGGCATCAGTGCGCAGCGGCGCGGACCCAGTGCTGGAGCGCGCCGTCGCGGAGCTACAACGACGTTGACGTTATGCCGGCGCGACCGACTTTAGAAGCGCGAAGACATTGGGTGGCTCGCCGCCATTGGTGTACAAACTGAAGGCCGCATTGCCATTCGGAGCCTCGCCGCCCGCGCCCACCAGATTGAAATCGCCGGAGTTACCAAGCGTGTCGGGCGTGCCGAAGGGCAGCGCATCGCCCTGTTCCTGGCCGACCAGCTCTCTGTTGAAGTCCAGCGGCGCAACGCTGAAGAAGGTCACACTGGTGAAATCCTGTTTGCCAAACGTGCCATTACCGGCCGGAGCACCGGCTACCGTCACAGACAAACTCTCGATGGAGTCAATCGGAATGGAGCCGGGACCGCTCTGGTTCACCAGGTCGGTATCGAGGGCGAGCGCACCGGTGACGGTGGCGCCACTGCCCGCAAAGCTGAAGTTGAAAGTGCGGATTGCCATGGTAACTCCTGTTGTATGCGTAGGGAGGACAGCGCTAATCAATATAAAACTTCGCCATGACCATGTAAATATTATTTATTTTTTATTTTTGCTAGCTTCATGCTAGCCACCGCCGTGGTCGCGCCGCCACTACGTCATTCAACGTATTCCTTGAAG
>JAIZVZ010000070.1 GCA_021768485.1 Oxalobacteraceae bacterium | reverse complement strand
GCCCACCAGGTTCACGCCGACCCGGGCGCGCGCGAATTCGTAGGCGGCGGTGCCCTGATAGACGAGTTTGGCCTGGCGGCGTGGGCGATTGCCTTCGTTGGCCGGCGTGATCGCGTCGTGGACGATGCGCGCGTCGGTCCATGTCGCCCCGCCCGACATCGATATCGATGCGCTGCGGGCCGCTGCCGCGCAGACGGTCGCGGTCTTGAAGCTGATGGCCAATCCTGAGCGCCTGCTGCTGCTGTGCCACTTGTCGCAGGGGGAGCGCTGCGTCGGCGAGATCGAGGAGCAATTGGGCATTCGCCAGCCGACGCTGTCGCAGCAACTGGGCGTGCTGCGCGGCGAAGGCGTGGTCATGACGCGGCGCCAGGGAAAAAACATCTTTTACAGTGTCTCGGACCCGGCCATGCTGGAAATTCTCTGCTTGCTGTATCGTCTCTACTGTCCTCAAGGAGTCTCGACATGAGCATCGCAACGACGATAGCCTGGAATGCCTTTACACCGTGGGCCGCGCTGCTCGGCGGCGCCCTGATCGGCCTCGCCGCCGCCATGCTGGTGCTGCTCAACGGTCGCATCGCCGGCATCAGCGGCATTCTCGGCGGCCTGCTGCTGGCCAGGTCCGGCGAAATGGGCTGGCGCGCCGCTTTTTTGCTCGGACTGATCGCCGCCCCGCTGGTCTATGCTTTGTTCGCGCGCCTGCCGCCGGTGCAGATCGAGGCCGGCACCGGCGCCCTGCTGGCGGCCGGCCTGTGCGTCGGCCTCGGCACGCGCTTTGCCGGCGGCTGCACCAGCGGCCACGGCGTCTGCGGCCTGGCACGGCTGTCGCCGCGCTCGCTGGCGGCGACCCTGACGTTCATGGCCAGCGGCCTGATAACGGTATTTGTCATGCGCCATCTGCTGGCGCCTTGAGGAGTGCTCAGATGTCCAGTCTTGCATTACTGCTTTCCGCCCTGCTGTCGGGCCTGGTATTCGGGCTCGGCCTGATCGTCTCGGGCATGGCCAATCCGGCCAAGGTGCTTGGTTTTCTCGACGTCGCCGGCGCCTGGGATCCGTCCTTGATACTGGTCATGGCCGGCGCCATCGGACTGTCCCTGTTTGCCTTTGTCGCCGCCAAGCGGCGCCCGAACTCCCTGCTCGGAGCGCCGATGCTGCTGCCGCAGGCGCGCCGGATCGACCTGCCCCTGCTGGCCGGCAGCGCCCTGTTCGGCATCGGCTGGGGTATCGCCGGCTTTTGCCCGGGCCCGGTCCTGGTCGGCCTGGGGCAAGGTCTGCCCAAGGCGCTGCTGTTTGTGGCCGCCATGCTGGCTGGCATGGTCCTGTACGATGTGATGGAACGGCGCCGGGCCGCCCGCCGTCTGCGTGCGCTTCCATGAATAACACCATGATCTGGCTGGCAGCCTGGCTGACGGTGGCCTTGTTGGTCGCCTATGAAATCGTGCTGTTCGGACTCGCGCGCCGCCAGCCGACGCGCCTGGCGCGCGCCGCTCATGCCAATTTGCGCGAACAGTGGTTTATCGCCATTTCCAGGCAGAGCGGTTCGGAAATCCTGGCCGTGCAAACGCTGCGCAACAGCGTGATGTCGGCCACCATGACGGCCTCGACCGCCATGCTGGGCCTGATCGGCGCCGTGACGCTGTCGGCGCCCTCGCTGCACGCCTCGCTCGGCGCGGCCGACATCAGCGGCATCGATTTCACGCCGCGGCTGGCGCTGGAACTGGTCTTGATGACGATTCTGTTCGCTTCGCTGCTGTGTTCGGCAATGGCCGTGCGTTATTACACGCATGCCGCTTTCATCAGCTCGATGCCGGTCGAGTCCGAAGAGCGCAGCCGCTGGTCGGCCACCGCCATCATCTATCTGCGGCGCGCCGGCCTGCTCTACAGCTGGGGCCTGCGCCATCTATTGATGGTGGCGCCGATTCTGGCGGCGATTGCCTATCCGGCAGCCGGCCCACCGGCCGCGCTGGTGCTGATCGCCACGCTCGCAGGCTTCGATCGCTTCGGCCACAACGCCGGCCGCAACGACGACCGCAACTAAGTAAAAAGTCGAGCAAAATACGCGGCTACCGTCTCCGCTGCGCTTACCGCGCCACCAGGCGCCGCTGCGCGGCCAGCCATGCCAGCACGGCGGCCAGCCGGTCTACCTCTTCGCAGGTGTTGTAAAAAGCCAGCGATGGCCGCACCGTCGATTCGACGCCAAACCGTCGCAAGATCGGCTGCGCGCAATGATGGCCGGAACGCACGGCGATGCCCTCGCGGTTGAGGGCGTCGCCGACCTCGCCGGTTTCATGGCCTTCGAGCACGAACGACAGCACGCTGGCCTTGTCGCGCGCCGTGCCGATCAGGCGCAAGCCGGGAATGCGCTGCAGCGCATCGGTGGCATACGACAGCAAGTCATGTTCGTAGCGGCCGATATTGTCGAGGCCGATGCGCTCGACATAATCGATGGCAGCGCCGAGTCCGACGGCATCGGCGATATTGCCGGTACCGGCCTCAAAGCGCGCCGGCGGCGCCTGAAACAGCGTGCGATCGAAGCGGACGTCGGCAATCATATTGCCGCCGAACTGATAAGGCGCCATCGCCTCCAGCAATTCGCGCTTGGCGTATAACGCGCCGATACCGGTCGGAGCGAATACCTTGTGGCCGGAAAAAACGAAAAAATCGGCATCGAGCGCCCGCACATCGACCGCCATGTGCGACACCGACTGCGCGCCGTCGACCAGCACCCGGGCCCCGGCGCGATGAGCCAGGTCGATGATCTGCCCGACCGGCACGACGGTGCCGAGCGCATTCGAGACCTGCGTAATGGCCACCAGGCGCGTGCGGCTATTGAGCAGGCGCTGAAATTGATCCAGCAAGACCTGCCCCGAATCATCGACCTCGATCACACGCAGCCGGGCGCCTTTTTGCATTGCCAGCTGCTGCCACGGGACGATGTTGGCGTGATGCTCGAGGTGCGAAACAATGATCTCATCGCCCTCGCCGATATGCGCGCCGCCCCAGCTGTGCGCCACCAGATTGATGGCTTCGGTGGCGCCGCGCACGAAGACGATTTCCTCGACTGCGCCGGCGCCGAGAAAGCGCGCCACTTTTTTGCGCGCCTCTTCATAGGCGTCGCTGGCACGCGCTGCCAGTTCGTGGGCGGCGCGGTGGATATTCGAATTTTCGTGAGCGTAAAAACAGGCCAGGCGGTCGATCACCGCCTGCGGCTTTTGCGTGGTGGCGGCATTGTCGAACCAGACCAGCTGGCGGCCGTTGACGCGCTCTTGCAGGATGGGAAAGTCGGCGCGGATGGCATGCACGTCAAATGGCGGGTGCGCCGCGGCCATGACCGGCACGCCCGCAGCGGAGATGTTCGGCACGGCGTCGGCGCCACGATCGCGGGTCGGATCGATGAAATAAAAGGCGCCGGCCGGCGCAAAAAAGCGGGCGCCCGAGCGCGCGCCCGCTTCGCCGCCGAGCAAACCTTGCAGGTCGCCGACACCGGGCAGGCGCGGCGTCGCTATCGCCGCCGCGCCGCTGCGTGACGGCTCCGCCTTGGCCGCCTCGAGGAAATAATACGGCGCGGGCGGCGGTGCCAGAGCCGCAATGGCGGGGCTTGCCGGCACGTGCGAGGACGATGCCGGCGCCCCGCTCACATGAATCGGCAACGCGATGGCGGGCACCACCGGCACCGCGGGCCGCTTGCCATCTCCAGGCGCAGGCACCGAGTCGTGGATCGGACCAGGCGCCAGGCCAGGCGCAGGCGCGGCTGCCGCCGGTGGCAGAAGGCCGGCGCCGCTGCCCGCGGCACCAGGCAATGCGGCACCAGGCAATGCGGCAAAAAATTGCGTCGCCAGACGCGCCAGATCGGCCGCGTCAGGCAGGCCCGGCGGCGCGCCGTCAAACAGCGTGCCACCCGCCTGGCTGGCCGGATTGCGGGCGCCGGCGCTCAGCGCTTCACTTGTAGGTATCTGCATAGTCATGGAATTTACCGATCTCGACGTCTTCCAGTACGGCCAGCGCATCTTCGGTCTGTATCGCTAGCGAGCAGTACAGCGATATCAGGTAAGAGGCGATCGCATTGCGGCTGATGCCCATGAAACGGACCGACAGGCCCGGACTCTGCTCGCCGGCCAGCCCCGGCTGGAACAGGCCGACCACGCCCTGGCGCTGGTCGCCGACCCGCAGCAGCAAGATCTTGGTCTTGCCATCGGCAAGGGGAACTTTGTCCGATGGCACCAGCGGCACGCCGCGCCAGGTCAGAAATTGCGAGCCGAACAGGCTGACCGTCGGCGGCGGCACACCGCGCCGCGTACATTCGCGGCCAAAGGCGGCAATCGCCAGCGGGTGCGTCAGAAAGAATGCCGGTTCCTTCCACACCTTGGTCAGCAGTTCGTCGAGATCATCGGGCGTCGGCGCCCCGCCCAGGGTAAAGATGCGCTGCTCGTCGGAGACATTGGCCAGCAAGCCGTAATCGGGATTGTTGATCAGTTCGCTTTCCTGGCGCTCCTTGATGGTTTCTATGGTCAGGCGTAATTGTTCCTTGATCTGGTCGTGTGGACTGCTGTACAGATCGGAGACCCGCGTGTGTATGTCGAGCACGGTCGAGACCGAGTTGAGGAAATACTCGCGCGGTTCTTCTTCGTAATCGACAAAGGTCTGCGGCAATTCCGCTTCATCGCGCTGCGAGCAGCTGACCTGCACATCGCGCGGATTTCTGACCCGGTTCAAACGATAAATCCCGGCCTCGACCGGCAGCCACTCCAGCAAATGCGTCAGCCAGCGCGGGCTGATGGTGGAGAGCTTGGGAACAGTCTTGGTGGCGTTGGCCAACTGTCGTGCCGCATTGTCGCCGAGCGCCAATTGGGAGGGAACGGTATCTGCCATGAGAAGCTCCAAATAAGAAAAATGAAAATCGGAAATGAATTTGCTCGGTGTTTGCGCTCAGTACTCGCGCTCAGGACTAGCGCTCAGTACTAATAATGCTCAGTACTGACGCTCGACAGTTGCGCTCGGTGCCTGAATCAAATTATTAAAATGCAATAGATGCACGTCAGAATCGAGTATCGGACCGACTTAATCATTGATCAACATGCTATCGCCGCCAATTACGCGGCCAGCGCGCTCGTTGCGCGAATTTGTTCGCAAAATGCAAGCAGGTCCGAGGTATGCATGCCCAGCGCGTGGGCCAGTTTTTGCAGCGTGACGAGGGATGGCACTACCGCGCCGCGTTCGATTTCACCGACGTAGGAGCGGTTGAGGCTGGCTTGCTCGGCCAGGAATTCCTGTGACCAGTGCTGCGCTTCGCGCAAATGCCGCACGGTCTCGCCAAATCTGTCGCAGATATCGCTCATTGTCCCGCCTTTCAAGCGCACACCGTCGTCCATGCTGCGGCCAGGCCGATCATGACCGGGAGTCGGGGTGCGAAAATCGAATGGGAAATTATTGTTTGTCGAACAATATAAACAGAATTAGATTCGAAGTATCGGGTGGCTATAGGCAAGATTCAACATGCTATAGACGCCAATCGAGCAAATTGTCGATTTTCGGTCTGTGGATGCGCTCGCAATGCGCGAGCAAGTCGGACGTGTTCAAATCGAGGGCGACAGCTAATTTCTCTAAAGTAAGAAGCGAAGGCACCGCCTTGCCGCGTTCGACCTCGCCGACATAGGAGCGGTTCAAGCCGGCTTTTTCGGCCAGAATTTCTTGCGACCACTGGCGCGCCTCGCGCAGGCGGCGCACGCTGGTCCCGAGGCTGTCGCACAGATCTCTCATGATGCGGCGGCGCCGGCACGGCCCGGTCCATGCAGCGACCCCGCTTGCGTCACATGGCTGCCAGGCGCCACATCTTGCGTGACCCAGACGTTGCCGCCGATGACAGCGCCACGGCCCAGCGTGACGCGCCCGAGCACCGTGGCGCCGGCATACAGCACGACGTCGTCCTCGACCACGGGATGGCGCGCCAGTCCTTTTTGCAGCGTACCGTCGGCGTCTTGCGGAAAGCGCTTGGCGCCCAGCGTCACCGCCTGGTAGATACGTACGCGACGGCCGATGATGGCGGTCTCGCCGATCACCACGCCGGTGCCATGATCGATAAAGCAGCCGGTCCCGATTTCGGCGCCGGGATGAATGTCGATGCCGGTCTGGCTGTGCGCAAGCTCGGCGCCGATGCGCGCCAGCAGCGGCAAGCCGTGCCGATACAGGCAATGCGCAAGGCGGTGATGGATCATGGCCAGGATGCCGGGATAGCACAACACCACTTCATCGACGCTGCGCGCGGCCGGATCGCCTTCGAAAGCGGCCATCACATCGGTATCGAGCTGTTCGCGGATTTGCGGCAAAGCCTGCGAAAACGCATGCACGATGCGCACCGCCTGCGCCTCGATAGTTGCCTCGGTAGCTGCCTCGATAGCGGTCTCGGCGCCGGCATCGGCCGTTGCGGCGCCGCCGGATCGCGTATTGGGAACGGCGCTTGAAGCGAGGCTTGAAGCTGCGCCCGAGTCCGCCACCGCGGCGGAACGCCCGAGGCGCCGCGCGGCGTAACGCAATTCAAGCCGGGTCTGCGCCAGCAGCGCATGCAGCGCCGAATCGAGCGTATGAGCGACATAGAAATCCTCGCTCGCCTGACGCAGGTCGGGCGGCCCCAGGCGCATCGGAAACAGCACGCCGCGCAAGTCGGAAAAAATCGTTGCCATGGCATCGCGCGACGGCAACTCGCGTCCGCCCGGCTCGCTGACACGGCTGCGCGCCTCGCGCCAGCGCTGGCGTACCAGTGCCAGCTCGCTTACCACGCGCTCGACCTCGAAACCGGAGGCCGGCAGGTGGGCGTCGGCCGAACTTGCCGACAGCGCGCTCATGCCGGCAGGCCGGCGGCGTCGAACACGCCTTCAAACAGGATGGAGCTGAGGTAGCGCTCGCCCGAATCGGGCAAGATGACGACGATATTTTTGCCGGCATTTTCGGGCCGCCTGGCCAGGCGCGCCGCAACCGCAGCCGCCGCCCCCGATGAAATACCGGACAACAAGCCCTCTTCATGCGCCAGCCGGCGCGCATAAGCGACCGCATCATCGTTGCTGACGGTCTCGATCGCATCAACCAGTTCAAGGTCCAGTACGCGCGGCACAAAGCCGGCGCCGATGCCCTGGATTTTGTGCGGCCCCGGTTTGAGGGCTTCACCGCTGCGGCTTTGCGTCAACACCGGCGAGGCCGCCGGCTCGACCGCGACCGCGGTCAGGGCGGCGCCTCTGGCCTTTTTGAAATAGCGCGAGACGCCGGTAATCGTGCCGCCGGTGCCGACGCCGGCAATGAAGATATCGACCTTGCCATCGAGATCGTTCCAGATTTCGGGGCCGGTCGTCGTTTCGTGGATGGCAGGATTGGCTGGATTGTTAAACTGTTGCAGCAAGACATATTTGTCGGGTGCCGAGGCGGCGATTTCCTCAGCCTTGGCGATGGCCCCGCTCATGCCTTTTGCGCCTTCGGTCAGCACCAGTTTGGCGCCGTAGGCCAGCAAGAGTTTGCGCCGTTCGATGCTCATGGTGTCGGGCATGGTCAGGGTCAGCGGAATGCCGCGCGCGGCGGCCACAAAGGCCAAGGCGATGCCGGTATTGCCGCTGGTCGGCTCGACCAGCTCCTTGCCCGGCCCCAGCAAGCCGCGCTTTTCGGCATCCCAGATCAGGGCCGCGCCGATGCGGCACTTGACCGAATACGAAGGATTACGCCCCTCGACCTTGGCATACACGGTAGCGGCCGCACCGTCGGTGATACGGTTGAGGCGCACCAGAGGCGTGGCGCCGATGGAACGCGAATTGTCTTCAAACCAGTGCGACATAGAGACTCCTTATTTAATGAATGGCGATCAACAATCATCGCTGATGAGCATTGATGAGCATTGATGAGAGAGGGTTGATACAAGTCAAAGATCAACGATATATTTCGGCGCCGCGCGGCAGCTTGCCGCCGGCATTTTTCATGCATGTACAATCCTGTGCAAATCAGTCCTGGACCCAGGGCAAGCCATGGAAACGCCAGCCATCGGCGGCGCCGCGCTGCTGACGGCTGTCGAGCTCGCCCTCGAACCCTTCAAGTACGTTGTATACGCTGGCAAAACCGGCCTTGAGCGCCGCCTCGCGCGCCAGCGCCGAACGCTTGCCACTGCGGCACAACAGCAAAATGACGGCATTCTTGCCGACCTTGCCTTCAAGTTCGCGCACAAAGCGCGGATTGCGCGTCAGGCTGGTACCCGTGGCCCACGGCACATGCAGGCTGTCCGGCACATGGCCGACGAATTTGCGCTCTTCGGCGCTACGGACATCGACCAGCACCGCGCGCCCCGTCGAAAACCATTCCCAGGCAAGCGGCGGCGATACGCCCTCTTTTTTTACTTCGTTTGCTTTATCAACGGTGCTTGCTTCGGTGGCGGCCGAATCCTGAAATACAATTGCCATGACAACTCCCGAACTGAATAATTGGCCGTCTTTCTCAGCCATGTATCAGAATAAACAAGACAATCAAATCATCAAACTAATATAAACATGCTTTGATATGCGAAATCCTTGTAAGAATTGTGTCCCGCTTCTAGGACCCGCTTTGGCGTCCCGCTTCCAGGACCCGCTTCGGCGTCCCGCTCCGCGGCAGAGGTTTAAAATGTTGAATAATTTGCGCGGCTAAATGTCCTTGCTAAATATTTTCGTTAAATATTTTCGTTAAATATGCCACTAAGCCACGGCTGCCTGCGCGCCTGGTGTTGTTTCCCATAAAGAATCTTGCACATATATCGGCACTGCAGCACGGCTGGCCAGACCTTGCAGCGCAACGCGCAATTGCGGGGCCTCGGCCCGGGTGAAAATGATGCGCGCATCGCGCATCTGTGCTTCCGACAGCAGACGCCGCATGACAGTTTCATCGGCGACGGCGGCGGCATCGATTTTTATGGAATCGGGACCAAGCTGCTCAAGCAGACTCAATGCCTGCACCGCATCGGCGGCCTTGAGCGCGAGGCGGAAGCCGTTGCGGCGATAATTGTCGGCGACAAAATTCAATTCCCATCGCCGATCGGCGCTCACCAAGGGCAATTGCAAAACAGTTTTTTCATGCGATAAATCGAGCGCGGCCAAAAACCGGCGAAATGCCGCGCCGTGATTGTCGCTGACCGCGGCCAGCAGACGGGCATGGACGTTCAGGAAAAGCTCGCCTGCCCCGGTGCCGGCCTGCCGATAAAAGTTCAGCGCATGCAGCGCACGGCACAGGCGGTCGAACACGATAGACTCCTGATCGCTGGCCGCATGGTCGAGCAACTTCCATACGTTCAAGCCGCGTTCCTCGAGCAGATTGCTGTTGACCTGGGCTTCATGGCCGATCACGCGCCCGGTACGCAGGCAGCAGATCGCGCGGAAGCGACTGCTCAGGCGGGCATTAAAAAAACGCCCATGCGCGCAGCCGTCGGCATCGCACCGGAGATCGGCCTGCAGTTCGTATAAAGGCGATAGATACTGCGCGACGGCATCACGAACACTCATGTCATCCTTGTCTGCGAATGGCCGGCAAACGCAAAAATTCGGTTCGCCATCGAACAGGCAATCGCTTGCTCTTTCCAGGCAGTGCGGACGGCGGCCGCAGATTCTCATTACAGCGCAGCGGCAGCGGCTGGACAAGGAATATATCCGCACTTCGATATGCGCAGAACGAATCGGCGCAGAAGGAATCGCATCAGACACAACGCAAACATGGCTGCGACATATTTTGCAGATGAATATGCGATTTTTATTCGAAGGTTTTATGCATATAAATGTGCGGATATATTCGTTCACGAGCCTATTGCAGCGATGCGATACTGCTACTGTCGATGCAGTCCTTCATCGGTATTGTTCCTCGAAGTTGTTCCTTGATGTTGTTCCTTGATGTTGTTCCTTGCCGTCGTTTCTTGCTGTCCTTTCTTGACGTTGTTCTCGGCGCGCTCGCGCAGGCGGCCGAAGACGCTGCAGCAGAACGAAGTCAACAACCATTTTTTGCAGGAGTGTTTCCAGACCATGCCGACCGCGCTGCATTCATCGATAACCGGGACTGGCGCCAGCCACGAGCCGCTGGCGGTGGCCACGGCGCTGGCGCAGCGTCTGGCAGTCAGCGCAGTCGCCCGCGACCAGGCCGGCGGACATGCGGCCCGGGAACGCGAATGGATTCGCGAATCGGGCTTGCTCGGCCTGTCGATTCCACGCGAGTTCGGCGGCCTTGGCGCCGACTGGCCGACCGTGTTCAAGGCAATCCGCATCCTGGCCCGCACCGATAGCGCGCTGGCCCATCTGTTCGGCTTCCATCATCTGCAACTGGCCGGCATCATGTTATATGGCAGCGACTTGCAGCAGCGCCGTTTGCTCAGCGACACCGCGCGTCAAAACCTATTCTGGGGCAACGCCCTCAATCCGCTCGATTTGCGCACCGTGGCCAGCGCCGCTGCCGACGGCTATACGCTCGATGGCGTCAAGAGTTTTTCATCGGGTTCGGTAGGCTCGGACTGGCTGACGGTGTCGGCCTGGGATCCGGTGGCCGGCGACGCCCTGATCGGCGTGCTGCCGACCGCGCAGGCAGGCGTGCGCGTGGAGGCCGACTGGGATGCCTTCGGCCAGCGCCAGACCGATAGCGGCAATGTGTATTTCGAGCAGGTGGCGCTGCCGGCGCATCTGGTACTGCAAGCGCCGCGGCAGGCAGCGACGCCGCAGACCACGCTGCGCTCGCAAATTGCGCAACTGATCATGGCCAATCTGTATCTGGGCATCGGTCAGGGCGCATTCGAAACGGCGCGCCGCTATACCTGCGAACAGTCGCGCCCGTGGTTCGCCGCCGGCGTGGCCAGGGCCAGCGACGATCCGCTGCTGCAGCACCGTTACGGCCAGCTGCGCCTGATGCTGCGTCCGGCCGAACTGCTGGCCGAGCATGCGGCCGCCGAACTGGAGCAGGCATTTGCCCAGGGACCGCATTTGACGGCAGAGGGCCGCGGCACGGTCGCCGTGGCGGTGGCCGAGGCCAAGGTGCTGGCGCATCGCGCCGGCCTCGAAGTGAGCAGCCAGATGTTCGAGCTGACCGGTGCGCGCTCGACCTCGGGCAGCCTCGGCTACGATCGCTTCTGGCGCAATGTGCGCGTGCATACGCTGCACGATCCGGTCGACTACAAGCTGCGCGATCTCGGCCGGCATGCGCTGGACGGCCGTTTCCCCGAACCGAGCGCATATTCCTGACGCCGGTCCCGATCCATGATGAGCCCTTCCCTGGTCACCGTCCTCGAACAGCCGCAGCGGGTGCTGATCGACATCGATCGCGTCAGCAAATCGTTTGCCGGCCGGCGCGGCAGTGGCGCCGCGCCGGCCGCCTTTCCGGCGGTACGCGAGGTCACGCTACGCGTCTACCAGAACGATATCTTCGGCCTGATCGGCAAAAGCGGCGCCGGCAAATCGACTCTGCTACGCCTGATCAATCTGCTCGAACGGCCCGACAGCGGCCGCGTCGTCGTCGATGGCCGCGAACTGACGGCACTGTCCAAGCCCGATTTGCGCGCCGCGCGGCAAAACATCGGCATGATATTTCAGCAATTTAATCTGCTGCAAAATGCCACCGTGTTCGACAATGTCGCCTTCCCTCTGCGCATTCACGGGCTGCTGAATGCGCCGCGCCTGAACGCCAGGGTGCGCGAGTGCCTGGAGCTGGTCGGCCTGGTCGACAAGGCCGGCAACTATCCGGCGCAGCTGTCGGGCGGCCAGAAGCAGCGCGCCGCGATTGCCCGTGCGCTGGCCAGCCGGCCGGCGGTCTTGCTGTGCGACGAGCCGACCTCGGCGCTCGATGCCGAGACCACGCGCGAACTGCTCGATACGCTACGCAATATCAACCGCGAACTGGGCGTGACGATGGTCATCGTCAGCCATGAACTGTCGGTGCTCGGTGCACTCTGCAACCGCGTCGCGGTCCTCGAAGACGGCGCGCTGGCCGAGCAATTTGCGCTGGCCGATACCAGCATCGCCCGCAGCACGCTGCTGGGGCGCGAGCTGGCCTATTACGCCACGGAAGACTATGCCGCCGCGGCGTGGCGCGGAGCAGCCAGTGCCTGATCGCCTGCTCACTCTGCTCGGCCTGCTGCCGGAACTCGGCACCGCCATGGGCCAGACGCTGCTGATGATGGCAATCAGCCTGTCGGCGGCCGTGCTGTTCGGCGGACCGCTCGGCATTGTGCTGTTCCTGGTCGCCGATGGCCAGTCGCTGCAGAGCCGGCCGCTGGCGATCGCGCTGGGCTGGCTCGTCAATCTCGTGCGCTCTTTTCCCTTCATAATTTTGCTGGTGGCGCTGGTGCCGTTCACGCGTGCGATTGCCGGCACCTCGATCGGTCCGCTGGCGGCGGCGGTACCGCTCTCGCTGGCCGCAATTCCGTATTTTGCGCGGCTGGTGGAACAGAATCTGCGTGAAGTACCGCGCGGCGTGATCGAGGCGGCGCATGCGATGGGCGCCTCCGAGCTGCAAATCGTTCTCCATGTCCTGCTGGTCGAAGCGCGCTCGGGCCTGGTGCTGGCGCTGACCGTGCTGGCGATCAGTTTTCTGTCGTATTCGGCGGTCGCGGGCGTGGTCGGCGGCGGCGGCATCGGCGATCTGGCGATCCGCTACGGTTATTACCGCTTCGAGACCGATGTGATGGTCATCACGGTAGCCATTCTGCTCGTGCTGGTGCAATTGATCCAGTTCGGCGGCAACCGCCTGGCGCGCCGCCTCGACCAGCGTTAGCGCCATCGGCGGCTTGACACCATCAGCACGCACTATTAACACCACCAGCACCACGGTTTGCGGCCGGCTTCGACCGCGCTCCCTGATCTCTCAAGTAAAGGATAGCCATGTCTGTCACGTTTCGTCGTTCGCTATGTGCAATGCTGTACGCCGTCCTCGGCCTCGGTCTGGCAACTGCCGCCGGCGCCAAGGATCCGCATGAACTGGTGATCGGCACCAGCGCCGGTCCGTATGCCGATCAGGTCAAGCTCGGCATCAAGCCGATTCTCGAAAAACAGGGCTACAAGGTAAAAGTGGTCGAATTTAACGACTATATCCAGCCCAATTTTGCGCTGGCCGAGGGCTCGCTCGACGCCAACATCTTCCAGCATGCGGTCTACCTGAACAAATTCGCCAGCGATCACAAGCTGGCGCTCAGCGCGCTGATTGCGATTCCGACCGCGCCGATCGCCATCTACAGCAAAAAGCATAAATCGCTGAACGAGGTAAAAGAAGGCAGCACGGTCGCGCTGCCGAACGATCCGACCAACCAGGCCCGGGCGCTGGTCTTGCTCGACCAGCTCGGCTGGCTCAAATTGCGCGCCAATTTCGATCCGGTACGGGCCTCGGAAAAAGACATCGCCAGCAATATCAAAAAAATCAGGCTGCTGCCGCTCGAAGCGGCGCAATTGCCGCGTTCGCTGCAAGACAGCGATTTTTCTTTCGTCAACGGCAACTACGCCCTGGCCTCGGGCCTGAAGCTCGGCGAAGCGCTGCTCACCGAGCGGATATCGCCGAATTACATCAATCTGGTCGCGGTCCGCACGGCCGACAAGGACAAGCAATTTGCCAGGGATATCGCGGCGGCCTACCGTTCGCGCCAGTTCCTCGAGGTCACCAACAAGTATTTTTCCGGCTATGCCAAGCCCGATTATCAGCTTGCGCTGCAGGCCCGGGCCGGTAAATGATGGATGATAAGCATGGATAATTCGATGAATCCGCCGGCCGTCGCGCCGGTGCGCAAGCCGATCCGCTTCAATGCCTTTCAGATGAATACGGTCGGCCATCAGTCGCCCGGCCTGTGGACGCATCCGCGCGACAGCAGCCACCGCTACACCGAGCCCGGCCACTGGATCGAGCTGGCGCAACTGCTGGAAGCAGGCCTGTTCGATGCCATCTTTCTGGCCGATGTGCTTGGCGTCTACGATGTCTACCAGGACAGCAGCGACAGCGCGCTACGCCATGCGGTGCAGATTCCGCTGAACGACCCGCTGGCGCTGGTGCCGTTGATGGCGCAGGCCACGCGCCACCTCGGCTTCGGCGTCACGGCCGCGCTCAGCTATGAGCATCCCTACCCGTTTGCACGCCGCATGTCGACGCTCGACCATCTGAGCGGCGGCCGCATCGGCTGGAATATCGTCACCGGCTACCTCGACAGCGCCGCCCGCAACCTCGGGCTGTCGCAGCAACTGGCGCATGACGCGCGCTACGATCTGGCCGACGAATACATGGACGTGGTCTACAAACTGTGGGAAAAAAGCTGGGACGACGACGCCGTCGTCAACGACAAACAGCGCGGCGTGTATACCGAGCCGAGCCGCGTACATGCAATCAATCACCATGGCCGCCATTTTCAGGTTCCGGGCATCCATTTGTGCGCGCCCTCGCCGCAGCGCACGCCCTTTCTCTATCAGGCCGGCACGTCGCCGCGCGGCGTCGCCTTTGCCGCCCGCCACGCCGAAGCGAGCTTCGTCAGCGGCCCCAGCATCGCCGTGGTCAAGGCCGCGGTCGATGCCAGCCGCGCAGCGCTGCTGGCCGCCGGCCGCAGTCCGGACGAGCTGCTGATCTATGCGCAAGCCTTGATCGTGACCGCGCCGACTGCCGGCCAAGCCCATGCGAAATATCGCGAATATCAAAGCCATGTCGATCTTGACGCCGCACTGGCATTGCTGTCGGGCTGGACCGGGGTCGACTTCAGCCGCTTTGCGCTCGACGCGACCATCGAATTCATCGAGACCGAGGCCGGCCGCTCGGCCCTCGCCTCGCTGTCGGCGGCCGACCCCGGGCGCCGCTGGAGCGTGCGCGAGGCGGCCCAATTCATCGGCCTCGGCGGCCGCGGTCCGGTACTGGTCGGCGATCCGTCGCAAATAGCCGACCAGCTCGAACATTGGCTCGACGCCACCGGCATCGATGGCTTCAATCTGACTTTTGCCGTGGCGCACGACAGCATGCGCGATGTCGTGCAACTGATCGTGCCCGAATTGCAGCAGCGCGGGCGCTACCGCACGGAATATGCCGGCGGCAGCCTGCGCCAGCAATTGCTGGGAGCCGGCGCGCGCCTGGCGCCGCATCATGCCGGTCGCCAGGTCCGGCTCGATGCGGCCCTGCAAAGCGCCGCCTGAAGCGCTTTCTGCAGGCAGTTTAAGTTTTACGCAACATCGTCCACCGCCATAGAGAGAAATTTATCCGCTAAAAATTTACGAGAGCGACAACAAGGAGAACCATGGACCGCAGAACCGTATTGCATTTGGGAGCCGCCGCTATCGCCGCACCGGCACTGATACCGGCGCTGGCAGCGACGACAGCACCGGCCGCCGCCGCTCCGCTCAAGGAGTTGCGGCTCGATTACGCCTATTATTCGCCGACCAGCCTCGTGCTGCGCCGCTTCGGCTGGCTCGAACAGCAGTTCAGGGACGATGGCACGGCCGTCAAATGGGTGCAAAGCGCGGGCAGCAACCGCGCACTCGAATATCTGAATGCCGGCAGCATTGACATCGGCTCGAGCGCCGGCCTGGCGGCCTTGCTGGCGCGCGCCAACGGCAACCCGATCCGCACCCCGTATATTTTTTCGCGCCCGGAATGGACTGCGCTGGTGGTGCAAAAAAACTCGCCGATCCGCACGCTGAGCGACCTCAAAGGGAAAAAAGTGGCCGCCACCAAGGGCACCGATCCCTACCTGTTTCTGCTGCGATCCTTGAAAACGGTCGGCTTGCAGCGCAGCGATATCGAGCATGTCGGCCTGCAGCATGCCGACGGCCGGGCGGCGCTCGAACAGGGCCGGGTCGATGCCTGGGCCGGCCTCGATCCGCATATGGCGGCCAGCGAACTCGAAAACGGCTCGCGCCTGTTGTACCGCAACGTCGCCTTCAACACCTACGGCTTTTTGAATGTGCGTGAAGCCTTTCTGGCGGCCCATCCGCAAGCGGTGGCGCGCGTCATCAAGGCCTACGAGCAGGCCCGGCTGTGGACCTTGGCCAAGCCCGGCGAGGCGGCAAAAATTCTCGCCGAAGAAGCCAGGGTGCCGCTGCCGGTGGCGCTGCTGCAGATCAGGCTGCGCAGCGATTTCAGCCATCCGCTGCCATCTGCCGAGCATATGAGGGCATTGCAGGTGGCGGCGCCGATCTTGCGCGAGGAAGCACTGGTCAAGCCGGGCACCGATCTCGAACGGGCGATTGCCGAGCTGATCGATAGCCGCTTCGCGCAACCGTTCATTGCCAAGGCATGAACGGCGCACTGCCGGCGGCGACCAGGCAGACCGCGGCCGCGCCGGGCCCGCGCAAACTGGCGCTGCGCTGGCCGCGCCGCGGTCTTCTGCCACTGCGCTTTGCATCTCTGTTGGCATTTCTGTCGGCGTCGCTATTGCCATTGCTCTTGCCCTTTGCCGCGCTGCTGACGCTGGAACTGAGCGTGCGCAGCGGTCTGTTGGCGGCCAATCTGTTGCCGGCACCGAGCGCTATCGCCGGCACGCTCGCCGACCTGGCCCGCCATGGGCTCGGCACGCACATCGCCTGCAGCGCGGCGCGGGTGGCGGCCGGTTTTGCCTCAGGATCGCTGCTGGCGCTGGCGCTCGGCTGCCTGGTGGCGCTCAAGCGCAGCGCGGCGGTGCTGATCGACCCCAGTGTGCAGGCGCTGCGCGCGATCCCCTCGCTGGCCTGGGTGCCGCTGCTGCTGCTCTGGTTCGGCATCGATGAGGCGCCGAAACTGGTATTGATCGCCATCGGCGCCTTCTTTCCCGTCTATATGGGCGTCATCTCGGGCATCGGCGGGGTCGACCGCAAACTGGTCGAAGTAGCCGTGCTCTACAGACTGAGCCGGCTGCAACTGGCGCGGCGCGTGCTGCTGCCGGCGGCACTGCCGGCCATCCTGACCGGCCTGCGCGGCGGACTGGGGCTGGCATGGATGTTCATGGTGGCCGCCGAACTGATCGCCGCCAGCCGCGGACTCGGCTATCTGCTTTCGGATGGCCGCGAGACCAGCCGCGTCGATATCGTGGTGGCCGCCATCGTCTTGCTGGCAATTCTGGGCAAACTCAGCGACAGCCTGATGCGCATGCTCGAATGCCGCCTGCTGGCCTGGCGCGACAGTTACGACCACCATCACGACATCCACCATCAGCAAGGCCGGCGGCAATGACGGCGCTGCTCGACATTGTCATCGATGCCAAGCATTATGGTCCGCGCACCGTGCTGCAGCATTTGCATCTGCAATTGCATGCCGGCGAGATATTGAGCGTGATCGGCGCCAGCGGTTGCGGCAAAAGCACGATGCTCGCAATTGCCGCCGGGCTCGACCGCGACTTTCACGGACAGGTGCGCCTCGATGGCGTGGTGCAGCGCGGCACCTGTGCCGATATCGGCTTCATCTTCCAGGAACCGCGCCTGTTCCCGTGGCTGACGGTGGCGCAAAACATCGCCTTCGGCGCCGCTGCCGGGCACCGTAGCGGCGCCAGAATCGCTCAGCTGCTGGCCGAAGTCGGACTCGATGCGCATGCCGATGCCTTGCCCAAGCAGCTCTCGGGCGGGCAGGCGCAAAGAGTGGCGATCGCCCGCGGCCTGTTCATGCAACCGCGCATATTACTGCTCGATGAACCATTTTCGGCAGTCGATGCCTTCACCCGCATCAAGCTGCAGGATTTGCTCGTACGCGTGGCCGGCGAACACGCGCTGAGCATCATGCTGGTCACGCACGACGTCGACGAAGCCCTGTATTTAAGCGACCGCATCATCCTGCTCGACGGCGCCGCCGGTCCGCCGCGCACGGTGTTTGACATCGGCCCCTACATTGGCCCCGAGGTCGGCCCCGACAGCAGCGTCGAGACAGGCCGTATCGTCATGTGCCGCCCGCGCCAGCGCAGCGATCCGGCCCTGGCCGTGCACAAGGCAGCGATTCTCGATAAGCTGCGCGCGGTCCATGCGATCTGAGCGAGGCTCCTGCGCCCCTGATCGCGCGGCGTCGAAGGCGAAAACACCTCAGCTCAAGGCCGCCTTGCGCATTTCCGCCTTCATCGTGCCATAGGTTGTCTTGACGTGGTTCTCAGCCCAGGCCTGATCGGCGATGGCTTCCACCAACACTGCGCTGTACTTGTATTCGGGCGTCTTCGACACCGGGTCCACGTGATCGACGGTCAATTCATTACAGGCGCCGATCCACCATTGATAGGTCATGTATACCACCCCGGCATTGACGCGTTCATTGATGTTGGCGCGCGTGATGATCTTGCCGCGGCGTGAAGCGACCCACACCAGCGATTGATTCTTGACGCCGTATTTCTTGGCATCGTCGGGATGGATCTGCACGAAGCCCGGTTCATCGGCCAGCGTTTGCAAAGCCGTGCAGTTGCCGGTCATCGAACGGCAGGAATAATGGCCGACTTCGCGCACCGTGCACAGGCCCAGCGGATATTTGGCATCGGCTTTTTCGAGCGGCGCGCGCCATTCGGCTGCGAACAGCTGCGCCTTGCCGTTCGGCGTGTCGAACTTGTTATCCTTGTACAGCCACGGCGTGCCGGGGTCGGCTTCGTCGAGGCACGGCCACTGGATATAGGCCAGATCGGCCATTTTTTCGTAGGTGGCACCGGCATACAGATGGCACAGGCCGCGCAATTCGTCCCAGATTTCCTTGGTGTTATTGTAATGCATGGGATAACCCATGGCGGTCGCCAGCAGACTGTGGATTTGCCAGTCGTCCTTGACGTCGCCGGCCGCCTCGACCGCCTTGTAGCAGCGCTGGAAGCCGCGGTCGGCGCTCGAAAACACGTTTTCATGCTCGCCCCACGAGGTGGCCGGGAAAATCACATCGGCCATCATCGCGGTCTTGGTCATGAAGATGTCCTGCACGATGATCAATTCGAGTTCGGCGAACGTCCTTCGCATGAGGTCCAGATCGGGATCGGTCTGCAGCGGATCCTCGCCGAAGATGTAGAACGCTTTCAGTTTTCCTTCATGGACCTTGTGCGGGACGTCGGTCAGGCTGTAGCCGATTTGGTCGGGCAAAGCGGGAATACCCCAGGCCTTGGCGAAACGGGCCCGCGCGGCCTGATCGGTCACCCGATAATAGCCGGGCAAGGTGTCGGGCAAGGAGCCCATGTCGCACGCACCCTGTACATTGTTCTGGCCGCGTACCGGACCGACGCCGACGTTCGGGCGCCCGATATTGCCGGTAATCGTGGCCACGCTCGACAAGCCCTTGACCACATCGACGGCCTGCCCCCACTGCGTCACGCCCATGCCCCACAAAATGGTCGCGCTTGGCGCCGCGGCATACATGCGCATGGCCTGGCGCACCAGTTCGGGCGCCAGGCCGGTGATTTCGGCCGTATATTCTGGCGTGTACTTGGAAACCACTTTCTTGAATTCGTCAAAACCTTCGCTGAAATTGTCGACGAAAGCCTGGTCGTACAGGCCCTCGGTCACCAGCACATTGGCGAAGGCATTGACCAGCGCCATATTGGAGCCGTTCTTAAGCGGCAGATAGAGATCGGCGATGCGCGCCGTTTCGATGAAGCGCGGATCGCAGACGATGATCTTGGCGCCCTTCTTCCTGGCGGCCAGCAGGCGGCGGGCGACGATGGGATGGGCTTCGGCCGGGTTGTAGCCGAAGATCAGGATGCATTTGCTGTCTTCGATCTCGCAAATCGAATTGCTCATGGTGCCATTGCCCAGCGTCGCCATCAGGCCCGAAACCGACGGCGCATGGCAGACGCGCGCGCAGCAATCGATATTGTTGGTGCCGATGACGGCCCGCGCGAATTTTTGCGCGACATAGTTCGATTCGTTGCCGGTACCGCGCGAAGAACCGGTGACCATGATGGCATCGGGACCGTGTTTGTCCTTGATCGCCTGCAGGCGCGAAGCCGCATAGGCGATCGCTTCGTCCCAGCTGACCGCCTCGAAGTCGCCGCCGCGCTGGCGCCGAATCATCGGCTGGCGCAGGCGCGGGGTCAGCAGCTTGGTATCGTTGAGAAAATCCCAACCGTAATAGCCCTTCAGACAAAGCTCGTTCTCGTTGGTGACGCCATTGGCCGCCTCGACGCCGACCACCTTGCCATTATCGACCTGTAGTTTTAGCTTGCAACCCGAACCGCAGTAGGGACAGACCGAAATTACTTTATTCATTTTCCGATTCCTTGTTACGCCATTACCGTCAAAACTTGCCCAGGGGGGCATCGAGCGCCGCCTGTTCGCGCCGCGCCTTGGCCGTGGCCTCCATGGCGTCATGGTCCAGCAAATGCAATGCCTTGGTCGGGCAAGCGGAAATGCAGGCGGGTCCGCGCGGATTGTCGATGCACAGATCGCACTTGAGCGCCTGGGCGCGGGCCGCGCGCGCACTGCGCACCGCGGGATTGGCCGCTTCCGGCAGCGCCACCACCTGCATGACGCCGTAAGGACAGGCCAGCATGCAGGTCTTGCAGCCGACACAGCGCTCTTGCAGCACCTGCACGCTGTCGTGGCTATAGACGATCGCCCCGTTCGGGCAGGCGTTCAGGCACGGCGCATCGTCGCATTGCCGGCACAGCACCGGCGTACTGATGCGTGCGCTCTTGATTACGGTCAGGCGGGGTCTGAAGTTTTGCGGGGAAAGCGCATCAGCACCCTGGCCGACCGGATGCGCCAGCGCGCAGGCAATCTCGCAGGTGCGGCAACCGATGCACAGCTGCGGTTCCGCGATAACAAAGCGGTTCATCTTTACGTCTCCTCAAGTGACCTTAACCTTATTGTTTTTGGTCGATGCGAATCTGCTTACTCGAATTGTCCGCCCCTCATGCCCGGCGCCAGCGTGACGCGCAAACAAAACCGGCGCCGCCTTCCGGCGCAGCAGCGGCAACAACAACAGCGGCAGCGCAGCACTGCCGCACCGCTGCTTTTTCGGTGGCAAAACAGAGAGTCAGGCGGCAAGACCGGCGCTCATCGGCTGGCACGGCGGCCGCATCAAGTGTCGAGAACATTCCCAAACGCCGCTGCCGGCGAGTGATGCCGACGCTGGCACGCAAGCGTGAAAGTAATCATCAACAACATCAATA
>JAIZVZ010000214.1 GCA_021768485.1 Oxalobacteraceae bacterium | reverse complement strand
AGTACTATTCTTGCTGAAAGAATAAACAGCACCACTATCATATCCCAAAAATATACAACCACCAAGTCTACTCTTACAATTTCCAGTTGTGATATACGATGCATCACTATATGCAAACACAACCAGCTTACCTAAACCACCAAGTGTTAAACACAGTTCTTTAGTGGTGTTCAGATATTCCTTCGCTCTCTTCGCAGTCTTCACGTGCAGATCAGATGGACCATTCGCTCCTCCAGTCGCTAACTCACCAGCAACAACAAGCAAGTCAGGTCTAGCTCTATCAGCTATAAATCTGAACGCACCAGTATCAGGTAACAATGACTCATTATCACTATTACTAACTGCATCTCTTAAATTAACAGTGGAACACATAGGAGTTCTAACAGACTTAGTAAACTCATCATATCTCGATGTTATATACACTAAGTGACTCAACTCTACTTTATTACCACCATCATTAGGTACTAACTTAACATCCATACCTAAAAACTTCTTAAACTCTCTAGACAATGTCATCTTCTTTACCTTCTTAACAAACTCAGATTCAAAGGTATCATACAAATCATCATCATTACTAATCATCAATCCATCATCAACATGAACAGTAAGCATGATAAAACCACTGGCACTAATCCATTTATACAGACAATTATGTGCACTACAGCGTTCAAAACCAATACTCACTAATATACTATCAAGTTGATCATTCCAAATCTTTGGACCTTGTTTCTCACCATAGAAATTTCCAATAACTTGCACACGCATACCACAGCCCTTAGGCGCATTATTACCATTAACATCAAACGGCAAACGAGCATACTGTACAAAATCATTCTTGCCTTCTAAAAATGCAGCAGTAACATCAAACAGTGCAAATTTCAAATTATACATGCCACCAAGATGAAACAACACATTTACAAGCAAAGTTGACGTAGTAGGTGCATATGTGTCTTTATAATCAACACCATATATCTGTGAATAACCACACGCAACTAACCTTGCCTTATACTTAATTGTATAGTCAGGATTATACGCATACTTTAAAATCACTTGGTTTTCATCGCCCTACCCTCTTGTGGCGACTCACCAAACACACTTCTATCGTCGAAATTTCCAATCTCCTTCCTCATCGCATCCTCCCAATGCTCCTTCTCTGGACCAGCTAATGCTTCTTCCACACTCTCAGGATTCTTAGGTAACATAACAGCACCATG
>JAIZVZ010000144.1 GCA_021768485.1 Oxalobacteraceae bacterium | reverse complement strand
GAACAAGCAAGTCATGCTCAGCGTCGATACCCCGCTCGACCGTCCGGAAATGCGCCGCGTCAGTTTTTACACTGAAAAGAACAATATCTTCTATCTCGAGCTGGCCATCGACCGCACCGAATTCATCAAGCTGCATGACTTCGATTCCGAGGAACCCGATGCCGATGCCTTGATTGCAGCCGAATACGCGAACCAGCAAGCCGACACCGCACAAACGGCCGACGCCGGGAAAACTTCGGCCGCCGACGCGGAAGAAGCGGCCAACGCCGACCTGCTGCGCTCGCTGGGCATGTAAGCGCAAAAAGACCGGCAATAAAAAACGCTCGCGGTCCAGGCCGCGAGCGTTTTTTTATGGTGCCGGCAAGCGGCCGCAAAGCGGCTGATCTTGCGCCCGCCCGATTTCAGCGCTTCATGCCGACAGCGGGGCCGGCAATGCCGCCGGTTCGCGGCGCGCCGGACGCCGGGCGCCGCTGACCGCCGCGCCGTCAGCGGCGCCGTCGAGCCGGAATACCTGGACCACTTCGGCCAATCCGCCGGCCTGATTCTGCATCGCTTCGGCGGCCGCCGCCGCCTGTTCGACCAGAGCGGCATTTTGCTGCGTGACCTGGTCCATCTGCGTGATGGCAACATTGATCTGCTCGATGCCCATGCTCTGTTCGCGGCTGGCCGAAGCGATCTCGCCGATGATGTCGCTGACCCGCTTGACGCTGGACACGACCTCATCCATGGTGCTGCCGGCCTGGCTGACCAGCTTGCTGCCGGCATCGACATTGTCGACCGAGGTGCCGATCAAGGTCTTGATTTCCTTGGCCGCGGCTGCCGAACGCTGCGCCAGGCTGCGCACTTCGCTGGCGACGACGGCAAAGCCGCGCCCCTGCTCGCCGGCACGCGCCGCTTCCACAGCCGCATTCAGGGCCAGTATATTGGTTTGAAACGCAATGCCGTCGATGACGCCGATGATGTCGACGATTTTCTGTGACGAGGCATTAATCGAGGCCATCATCTGCACCACTTCGGACACCGCAGCGCCGCCTTTCGAGGCGACCGCCGAGGCGGCTGCCACCAGCTGGTTGGCCTGCTCGGCATTGCTGGCATTTTGCTGGACGGTGCTGGTCAGTTCTTCCATCGAAGACGCCGTCTCTTCGAGCGAACTGGCCTGCTCTTCGGTGCGCGACGACAGGTCCATATTGCCGGCCGCAATCTGGCTCGATGCCGTGGCAATCGTCTCGGTCCCGCCCCGCACCTGGGTGACGATGCGGATCAGGCTGGCATTCATTTCCTTCAACGCTTGCAGCAACTGGCCGGTTTCATCGCGGCTCTCGACCACCACCTGCGAACGCAGGTCGCCGGCCGCCACCGTCTGCGCAACCTGGACGGCGACGTTCAGCGGCCTGATGATGCTCAGGATTTGCCAGCGCGTCACCACCACGCCGAATGCGAACGTCAGCAGCACTACGGTCAGCAGCAATATCTGCGCCGAGCGATAGGTCGCTGCCGCCTGCTCAACCGCCTCGGCCGCCATGCGATCCGATTGCGTCAAGACATAGGCAACGATGGCATCGATTTTCCTGGTCGGCTCGCGATCCATGCCCTTGACCAGCGCATCGACCACGTGGGCGCTGCCGGCATTGGCCGGCACGTACTGCTTGACCGCAGTCAGATATTTGCTTTCGAGCTCACGGTGCGCCTGCTGCGTGTCGTCGACCTGGGCGACCTCAAGGCCTAGCTCTTTCAACAAGACTTTCAGTTTTTCGAGGTCGGCGCGCGTTTCCTCGCCCTTTTTGACGAATTCGCCCTGATATTTGACAAAGGCTTCAGCGTCATTACCTCGAAGCAAGGTGTTCTTCCATTCCTGCACCTGGATCTTGAATTGCACTTGCGCGCTGCGGGCAGTGTCGACCGCTTTTTCGAGCAGCGCGGCCTTGTGCAGTGCCGCCGCACTCTTCGCATTGCCGTCGCTCAGCATGCGCCAGGCACCAAAGCCGACGACAAACATTGCCATCAATAAAAATCCCGACAACAAGCTGAGGCGGACGCCAATTTTGATGTTTGTAAATTTCATTTCAATCGCTATCTAATGCTAAGTTGATATGCACCGCCGCGCTCGCTGCGAGTGCGGCGTGTCTTATACATTCAGAAGGGTTTTGCAAGAAGCAAACCAGTTCCATCGAGTGGTTTGCCTGGTTCTCGGGCTTGAATTAATATTTTTGCATGTCAGGAAATGCAAAACAATGTGACTAAATTCGACTATACACAGACCCCACTCGGTTGTCGCTCAAAAAATCTTGCAGTCGTCCCGGGGCTGTATCATTTGGCCGACAATAACACCTCGTGCACTGCCGCCACCACGCGCTCGACTTCGGCCGGCGTCAGCTTGGGGCTGAGCGGCAGACTGACCGTGCGACGCCCGATGGCGCTCGCGCAAGGCGTATCTTCGGGCCGCCAGCCGAGCTTTTTTTGATAATAAGGATGCTCGGGCAAAGCCAGATAATGCACGCCGAGGCCAATCCCGCGCTGCTGCATCTGCGCCATGAAGGCATCGCGACCGATGCCGCAGCGCGCTTCATCGATCAGCAAGGTGTATAAATGATAAGCATGGCGCACGCCGGCCGGCGGCATCGCCGGGCGCCCGACCGGCAGCGCGGCAAAGGCGTCCTGGTAGCGCTGCCAGATCGCCTGCCGGCGCTCCCAGGCGCTCGCCACGCGCCGCAGTTGATGAATGCCGATCGCCGCCTGCAAGTCCATCATATTGTATTTGAAACCGCACTCGACCACCTGATAGTGGCGGCCGCCCTGCTCCGGCGCAAACCGCCGCCAGGCATCGCGCGTCATGCCGTGCAAGGCCAGGATGCGAATGCGGTCGGCATGCTCGGCATTCCGGGCCAGCACCATGCCGCCTTCGCCGGTCGTGATGTTCTTGCTGGCATAGAAACTGAAACAGCCGAAATGCCCCATCGAGCCGGTCGGACGGCCGTGGTACAGCGCTTCGGCCGCATGCGCGCAATCCTCGATCAGGCACAGGCTGTGCTCCTTGGCCAGCGCCAGCAACTGCTCCATTTCACACGGCAAGCCGGCAAAATGCACGGGCAGCAAAGCCCGGGTGCGCGGGCCGATCTTGCCGGCGATGGCGCACGGATCGATATTCATCGTCTGCGGCACGACATCGGCCAGCACCGGCGTGGCGCCCGTATGCAAGATGGCATTGACGGTGGCGCAAAACGTCAGCGGCGTGGTAATGACTTCGTCGCCGGCCTTGATGCCGGCGGCCAGCAGACTCAGATGCAGGGCCGCCGTGCAGGAATTGAGCGCCACCAGATGGTTGCGCGGCAAGCCCTTCAGAACGGCAAACTCGGCCTCGAACGCCGCCACGCGCGGGCCGGTACCAAGCCATCCCGAGCGCATCGTCGCCAGTACCTCGCCGATATCGGCCTCGCTGATGTCGGGCGCGCCGAAAATGATGAATGGCTGATCCACAATCTCGCCTCCGCCTTTGCTGTCAGGCCGACGATGCCTGCAGGGCGCTCTTGTCGATCCTGCGCGCGGGATTGCCGAGGTAGGCAGCATCGGCTTGCGTGGCCTGCACGACGACCGCGCCGGCGCCGATGAAGCTGCGCTCGGCAATCCGTATGCGGTCGCGCAAGACGGCGCCGACACCGATGAAGGCTTGCTCGCCAATGCGGCCGGCGCCCCCCATGGCTACCGCTGGCGCAAGAAAGGCGTGACTGGCGACATGGCAATGATGCGAAATATGCACGCCGCTGCGGATGATGCAATTGTCGCCGATGCGCGAAAATGGCTGGACGATGGCGTGCTCGTATATAAGCACGTTTTCGCCGAGCTGCAGATCGGGCCAGACACTGGCGCGACGCGAGATATAGCTGACGAAGCTGTAGCCGCGCCGCTTGCCGTCTTCGTAGCGCGCGCGCCGCACGCCATTGATGCCGTGATAGCCGATCGGGATCAGCAAGCGGTAGTCGGCAGGCGGACAGCGCTCTTCGAGCGTCTCGAAGGCCCACAGCGGCAAGCCTTCGTACTGCTGGCTGCGCAGATAGGCACGGTCGAGCGTGAAGCCGGCTACCTGATAAGGGCTGTCATGCGCCAGGCAATACCGGGCCAGGCTGGCCGACATTTGGGCCCCGAAAATCACGACCGGGCGGCGATCGCCGCGCGCGCGCCGGGCGTCATGCTCATTCACGGCAAAGCCCGCCGGAATGGCGCTGGCGCTGCCCGAACATCGCAAGCGCCTGGCGCGATGCCTGCATCAGGCCGGCCATCGCCTGCGGAGCGCAGAGGTCGAGCCGCGCATGAAAGCGTTCCCTGAGAGCCTGCCCGGCGCGGCGGCGGGCCGGCGCGTCGTCGCACCAGAATTGGATCTGTGCAAAATAATCGTCGAGGCCGTTGAGCGCCGCCGCGCCCACCTTGTCGCCGCCATCGGTGCCGGCAAAAGCGGCCACCGCCATGCCCTGCTCCATGGCCATGGCGACGGCCCCGCCGCCGCCGACGCGCGGCGGGCCGACATAGATATCGCCCATCGCCAGCCAGCGCTCCAGATGCGTCTGCGGCGCCAGCCAGTGCAGACGCGGATGCTCCTGTGCCCATTGCGCCGGCTGCGCTTCCATGACGCCGATCAGCAGCCAGCGCACTTCGGGCCGGGCCGCGAGCAGCGCCAGCATGCGCTCGCGCCAGGGCGCTGTCAGTTCCGACGGCAGGCGAAAACCGTATTCCACCAGGGTTTCCT
>JAIZVZ010000213.1 GCA_021768485.1 Oxalobacteraceae bacterium | reverse complement strand
ATCGATGTCTGTTCATACGCATCCAGCGGTCATCGAATGGCTGGCGCAAACTTCTGTCGCCCATGCATTCAACGAGGCCGATCCCTGGGTCTTCGCCGCCGTCATGAGCATACACCTGCTCAGCCTCGCGCTGGCATTCGGCACCTCGCTGGTGCTGGATTTGCGCCTGGTCGGTATCGGCCTGCGGGCCAGTTCAGCGGCGAGTATCGCCAGAAATTTGCAGCCGTATCTGCTGGCCGGATTGGGCATCGCCCTGCTCAGCGGCTTGTGGTTGTTCACTGCCGATGTATTGAAATTTTGGGCTAACCCGGTCTTTAAAACAAAACTGGCGCTGCTGATCGTCATCACGGTGGCGCAGACATGGTTGCTGCGCGGCGCGAAAAATGACGCGGCGCGGGTACGTCCCGTTGCCGCGCTCACGGTACTGACATGGTTCGCGACGATCATCGCGGGCCGCCTGATTGGCTTAATTTAAGGAGATCACCGAATGAACAGAACACTGTACGGGTTGATTGCAGGTCTGCTGCTTGCTACTGGAAATGCCGGCGCGGCGGATGCCTCGCTGGAGGAACAAGCGCGGCAAATCCATCAGCGCATCATTGCGATTGACAGCCACGTCGACCTGCCGTTCGATTACCCCGGCGCGGCGGCGGATGGCAACACCCAGATCGACTTGCCCAAAGTGGCGCGCGGTCAGTTGAAGGGGGCGGCGCTGGCGGTGTTCGTGCCGCAAGGCCCGAGGACTGCGGAGGGCTACGCCAAAGCCAGTGCAGACGCGGAGAAGAAATACAAATTGATCAAGGCCTTCGCCGAGGACAATCCGGACAAGGCGGCGCTGGCGTACACGCCGGATGATGTGCGGCGGATCGCCGGGCAAGGAAAGTTCGCTCTACTGATCAGCGTGTTGAACGCCTACCCGCTCGGCTCGGATGTGGGCCAACTCGAAGCGTGGTATCAGCGCGGCGTGCGCGTGCTGGGCTACACCCACGCCGGCAACAACGCCTGGTCTGATTCATCCCGTCCGAGCAAGACGCTGAACGATACGGCGGATGAAAACGGCGGCCTTTCGGATCTCGGCAAGCGAGGTGTGACCCGTCTGAACCAGCTGGGTGTGCTGATCGATGTCTCGCAGCTGACCACGCCGGCGCTCAAGCAGGTGCTGAGTCTCACCAAGGCGCCGGTGGTGGCGACCCACTCCGGCCTCAAGGCGATTGTCGATGCG
>JAIZVZ010000069.1 GCA_021768485.1 Oxalobacteraceae bacterium | reverse complement strand
GTCGGTGATCTTGGCATTGTCGGTATTTTGCGCTATCGAGGCCGTCATCTGTTCGATCGAGGCGCTCGTCTCCTCGACCCCGGCCGCCTGCTCGCTCGAGGCTTGCGACAGCGATTGCGCGGTGGCATTGACCTGTTGCGAGGCATTGCCGAGCGCGGCAGCGCCGCCCTTGACGTCCTGAACGATATGCGCGAGTTTTTCGACCATTGTTTTCATGGCAAATAGCAGGCTGGAACGGTCTTTGTCTGCGATGCGAATATCGAGCGCCAGGTTGCCACCTGCTACATCACGTGCAATTTGTGCCGCATAATCGGGCTCGCCGCCCAGCTGGTGCAGCAGATTGAGCACGATCCAGCTCGACAAGACGATCGCCAGCACGATCGCGGCACCGGCCAGTACCATGATTTGATTGCGTGCACTGGCATACTCTTCTTCGGACTGTTTGCCCGACGCCACCAGCAATTCCCCCTGATAAGCGACCAGGGCTTCGACCGACCGGATATAGGCGAGCTGCGTGGCCCGCAGTTTATCGAGCAGAAATGTGGTCGCTTCGCTGCGTTTGCCCTGCTGTAGCAAGCTCAGGAAAACATCCTGATCGGCGATATAGACGACGCGCGCATCATGTATCGTCTTGAATAATTCCTTGCCGCGTGGCGAATGAATCGTCTTTTCGAGATTGGTCAGATTTTCGACGATGTCTTTGCGCGCATCCGCAATCAGGGTCAACTGCTGCCGAATGGCTTCGGCATCCTGCATCAGCAGGGCATTGCGCATCGAGCGTGCGATCTGGTCGATATCCGAGTTGACCTTGTGACTCCAGGTGACCTTGGAAAACCCCTCGTTGACGATGCTGTCGAGATTGCTGTTGGCGTGACTCAGACTGCGAATGCCGAGCACGGATATGCCGAGCAAAAATAAGATAAGAAGACCAAATACCAGACCGAGACGCACACCGATTTTCAGATTTTTCAACATGATCGCTCACTCATTGATTGATACGACTAAGGAATGTTATTTCGCCTGCAGGGCCACTACGCCGCAATCTGCCGCGATACCGGATTGTCGACGTCCTTCAGCAGCGCCGCGACATCGAGAATCAGCGCCACTTCGCCGCTGCCAAGAATGGTCGAGCCGCTGATACTCTTGACCTGACTAAACATTTTCCCGAGCGGCTTGATCACCGTCTGGAATTCTCCGAGCAAGGTGTCGACCACCAGCCCGACCTTGCGACCGGCATGGCGGATCACAACGATGCTCTCGCGCCGGGTCGGCTCGCCCTGAACCGAGAACAAGGTACGCAAACGCAGGAAAGGCAAGACCTGGCCGCGCAAATCGGTATAGTCGCGGCCCGGGATCGATGAAAATTCGACGCATTCGTCGATCACGTCGAGCGGGATCACGAATACCGATTTTCCCAGTCCCACCAGGAAGCCATCGATGATGGCCAGCGTCAGCGGCAGGCGCACCGAGACCGTCGTGCCTACCCCCTCTTCGCTGTAGACGCCGACACTGCCGCGCAGCGCGACGATATTGCGCTTGACCACATCCATGCCGACGCCGCGCCCGGACAAATTGGTGACCTGCTCGGCCGTCGAAAAACCCGGCTCGAAAATCAGGTTATAGATTTCGTTGTCGGACAGGGTGCGCCCCGGCTCGACCAGGCCGCGCTCGACGGCCTTGGCCAGGATGCGGTCGCGCTTCAGGCCGCCGCCGTCGTCGCTCACTTCGATGACGATGCTGCCGGAGTCATGGTAAGCATTCAAGCGCACGCTGCCCTGGGCCGGCTTGCCGCGCGCCAGGCGTGTGTCGGCCTCCTCGATGCCGTGATCGATCGCATTACGCACCAGATGCATGAGCGGGTCGCCGATCTTCTCGACCACGGTTTTATCGAGCTCGGTATCTTCACCGCTGACCACCAGGCGGATATCCTTGCCGATCTCGCGCGAGACGTCGTGCACGACGCGCTGGAAGCGATTGAAGGTGGCGCCGATCTTGACCATCCGCAGTTGCAGGGCGCTGTCGCGGACCTCTTCGACCAGACCCGACAGCACCGAGGCACTTTCCTGCAGCTCGGCGTTATTGGTCCGGCGCGCAATCAGGTTGACGCCGGCGCCGGCGATAATCAGTTCGCCGACCAGATTGATCAGATGGTCGAGCTTGTCGGCATCGACGCGCACCGAGCGGTTCTCTTGCGACTTGATTTCCTTGACCTGGCTTTGCTTGGCCAGCGCCGCTTCCACCAGCTCCGCTTGCACCGTTCCTTGACCGACCAGGATTTCGCCGATGGCCTGTTTGCTGGTGTCGAGCGCCGCCTGCACATTGAGCGCCGCATTGAGTTCACGCTCGGTGACGATGCCGCAACGGATCAGTATCTCGCCAAGGCGCGCGGTTTCGGCTGGCAGCTCCTGGATCAGGCGCACATATTCGTCGATACGGCTGTGCGGCGGCAAGATGCGGATCTGGCAATCCTCGCGCACGAATTCGAAGACGTTTTCGATCGTGTTCTTGTCGACCTCGCTTTTGAACGCGATCTCGAAACCGAGATAACACGATTCGGGATCCATGTCCGGCGCCGGCGGCATGCGGTCGAACGAGGTGACGATATCGGTAATCGTGCCTATCGTGCCGAGGTAATGCATGAACGACAAGGGATCCATGCCGTTGCGCAGAACGTCGGCGCCAAAACGCAAAGAGATGTACCAGTGGTCGCTGCTGGCGTCGCCGCCGCCGATGCGCTCGAAGGTATTGGCACTCTCGGCGCCATCGCGATGCGGTGTCAGGGCCGCCGTCGCGGGCACCTCCAGATAGGTGCGCAACTGCGTCATCAGCGGCATGCCGCTGCGCACCAGATCGGCATCGGCCTCGAGGCTGCCGATGGCCAGCGGCTCGACCAGGGCGCCGATGTGGTCGCAACAGCGCAACAGCACGCCGATCAGCGCTTCGCCCAATTCGATCTTGCCGTCGCGGACGCGATCGAGCACGCTTTCGACCACATGCGTGAAGGCCACGATATCGTCGAGTCCGAACAGCCCGGCCGAGCCCTTGATCGTATGCGCGGCCCGAAAAATGGCGTTGATCATTTCTGTCTTGACCGGCTCGCGCTCGGCCGTCAGCAAGGCGTTTTCCATTTCTTCGAGCAGTTCGCGGCTCTCGCTCAAAAATGTCTGCAGTGCGGCATCAATGTTCATGGGAAGGTCTTTCTGAAGGCAAGTCGATTACGCTCGGGGAGGACGCGGCCAGCTCAGGACTCAGGCGTGGGTCGTGCTTGACTGCGATTGGATCACCAGCTGGTCGCCGAAAAACGCGGCCAGGTTCAGTTCTTCGAGCACCGCCAGAACCGCCGTGCTATGACCGGTCAGGCGCAAGGTATGCTGCATGGCTTCGGCGTGCAGTTTGGCCAGGATCAGAATCTGCACGCCGGCGCTGTCGAGCTCGCTGACGCCGGCCAGGTCGAGTTCCAGGTGCGGCGCCTGCTCGAGTGCCTTCAACAGTGTCTGCTTGAGTTCGGCCGCACGATAAATCGTCAATTCACCGTCCAGCCGAAGCCGGGTGGCGCCATTCGAAGGTGCTGGTTCGCTGTTCATGGCCGCTCCACGCCTTAAGGCAAGACTAGTTTCTGGACGGCGCCCAGCAGCGTTTCGGGCTTGAATGGCTTGACCACCCAGGCCTTGGCGCCGGCAGCCTGCCCTTCGCGCTTTTTTTCTTCAGCCGATTCGGTCGTCAGCATGATGACTGGCGTGAACTTGTAGCTTGGCAAGCCCTTGAGGGCCTTGACGAAACTGATGCCATCCATGCGCGGCATGTTGACATCGCTGATGACCAGATGGATTTTCTGTCCCGACAGCTTGGCGAGCGCATCTTCGCCATCGCTGCCTTCGAGTACGGCATAGCCGGCGCCTTTCAACGCAATACTTACCACTTGCCTCAGTGATGCAGAATCATCCACGATCATGATCGTCTTTGCCATGCTTTTCCCCTAAAAAAATGTGATCTCTTCGTCGTTATTTTTCTTTTCGACCGCCTTGTGGCCGCTATGCAAAGCGCGCTCTTCGGCCATGGCATAGGTTTTTTCGAGTTCCTTCAACAAGGCGTGCCCATCGAGTGCCTGCAAGGCTTGCGTGTCGATAAACTGTTCGTGGTTCTGGCTCAGGAAATCGGGAAGCTGTTCGATATTGTGTTTTACATGCGTCATGATCTGACTGACGCGGTCCTGGAATTGCAGTTGCACCAGCGCCTCGCCAACTTCCGACTTGATGCCGATGCTTTCTTCCTTGAGCAGATCGGACGACTGCACGAGCGCATCGGTGACGCCGCGAAATTCGAGCAGCACCGAATTGATGGTCGCTTCCGAGGCCCGGATCGACACCTGCTCCTGACGCATCGATTCATCGGCGGCCTGGCAGGTGCCGACGATCGCGCTACTGATGATGCCGACCTTGTCGGCGATGCGTTTGCCGGCCTCGGCCGAGCGGTTCGACAGCATCCTCACTTCCTGTGCGACCACCGCAAAGCCGCGCCCGGCCGGACCGGCACGCGCCGCCTCGATGGCGGCATTTAAGGCCAGCAAATTGGTCTGGGCGGCGATGCCGGCGACATCGGCCGCCATTTCCTGCAATTCGCGAATGAAGTGCTCGAGATTTTGAATTTTTTCCAGCATCGCAGCCTTGCTGCTGATCGCCGATTCCAGCGAAGCGACCACGCCGGCCAGTTCTCGTTCGCTGGCGCCAAACACCGCCACCAGACCGCCCTGCCCGCCATCGATCGACTGCGTGGCCATGCTCGAAGCGGCCACGGCATGATCGAGCTTGTCGACGATGCCGGCAAAGCGCTCAGCCAGCGCCGCCACGGCAGTCTCCATTTGCGAACGCGACGCTTCCAGGTGCGCGCTCCAGACCGGCACGATGGTGGCGCCGAATTCCTGGCGGGTGCTCAGATAGGACGTGACCGACTGCGCACTGTCTTTTTGCGCCGCTGCCTGCTGAGCCGTGGCGGCAAGGCCTAGCGCCAGCAGCAGCACGGCGACGGCAATCGCCCCCCAGCTGGCCGCGCCAAATAACAGCACCGCGCTGGCGCCGGCCAATGCCAGCGCGGCAGGGAAAAATGTTGAAAGGCGGGCGATCGCAGTCATGGCGGGCACCCGGAAAAATGCGGACGACAGAGGCCGCCATCACGAATCCCTGACGCCGGACGGGCTAGGCGCGCACCGGCATCAGCGGGGCCAAACCGCGGACATCGCGCCCGCACCAAAAATATTGATTTGATTTTCGAATTCACCCAAATCCTTTGCTTTACGCTTTGCGCTGAAACAATAGTAGACCTCAAAAATGAGAAATCTATTTGATTTATCTCAAAATTTTTACAAAAAATCGAAGCAAATTGACATAATCATAATTGATTAGGGCAAATACTACAAATAAACAACAAAAACGTTAAAAATGTTTATTGTTTGTCATTGCAAGCGAAATATGATTGTTATTTTGCGTGCGTCGCACCAAAAATCATAAAAACCGGAGAATTCCTCAAAGATATCGTTGTCGCAAATTATATTTAATTTGACAACATAAAGAAGGGGCGAGGCGGGAGTAATGAGGGCGGCACGCCGGCCGCCTTTGCTGCGCCGGGCGCAACATCGACCAGCGCGGAGCAAGGCCCTGGCGGCGCGAACGGCACCAGCAAGACCGGCTGGCGGCGCTCCGTTCGGGCCCGTATCTTGAAGCTCATTTGCGCGGACCCGCAACCGGCGCAAAGGCACGCGATTGCGGCTGTTTTGGCGCGCGGCACGCGGCTTGGCCGGGGCTTTGGGCCGGGGCCACTGCGGCCGCGCCTGCCAGGGCCTTCTGGCGCGCCATTGCGCCCGCCGCGAGGCAGCGGCGCGGCACACTTGAGCGCGTGCCCGCTGCCGGGCAGCCCGTGGGCACGCGCCGCGATCGCCGTTCGCTAGACGGCGGCCAGCGCCTGGTCGAGGTCGGCCAGCAAGTCGTCGATATGCTCGATGCCGACCGATAAGCGCACCGTATCTTCGGTGACGCCGGCTTTGGCCAGTTCGGCCGGATTCAATTGACGATGGGTGGTCGAGGCCGGATGGCAGGCCAGCGACTTGGCATCGCCGATATTGACAAGCCTGGTAAATAGCTTGAGCGCATCCTGGAAGCGGGCACCGCCTTCGAGGCCGCCGGTGACGCCAAACGTCAGCACGCCCGACGAGCGGCCGCCGAGATACTTGCGGGCCAGCGCGTGATCGACATGGTCGGGCAGGCCGGCATAATTGACCCATTTGACTTTCTTGTGCTGTCCCAGAAATTGCGCCACCTGCAGCGCATTGGCGGTAATGCGCTCCATGCGCAAGGCCAGCGTCTCGATGCCCTGCAAGATCAGGAATGCATTGAAGGGGGAGATTGCGGCGCCCGTGTTGCGCAGCGGAACTACGCGCGCGCGCCCGATATACGCGGCCGCGCCGAGCGCCTCGGTATAGACCACGCCATGATAAGAGACATCGGGTTCATTGAGACGGCGGAAGCGCTGCTTGTGTTCGGCCCACGGGAATTTTCCCGAATCGACGATGACGCCGCCGAGCGAATTGCCGTGCCCGCCGAGATACTTGGTGAGCGAATGCACAACAATGTCGGCGCCATGCTCGAACGGGCGCAACAGATAGGGCGTAGCCACGGTGTTGTCGACAATCAGCGGCACGCCGTGACGATGGGCAATTTCCGCGACTTTTTCAAGGTCGGTGATATTGCCGAGGGGATTGCCGATCGATTCGATGAAGATGGCCTTGGTCCGTTCATCGATCAAGCCGGCAAAGCTGTCCGGCTGGCGCGCATCGGCAAAGCGGGTCTCGACCCCGAACTGCGGCAGGGTATGCGCAAACAGATTGTAGGTGCCACCGTACAGGGTGGCGGCCGAGACGATGTTGTCGCCGGCTTCCGCAATCGTCAGGATCGCATACGTGACCGCCGCCTGGCCCGACGCCAGGGCCAGCGCGCCGACGCCGCCTTCGAGCGCAGCCAGACGCTGTTCCAGCACGTCCTGGGTCGGATTCATGATGCGTGTGTAGATATTGCCAGGCACTTTCAGATCGAACAGGTCGGCGCCGTGCTGGGTGTCGTCGAAAGCATAGGCGACCGTCTGGTAAATCGGCACGGCCACCGCCCGCGTAGTCGGATCGGGAGAATAACCGCCATGGACTGCAATCGTTTCGAGTTTCATATGGCCCTTTATGGTAAATCCCGGCAACGCATGCCGGGCGATGTTGAAATATAAGTTGGAATATAAGTCGGAATATAAGTTTTCATATTTTAGGCAACGGCGCAAGCCGACGGCAAGCCAGCTCCATGACGATACGCGCAAAAAGCGGCGCCGGCATGCGGTATAGGCAGCTTATGAGAAAGCGCAAAACTAACCAAGGAATGAAAACGCATTTGCTTATGAATAATTTACCAGCCGAAAGCCCACCATGCCCGGCCTTCGGCACTCACTCAATGGCAGCCATGACGCGCGGCCGGCAAGCGCCCGACACCGCGGCAAATAAAATCGCCAAATACAGCACGTCAGGCAAATAAAAAATGCCGCATGAAAAACTTCATGCGGCATGCCGACATCGCGCCAGACCGATCAGTTGCGGCGGGATTCGTCCGGATAGCGGTCGTGGCCGCGCTCATGTTCGCGTTCGTGCTCGTGCTCGTTCGGCTGACGGTGGCGCGGCGCTTCGCCGCGACTCCATTGTCCGCCTTCCATCACCCAGCGACCATCGCGTTGCACCCAGCTATGCGGCTGATAATAATAGCCGGGCCGTTCGCGCAGCCAGACGCCATCGATCCAGATATGGCGATTGCGCTGCCATTCCCAATGTCCGGGCGCCCACAGATAGCCGCGGCGCGGCGCCGGCATGGCTTCCACACGCAGCGGCGGCGGCGCCATCTCGACGTAGGGCGGTTCAAAACCGGCCTCAATAAAATGCCAGCCATCACGATCCTGACGCCATTGCGCAGGATGGTAGATATAGCCGGGGCGGTCGAGTTCCCAGTGGCCGTTGGTCCACTCATGGTGCGCGCCGGTCCATATCCAGTAACCGGGAGCCCAGATATAGCCGCGACGCGGTGGCGGCACGCGCTCCGAACGCGGTGGCGGCGGGGCATTGCCGATCACCAGATTGACACTGACCTGGGCCATGGCGACAGTCGGCAAGCCCACGCCCGTCACAGCGGCCAGTGCCGCCGCGGCAAATAATATTCGTTTCATTACCAACTCCCGATTATTTATAGTGGATACAATTTACCGCGAAGAACGTGCCAGCCAAACAATTGATGCATTGTCTTACAATTTATACCGTTTTTCTACATATCAACTGTGCGGCAGATAGCAGACGCTGCGCGGCTCGGGACAGGCAGCCGTCGCCGACCGGCCACTGCGGACCAATAGACGAAAAAAAAGCACCGGCAAGCCGGTGCTTTTTTCAGATCGCGCAAAACAGAGTGCTTATGCTTCGCCGTCCATCGGTGTTGCCACGCTTTCGATCGGCGCCTCGTCGCTGGCGGCGCGTGCCGACTGCTCCGATTGCAGCAGGGCGACGCGTTCCTCGGCTTCCCACGATTCTTTCTCTTTGCGGGCGCGATGGAAGGCCAGACCGGTACCGGCCGGAATCAGACGGCCGACGATGACGTTTTCCTTCAGGCCGCGCAAACCATCTTTCTTGCCCATGATGGCCGCTTCGGTCAGGACCCGTGTGGTTTCCTGGAACGATGCCGCAGAGATGAAGGAATCGGTCGACAGCGAAGCCTTGGTGATACCAAGCAACACGTTTTCGTATGTTGCAGGGATCTTGCCTTCGGCAATCACGCGGTCGTTTTCGTCCAGCAATTCCGAACGCTCGACCTGTTCGCCCACGATGTAGCTGGCGTCGCCGGCATCGACGATCTGTACGCGGCGCAGCATCTGACGAACAATCACTTCGATGTGCTTGTCGTTGATCTTCACGCCTTGCAGACGATAGACGTCTTGTACTTCGTCGACGATGTAACGGGCCAGCGCTTCGATCCCGAGCAGGCGCAGGATGTCTTGCGGATCGGCTGGGCCGTCGACAATCATTTCACCCTTGTTGACGACCTGGCCGTCATGGACCAGCACTTGCTTGTCCTTGGTGATCAAGAACTCGTGCTTGTTGCCGTCCATGTCTGTGATTTCCAGACGTTGCTTGCCCTTGGTTTCCTTACCGAATGCAACCGTACCGGTCACTTCGGCCAGCATGCCGGCATCCTTCGGCGAACGTGCTTCGAACAGTTCGGCAACGCGCGGCAGACCACCGGTAATATCGCGCGTCTTTTGCGATTCGGTAGGAATACGTGCCAGCACTTCACCGACCGACGCCTGCTGACCGTCTTTGACCATGATCAGCGCGCCGACCTGGAAGCCGATCGTCACCGAGTGCTCGGTACCGGCGATCTTGACTTCTTCGCCAGCCTCGTTGAGCAGCTTGACTTGCGGACGCATGGCCTTGGACAAGGTACCGCGACGTTTGGCATCGATGGCCACCAGGGTCGACAGGCCGGTCACTTCATCGACCTGCTTGGCAACCGTGACGCCTTCTTCGACGTTTTCGAAACGGATCGTACCGGCATATTCGGTAATGATCGGACGGGTCAGCGGATCCCATGTCGCCAACGGCGTACCGGCCTTGATCAGCATGCCGTCCTTGACGTTCAGGGTCGCGCCGTACGGCACTTTATGACGTTCGCGTTCACGGCCGTGGTCGTCGGTGATCAGCACTTCGCCGGAACGGGAAATGACGATCTGACTGCCCTTGCCATTGGTAACGTAGCGCATCGTCGAGGTGAAACGGATGGTACCGTTCGACTTCGCTTCGACCGAGGACGCCACTGCTGCACGCGATGCCGCACCACCGATGTGGAAGGTACGCATGGTCAGCTGGGTGCCAGGTTCGCCAATCGACTGCGCCGCCACCACGCCGACTGCTTCGCCGGCATTGACCAGCAAGCCGCGGCCGAGATCGCGGCCGTAGCACATCGCGCACAGGCCGAAGCGTGTATCGCAAGTGAGCGGGGTACGAACCTTGACTTCATCGATCGACAGCCGTTCGATTTCCTCGACCATGTCTTCGTCGAGCAGCGTGCCGGCCGGGTACAGCGTGGCCTGGGTGTCAGGGTTGATGATGTCAACCGCAGCCACGCGACCGAGGATACGGTCACGCAAGGCTTCGATGACTTCACCGCCTTCGACCAGTGCCTTCATGGCGGCGCCGTTGGTGGTGCCGCAATCGTCTTCGATCACGACCAGATCTTGCGTCACGTCGACCAGACGGCGGGTCAGGTAACCCGAGTTCGCGGTCTTCAGTGCGGTATCGGCCAGGCCCTTACGTGCACCGTGTGTCGAAATGAAGTACTGCAACACGTTCAGACCTTCGCGGAAGTTCGCGGTGATCGGCGTCTCGATGATCGAGCCATCAGGCTTGGCCATCAGACCGCGCATACCGGCCAGCTGACGAATCTGCGCAGCAGAACCGCGCGCGCCCGAGTCGGCCATCATGTAAATGGCGTTGAACGATTCTTGCGTCGACTTCGTGCCGTCGCGCTTGATGACGTCTTCAACCTTGAGCTGATCCATCATGGCCTTGCCGACTTCATCGGAGGTCTTGCCCCAGATATCGACGACCTTGTTGTAACGCTCGCCGGAAGTGACCAGACCCGACGAATATTGCTGTTCGATCTGTTTGACTTCTTGTTCGGCGGTCGCGATCAGAGTCGCTTTTTGCGGCGGCACCAGCATGTCGTCGACACAGATCGAGATACCGGCGCGGGTCGCCAGACGGAAGCCCGACTGCATCAGTTGATCGGCAAACACCACGGTCGCACGCAGACCGCACTTGCGGAACGAGGTGTTGATCAGTTTCGAAATTTCTTTTTTCTTCAGGGCGCGGTTCAGCACCGAGAATGGCAAGCCCTTCGGCAGGATCTCGGACAGGATCGCACGACCGATCGTCGTTTCGTAACGCGTGACGGTCTTGACGAATTCGCCGGTGACGGCATCCTTCGGATACTCGGTGATACGCACGGTGACGCGGGTCGTCAGTTCGACTTCCTTGTTGTCGTAGGCGCGGATCACTTCGGAAACGTCAGGGAACATCATGCCTTCGTTCTTGGCATTGATCGCTTCACGCGTTGCGTAGTAGAGACCCAGCACGATATCTTGCGACGGCACGATAGACGGTTCGCCATTCGATGGGAACAGAATGTTGTTCGACGCCAGCATCAAGGTGCGCGCTTCCATCTGCGCTTCGATCGACAGCGGGACGTGGACCGCCATTTGGTCACCGTCGAAGTCGGCGTTAAACGCGGCGCAAACCAGCGGATGCAATTGAATTGCCTTGCCTTCGATCAGGACCGGTTCAAACGCCTGGATACCCAGGCGGTGCAGGGTCGGTGCGCGGTTGAGCATGACCGGATGTTCGCGGATCACGTCTTCGAGGATATCCCAGACGACTGGCTCTTGGGCTTCAACCAGTTTCTTGGCGGCCTTGATGGTGGTCGACAGACCCATCAATTCGAGCTTGTTGAAAATGAAAGGCTTGAACAGTTCGAGCGCCATCAATTTCGGCAAGCCGCATTGGTGCAATTTCAGCTGCGGACCGACCACGATGACCGAACGGCCCGAGTAATCGACGCGCTTGCCGAGCAAGTTTTGACGGAAACGACCGCCCTTGCCCTTGATCATTTCGGCGAGCGACTTCAGCGGACGCTTGTTGGCGCCTGTCATCGCCTTACCGCGACGGCCGTTATCGAGCAGCGAGTCGACCGCTTCTTGCAACATGCGTTTTTCATTGCGCGTGATGATTTCAGGCGCACGCAATTCCATCAGGCGTTTCAGACGGTTGTTGCGGTTGATGACGCGGCGATACAGATCGTTCAGGTCGGAGGTCGCAAAGCGGCCGCCGTCGAGCGGCACCAGTGGGCGCAGTTCCGGCGGCAGCACCGGCAGCACTTCCATGATCATCCAGTCAGGCTTGATGCCCGAACGCTGGAACGCTTCCAGAACCTTCAGGCGCTTGGCGTATTTCTTGATCTTGGCTTCGGACTTCGATTCCTTCAGTTCCACGCGCAGCGTTTCGGCATCGCGATGGATGTCGATCGAGCGCAGCAATTCGCGGATACCTTCGGCGCCCATGAAAGCGGTGAAGTCGTCGCCGTACTGTTCGTACTTGGCGGCGTAATCGTCTTCCGACATGATCTGGCATTTTTTCAGCGGGGTCATGCCGGGATCGGTCACGACGTAGGCTTCAAAATACAGCACGCGTTCGATATCGCGCAGTGTCATGTCGAGCACCATGCCCAGGCGCGATGGCAGCGACTTCAGGAACCAGATGTGGGCGGTCGGCGAAGCCAGTTCGATATGGCCCATGCGTTCGCGACGCACCTTGGCCAGCGTGACTTCGACGCCGCATTTTTCGCAGATGACGCCGCGATGTTTCAGGCGTTTGTACTTGCCGCACAGGCATTCGTAATCTTTGATAGGGCCAAAAATCTTGGCGCAAAACAAACCGTCGCGCTCAGGCTTGAAAGTGCGGTAGTTGATGGTTTCCGGCTTTTTGACTTCGCCGTAGGACCACGAACGGATTTTTTCAGGCGACGCCAGGCCAATCTTGATGGCATCGAACGTTTCGTTTTGCTGAACTTGCTTGAATAGATCGAGCAGTGCTTTCATGTTTCACTCCGAGGTGACGTGAAAAATCTAAATTTTTCAGTGTTACGCAAACAATTGCTACAACAATTACTTATCACAGCGACTACCTGGGCTGCACTTAAGTCTGATTGCTAAGAGTAATGGCGCCTGGCTGCGGTCCTGCCATCTCTGTACCAGTTTTCACAATCAGAGGCAGGACAGGGCACACGCCCTGTCCTGCCGGAACTTAATTGCGCTCGAGATCGATATCGATACCCAGCGAACGAATTTCCTTGACCAGTACGTTGAACGATTCCGGCATACCCGCATCGATCACATGATCACCCTTGACCAGGTTTTCATAGACCTTGGTACGGCCGTTGACGTCATCGGACTTCACGGTCAGCATTTCTTGCAACACATACGAGGCGCCGTACGCTTCCAGCGCCCACACTTCCATTTCACCGAAGCGCTGGCCGCCGAACTGCGCCTTGCCGCCCAGCGGTTGCTGGGTAACGAGCGAGTATGGACCGGTCGAGCGTGCATGCATCTTGTCGTCGACCAGATGGTGCAGCTTCAGCATGTGCATGTAGCCAACGGTAACCTTGCGTTCGAACGATTCGCCGGTGCGGCCATCGTACATGGTGACCTGGTTCTTCGACGGCGTCATGCCCAGTTTCAGGGCGATGTCGTCGGGATAGGCCAAGTCGAGCATGCGCAGGATTTCGGCTTCATCGGCACCATCGAACACCGGCGTGGCAAACGGCACGCCTTGCTTGAGGTTGTTGGCCAGATCCATGATTTCGGCATCGGTGAAGTTGTCGAGATCTTCGGTCTTGCCGGTTTCGTTGTAAATCGTGTTCAAGAACTTGCGCAGTTCGGCGATCTTGGCTTGCGCCTTGAGCATTTCGCCGATACGCAGGCCCAGACCCTTGGCAGCCCAGCCCAAGTGAGTCTCGAGAATCTGACCGACGTTCATGCGCGATGGCACGCCCAGCGGGTTCAGCACGACGTCGGCCGGTGTACCGTCAGCCATGTGCGGCATGTCTTCGACCGGGATGATGCGCGAGACCACACCCTTGTTACCGTGGCGGCCCGCCATCTTGTCGCCGGACTGCAGGCGGCGTTTGACGGCCAGGTAAACCTTGACCATCTTTTGCACGCCAGGCTGCAATTCGTCGCCCTGGGTCAGTTTCTTGCGTTTTTCTTCGAAAGCCAGATCGAACTGGTGGCGTTTTTCAGAGATCGATTCCTTGATCGCTTCGAGCGCGGTCGCAGCGTCGTCTTCGCTCGGGCGAATATCGAACCAATGGTATTTCTCGATATCGTCGAGATATTCCTTGGTGATCTTGGCGCCCTTGGCCAGCTTTTTCGGACCGCCGTTGACGACTTTACCGATCAGCATTTTTTCCAGACGCTGGAAGGCATCGCCTTCAACGATACGCATCTGGTCGTTCAGGTCGAGGCGATAGCGCTTCAATTCATCATCGATGATTTGTTGCGCGCGCTTGTCGCGCACAATGCCTTCACGGGTGAACACTTGAACGTCGATCACGGTACCGACCATGCCGGACGGCACGCGCAGCGAGGTGTCTTTGACGTCGGACGCTTTTTCACCAAAAATGGCGCGCAGCAGTTTTTCTTCCGGCGTCAATTGGGTCTCGCCCTTCGGCGTGACTTTACCGACCAGCGTATCGCCGGCGGTCACTTCCGCGCCGATGTAGACGATGCCCGATTCATCGAGGCGCGCCAACTGGTTTTCGGCCAGGTTGGAAATATCGCGCGTGATTTCTTCGGCACCGAGCTTGGTGTCGCGGGCAACGACGGACAGCTCTTCGATATGAATCGAGGTGTAGCGGTCGTCTTCCACCACTTTTTCGGAGATCAGGATCGAATCTTCGAAGTTCAGACCATTCCACGGCATGAACGCGACCAGCATGTTCTGGCCCAGGGCCAGTTCGCCCAGATCGGTCGAGGCGCCGTCGGCGATCACGTCGTGCTTGGCGACGCGGTCGCCAACCTTGACGATTGGCCGCTGGTTGATGTTGGTGTTCTGGTTCGAACGCGTGTACTTGATCAGGTTGTAGATATCGACACCGACTTCACCGGCTTGCGCTTCGTCGTCATTGACGCGAATGACGACACGACCGGCATCGATATAGTCAACCACGCCGCCACGCAGCGCTTGCACGGTGGTGCCGGAGTCGACCGCAACAGTGCGTTCGATACCGGTGCCGACCACGGCTTTTTCAGGGCGCAGGCAAGGTACGGCTTGACGTTGCATGTTGGCACCCATCAAGGCGCGGTTCGCATCATCGTGTTCGAGGAAGGGGATCAGCGATGCCGCCACCGAGACGACCTGGCCTGGCGCAACGTCCATGTACTGGACGCGTTCCGGCGAGACCAGAATCGTTTCGCCGGCTTCACGGGCCGATACCAGCTCATCGGACAGAACGCCGTTCTTGTCGATGGTCGCATTGGCCTGCGCAATGATGTAGCGGCCTTCTTCGATCGCCGACAGATAATCGATCTGGTTGGTGATCACGCTGTTATCGACCTTGCGATACGGCGTTTCGAGGAAGCCGTATTCGTTCAGGCGCGCATACAGCGCCAGCGAGTTGATCAGGCCGATGTTCGGACCTTCCGGTGTTTCGATCGGGCAGACGCGGCCGTAGTGGGTCGGATGCACGTCGCGCACTTCAAAGCCGGCGCGTTCACGGGTCAGACCGCCAGGTCCAAGGGCCGATACACGGCGCTTGTGGGTAATTTCCGACAGCGGATTGGTTTGATCCATAAACTGCGACAACTGCGACGAACCGAAGAATTCGCGGATCGCGGCCGAGATCGGCTTGGAATTGATCAAGTCATGCGGCATCAGATTGTCGGCTTCGGCCTGGCCGAGGCGTTCCTTGACGGCGCGCTCAACCCGCACCAGACCGGCGCGGAATTGATTTTCGGCCAGTTCGCCGACGCAACGTACACGGCGGTTACCGAGGTGATCGATATCGTCGACTTCGCCGCGGCCATTGCGCAGCTCAACGAGGATCTTGATGACGGCCAGAACGTCGTCGTCCGACAAGGTCATCGAACCGGTCAGTTCATCGCGGCTGACGCGGCGGTTGAACTTCATGCGGCCGACAGCGGACAGGTCGTAACGCTCGGCGTTGTAGAACAGGCCGTTGAACAGCGCTTCAACCGAATCTTCGGTTGGCGGTTCGCCAGGACGCATCATGCGGTAGATCGCCACCTTGGCCGACATCTGGTCGGCGGTGTCGTCGATGCGCAGCGTTTGCGAGATGTAGGCGCCTTGGTCGAGGTCGTTGGTATACAGCGTCTGGATCTGGCCGATATCGGCTTCGCGCAGGCGTGCCATCAATTCGTCGGTCAGTTCGTCATTGGCACTGGCGACCACTTCGCCGGTATCGGCGTCAATGATGTTTTTAGCCAGCACGCGACCCAGCAGGTAATCTTCAGGGACCGAGATATGGGTAATGCCGGCCGCTTCGATATCGCGCACATGCTTGGCATTGACGCGCTTATCCTTGGCCACCAGGACTTTGCCCGATTTGTCGCTGATGTCGAAACGCGCCACTTCGCCGCGCAGACGCTCGGAGACGAATTCCATCTCGGCGCCTTCGGCGCGCAAGGTGAAATTATCGAAGACAAAGAAGTTTGCCAGGATTTGTTCTTGCGTCATGCCGATGGCTTTGAGCAAAATCGTCACTGGCATCTTGCGCCGGCGGTCGACGCGGAAGAACAGGATGTCTTTTGGATCGAACTCGAAATCGAGCCACGAACCACGGTATGGAATAATGCGCGCCGAGAACAGCAGCTTGCCCGACGAGTGCGTCTTGCCGCGGTCATGTTCGAAGAACACGCCTGGCGAACGGTGCAGCTGCGAAACGATGACGCGCTCGGTACCGTTGACGACGAAAGAACCGGTAGTCGTCATGAGCGGCAATTCGCCCATATAGACTTCTTGTTCTTTCATTTCCTTGACCACTGGCTTGGTCGGCGATTCCTTGTCCAGAATGACCAGGCGCACCTTGGCGCGCAGTGGCGACGCGAACGTCAGGCCACGCTGTTGGCATTCCTTGACGTCGAATGGCGGATCGCCAAGCACGTAGGAGAGGAATTCGAGACGCGCAAAACCATTGTGCGAGACGATAGGGAAAATCGATGTAAAGGCCGACTGCAAACCATCATTTTTGCGTTGCGACGGGATAACGTCTTCTTGCAAGAAATTTTGGTATGACTCGAGCTGGGTGGCCAGCAGGAACGGAACTTGGTGAACGTTAGCGCGTTTGGCGAATGACTTGCGAATGCGCTTCTTCTCAGTAAATGAGTAGTGCATGGACACTCCGTGAGAAACAGGAAGAACAGAAAAACAGGAAGGATAGAGAGTTCAGGATTCGCTGATGTTTTAGCTTAAACACAAAACCTCAAGTCTCGGCCCTTCGAGCCATCATACAAAATTTACAAAACGACAAAGGAGCCAAAGCTGAATCCGCTCCGTTTCGGGAGAGACTCTTTGCTTTGACTCCACCCGCAACCGGCAATGCCGGTCGCGTGAGAAAACCAATTACTTGATTTCGGCTTTCGCGCCAGCTTCTTCCAGCTTTTTCTTGGCAGCTTCAGCATCTGCTTTCGAAACAGCTTCCTTAACTGGCTTCGGTGCGGCGTCAACCAGATCCTTGGCTTCCTTCAAGCCCAGACCGGTGATTTCGCGAACAGCCTTAATCACGCCAACCTTGTTTGCGCCGAAGTCAGCCAGAACGACTGTGAATTCGGTTTGTTCTTCAGCAGCGGCTGCACCAGCGCCACCAGCGGCTGGACCAGCTGCGGCCATTGCTGCTGCGGAAACGCCAAACTTTTCTTCGAATGCTTTAACCAGGTCGTTCAAGTCCATTACGGACATCGCGCCTACGGCTTCCAGGATATCGTCTTTGCTAATTGCCATTTGTAACTCCTAATTTGTTGCCAACTTGATATTACAAAGTATTACCAAGCGCAAACCAATGATTTCATTAATAACATCTAATTAGTCTTGAAGCAAAAAAATTGCTGAAACGCGTAAGATTTACGCAGCTTCTGCTTCTTTTTTTGCCGACAAAGCCGCCAAACCACGCGCAAAACTCGAAACCGGCGACAGCATCAGACCCAGCAATTGGGAAATGAGTACTTCGCGGCTAGGAACGCTAGCCAATGCAGCAACACCCGCTTTATCAAGCGATTTGCCAGCATAGTTACCTGCTTTGATGACCAGTTTGTCGTTGGTTTTCGCAAAGTCATTGATGACTTTAGCGGCAGCAACGGCATCGTCCGAGATCGAATAGATCAACGGGCCGGACATTTCAGCGGCAAGGCTAGAAAACGCGGTGCCTTCAACAGCGCGACGAGCCAGTGTATTTTTCAATACACGCAAGTACACGCCCTGGGCACGCGCTTTCGCACGCAGTTGCGTCAAGTGACTAACCTGGATGCCACGATATTCGGCCACGACGATGGTCTGTGCAGTTGCAACTTTTGCAGAGACTTCGGCGACTACGACCTTTTTGTCATTCAGATTGAGACCCACGGTCAACCTCCAGTAATGATGTTCGGTCACTACACAACCATTGTGGTTGCTTACCTGGCATCGGTTCGAACACGGCGTCCGATTGTCAGGAGTTCAGGACTGGCGTAATTTACGCCCGCATGAGACTACAAAACTTTGCTCGGGTACACCATCTGCGTTGGGGACCCGATTGCTCGAGCTGTTTAACTCTGTGCCCGACGACTGCACATTGCCCAACGGTCTTTGATTGTCTGCGCCGGCTTAACGGCAACCGGCACAGCCCAAAGAAACGCCCCATGCATTTCGCATGAGGACTTCATTCATTATGGTACGTAACTAAGTTACGCCACCAGTGTGGATTGATCGACGCGCACGCCGGCACCCATGGTCGACGAAATCGATACCTTGCGCACGTACACGCCCTTGCTCGTTACCGGCTTGGCCTTGTTCAGTGCGTCGATCAGCGCCAACAGATTCGATTTCAGATCGGCGTCGGAGAACGACTTGCGGCCAATGGTCGCATGGATGATACCGGCCTTGTCGGTACGATATTGCACTTGACCTGCCTTGGCATTTTTTACCGCGCCAGCGACGTCAGGGGTAACGGTACCAACCTTCGGGTTAGGCATCAAACCGCGTGGGCCCAGGATTTGACCGAGGGTACCAACGATACGCATGGTGTCTGGCGAAGCGATGACGATATCGAAAGGCATGTCGCCAGCCTTGATTTGTTCAGCCAGATCTTCCATACCGACGATGTCGGCGCCGGCAGCTTTCGCTTGCTCAGCCTTTTCACCTGTTGCAAATACAGCAACACGGATCGTCTTGCCGGTACCGGCTGGCAGCACGACGGCGCCACGCACGACTTGGTCCGACTTCTTGGGATCAACGCCCAGTTGAACCGAAACGTCGATCGATTCATTGAACTTGGCAGTGGCGCATTCCTTGATCAGCGACACAGCGTTGTCGAATGGATAAGCCTTGGTGCGGTCGACCTTGGATACGAATGCTTTTGCGCGTTTGGTAAGCTTAGCCATTACACACCCTCTACCGTAATGCCCATCGAACGTGCGGAACCGGCGATGATGCGTACTGCTGCATCCATATCGGCGGCCGTCAGATCCGGGGTCTTCAATTTTGCGATTTCTTCCGCTTGAGCGCGGGTCAATTTACCGACTTTGTCGGTATGTGGCTTCGGCGAACCCTTGGTGATGCCGGCCGCTTTTTTGATCAGATACGTTGCAGGTGGCGTCTTCATTACGAAAGTAAAAGACTTGTCTGCAAAGGCGGTGATCACGACTGGAATTGGCATGCCTGGCTCGACGCCTTGCGTTTGCGCATTGAACGCTTTGCAAAATTCCATGATGTTCAAACCGCGTTGACCCAAAGCCGGGCCAATCGGAGGGGATGGATTTGCTTTACCAGCTGGCACTTGCAGCTTGATAAAACCAATGATTTTCTTTGCCATGATGGCTCCTATCTTGATTTGAGTAGTAGCGCCCTGTTGTCAGGCCTTGCGGCCGGGCTCCTCTTGCAGATTTGGCGTATTCGGTGCCGCGCTCTGTCAGGCGCTTGTTGCAATTAAACTTTTTCGACCTGGCCGAACTCGAGCTCGACCGGGGTGGCACGACCGAAAATGGTAACCGAGACACGGACTTTCGATTTCTCGTAGTTGACTTCCTCGACATTGCCGTTGAAATCGGTGAACGGACCATCTTTGATGCGGACTTGCTCGCCGACTTCGTACAAGACCTTTGGCCGCGGCTTTTCGACGCCTTCTTGCATCTGCTGCATGATCTTGTCGATTTCGCGGGCCGGGATCGGCGTCGGCTTGTTGGACTTGCCGCCGATAAAACCGGTGACTTTATTCGTGTTTTTAACCAGATGCCAGGTTTCGTCGGTCATTTCCATTTCGACCAGCACATAGCCGGGAAAGAAACGCCGCTCGGTAACCGATTTTTGTCCGTTTTTGACTTCAACGACTTCCTCGACCGGCACCAGGATTTGGCCAAACTGATCTTGCATGCCGGCGCGTTCGATGCGCTCGGTCAGTGCGCGCTGTACGCTTTTTTCCATACCGGAATAAGCGTGCACCACGTACCAGCGCTTGCCGCCGCCGGTGGCGGGCGCCACTTCCACTGCCCGCACGTCGTCTTGTTGTTCGCTCATTATTGGTTCCAGCCTAGAATCAAGTTGTACAAAACAAATTCCAGAATCTTATCGGTACCCCATAGGAAAATTGCCATGATGAGTACAAATCCAAACACAATACCGGTGATTTGCGTCGCTTCTTTTCTTGTGGGCCAAACGACTTTCCGGGTCTCGCGCACGGACTCGCGCGAAAAATCGAGGAAACCGCGGCCGGTGGCAGAAGTCCAAGCCAGACCGACGGCAATCGCAATGCTTGCGACCAACACGCCCACCCGAACCAGTGTCGGGTAATTAGCCAAGAAATAAAAGCCGACAACACCGGCAATCACTGCAGCCACCGCCAAGGCGACTTTTAATTTGTCGTTTGAGGTACTGACGGTTTGCACGGTTTGATTAGACATACTTTTTAACTTTCGGTGCGCTGCACCAGAACGGTGGCAGGGACGGAGGGCATCGAACCCCCAACCTTCGGTTTTGGAGACCGACGCTCTGCCAATTGAGCTACGTCCCTACGGTGAAACCTGATTGAAACTTCTGGGTATTACTTTTTCCTAGCTACAAACATTAATGCCGGACATACGCCGGACATTAAGATTGATTTAATTAGTAAGGGCCGGCGCCTTTTCGTTCATCGCGCGCGATGAATGAAAAAGCGCCGGCTGCCGAATTAATTAGTCAGCAAGAATCTTGGCAACCACGCCGGCGCCGACAGTACGGCCACCTTCGCGAATCGCAAAACGCAGACCTTCTTCCATCGCGATCGGATTGAT
>JAIZVZ010000143.1 GCA_021768485.1 Oxalobacteraceae bacterium | reverse complement strand
AACAAATATATGTTATCAATGATGAATTTCACGTTACTCCAATGGTTTAAGGTTATCTGCGCATTATAAAATAGAAGACGCAAAACGTTTTTTTATTGCGTCACAGATTTTGACGCATGCCTTTTTTCACTTTTTGGTCTTATTATGTACAAAATTGTCTTCATGCGTCACGGCGAATCAACCTGGAATCTCGACAACCGCTTTACCGGCTGGACCGACGTCGATCTGACCGAGAAGGGCGAGGTCGAAGCCGAGCGCGCCGCCATGCTGCTCGAACAGGCCGGCCTCAGTTTTGACCTGGCCTATACTTCTGTCCTGAAGCGCGCCATTCGCACTTTATGGATTACACTCGACAAGATGGATTTGATGTGGATACCGATCGTGCATGACTGGCGCCTCAATGAGCGTCATTACGGCGCCTTGCAGGGCTTGAACAAGGCCGAGACGGCGGCCCGTTACGGCCAGGAGCAGGTGCTGGTCTGGCGCCGCAGCTACAATACGCCGCCGATGCCGCTGGCCGCCGACGATCCCCGGGTTTCCTATGCCGATCCGCGCTACGCCGGCTTGCGGCGCGAGCAGATCCCGCTGACCGAATGCCTGAAAGACACCGTCGAGCGGGTTCGCCCGGCCTGGGACGAGACCATCGCCCCGGCGATCCGTGCCGGCAAGCGGATTTTGATTTCGGCCCACGGCAACAGCTTGCGGGCCTTGATTAAAATCGTCGACAACGTCAGTGAAGAAGAAATCGTCGGTCTGAACATCCCCAACGGCCAGCCGCTGGTCTATGAACTCGATGCCGACCTCAAGCCGATCCGTCATTATTATCTGGGCGACCAGGCCGCGATCGAGGCGGCGGTGGCAGCGGTGGCCGCGCAAGGCAAGGTGAAATAAGGTTTGAATACGCAAACTTCTGGTTTAGCGCGCTGGCGTGCCGCTAGCCTGGCGCTGTTATTGATGGTGACGGCCGGCGCCGCGCTGGCGGCGGCCAAACCGACCGAACGCAGCAAGCAAAAACAGGTGGTCGAGGCCCAGCGGGCCCAGGTGCAGCAAAAATTGAGCGCCCTGAAGCGTTCGATCGACCGCACCGAAAGCGAAAAAGACAATGCCGTCAATACGCTGGCGGCATCCGAGCAGGCCATCTCGAATGCCAACCGCTCGCTGCGCGAACTGGCCGACGAGCAGCGCCAGACCGAAACCAAACAGCAGAAACTGGCCGCCGAGCACGCGCAACTGTCGGCGACGGTGGCAACCCAGCAGGCGCGCCTGGCGGCGCTGCTGCGTCAGCAGTACGTGGCCGGCAATGAAGACCGCGTCAAGCTGCTGCTGTCGGGCGACAATCCCAACCGCATCAACCGCGACCTGCAATACATGGCCTATGTGTCGCAGGCCGAGGCCAAACTGATCACTTCCTTGCGGGCCAATTTGCAGGCGGTCGCCGCCAATCTGGCCGAGGCGCAGAATGCGCAAGACGAACTGGCCGAAATCGCCCAGGACACGCGCGACCAGAAGACCGTGCTCGAGCAGGAAAAGGTGCGCCGCGCGGCCGTGCTGGCGCAAGTCTCGAGCAAACTGGCCGGCCAGCGCAAGCAGGCCGGCAATCTGGTGCGCGATGAACAGCAATTGTCGGCGCTGGTGAGCAAGCTGGCCATCATGATAGAAGAACAACGCAAGGCCGAAGCGCTGGCCCAGCAGGCGCGCCGCGAGCAGGCCGAGCGCGAACGGCTGGCGGCCATCGCCGCCGAAAAGCAGCGCCAGCAATTGGCCAAGTCCAAATCGAGAAATAAAACCAAACCGGGGGCGGCGCCCGACACCAGGCCGGCGCCTGCCGAACAGCCGGCACTGGTGGCCAAAGCGCCCGAGAACGTCAAGCAGCCGCCGGTGTTTGCGGTGGCCAATGGCGCCTTCAGCGCCCTGCGCGGGCAGTTGCGCGCGCCGATACATGGCACGCCGGCGGCCAAATTCGGCAGCAAGCGCGGCGACGGCCCGAGCTGGAAAGGCTGGTTCATCAAGGCCGCCGCCGGCACCGACGTCAAGGCCATCGCCGACGGCCAGGTGGTGTTTGCCGAGTGGATGGGACGCTACGGTAATCTGATCATGATCGACCACGGTAACAACTACCTTAGCATTTATGGCAACAACCAGACGCTGTACAAGCGCAAGGACGACATCGTCAAGGCTGGCGAGACGATTGCCGCCGCCGGTAATACGGGCGGCAATGAAGAATCCGGTCTATACTTTGAACTGCGATTCAAAGGCGCGGCAATCGATCCGGCCGCGTGGATTAAATTTTGATTTTCGTCCCGCTGCGCGCGTTCGGGAGCGGCCGTTCTGGCCGCCGACCGCCGGCCGCGAAGGCTGTTTGCCCGCTCACCATGCCTGATCGGACTCGCCGCAACAGGCGAGGTCTGCTCATCTCATGTTTTACGCAATATGGAATATGACAATGAATTTTAAGAACGTCGGCCTGATCGGCCTTGGCATGCTGGCCGGCGCGGCAGGCACCATGCAGTTATCGGCCATGGCCCAGAAAAGCAATGCCGGTCCGCTGCCGCTCGAGGAATTGCGCCAGCTGAGCGACGTCTTCGGCCTGATCAAATCCGATTACGTGGAGCCGATCGAAGACAAGAAGCTGCTGGCCGAAGCCATTTCCGGCATGGTCGCCTCGCTCGATCCGCATTCGGCCTATCTCGATAAAAAGGCCTTTCGCGAACTGCAGGAAGGCACGCAGGGCAAATTCGTCGGCCTCGGGATCGAAGTGGGCATGGAAGACGGCTATGTCAAGGTCGTCTCGCCGATCGAGGATTCGCCAGCCTATCGCGGCGGCGTCAAGGCCGGCGACTTGATCACGCGGCTCGATTCGACGCCGGTCAAGGGCCTCTCGCTCGACGATGCGGTCAAGAAGATGCGCGGCGAACCGGGCTCGAAAATCACGCTGACGATCGCCCGCAAGGATGAAGACAAGCCGATCGTGATCAGCATCGTGCGCGAAGAAATCCACGTCAAGAGCGTCAAGGCCAAAATCGTCGAGCCCGGCTATGCCTGGTTGCGCATTTCGCAATTCCAGGAGCCGACGGTCGACGACATGGCGAAAAAAATCAGTGCCCTGTATGCCCAGGAACCGAATATGAAGGGACTGGTGCTCGATTTGCGCAACGATCCCGGCGGCGTGCTGCCGGGCGCGATCGGCGTTTCGGCCGCGTTCCTGCCCAAGGATGCGGTCATCGTCTCGACCAACGGTCAGCTGGCCGACTCCAAGCAGACTTTTTATGGCCGGCGCGAATACTATGCCAACCGCAAGGACGGCGATCCGCTGGCCAAGCTGCCGCTGGCGATCAAGAACGTGCCGATGGTGGTGCTGGTCAATATCGGGTCGGCCTCGGCTTCCGAGATCGTCGCCGGCGCCCTGCAGGATTACAAGCGCGCCACCGTGATCGGCACCCAGACCTTCGGCAAGGGCTCGGTGCAGACCATCCGTCAGCTGTCGCCCGATACCGGCGTCAAGCTGACCACGGCCCGCTATTACACGCCGAGCGGCCGCTCGATCCAGGCCAAAGGCATCGTGCCCGACATGCTTGTCGATGAATACGCCGACGGTGACGGCATCAATGGCTTGCGTCTGCGCGAGTCGGACCTGCAAAAGCATCTCGGTAACGATACCGACAAGAATGCCGGCACCGGCAAGGTCAAGCGCGACGAGATCGAGGAAGAGCAGCGCCTGATCGCGGCCGAGAAAAAACGCAAGCCGTTCGAATACGGTAGCCATGACGACTTCCAGCTGACGCAGGCCTTGAATCACCTCAAGGGCTTGCCGGTGCAGCTGGCCAAGGTCGTGCCCGAGCGTGGCGACAATGGCGAATCGCGCGATAGCGGTGCGCTGCCGCAGGTGACGGTGCCGACAGCGATCAAGCCGGCCATCAAAAAAGACGAGAAAAAAGAGCTCAAAAAAGACGAGCAGAAAAAATAACAAAAAATAAAGCACGCGCATGGGCCGGACTGGCGGCGCTTGATGCTTGTTATATCGATTGCCAGTGGAGAGTTGATTTATGAATGACACGCAGTTGCTGCGTTATTCGCGCCACATTTTGCTGGATGCCATCGGCATCGAAGGCCAGCAGCAATTTCTCGATGCCCATGTGCTGATCATCGGCGCCGGCGGTCTTGGTTCGCCGGCGGCGCTGTATCTGGCCGCAGCCGGCGTCGGCCGCATGACGCTGGTCGACCACGACACGGTCGATCTGACCAATTTGCAGCGCCAGATTTTGCATACCCATGAACGGGTCGGCTTGCCCAAGGCGCAATCGGGCCAGAGCACGCTGGCCCAGTTAAATCCCGAGGTCGCGGTGACGGCGCTGGTGGAGCGCGCCGAAGGGGCGCGCTTGCAGGAACTGGTGGCGGCGGCCGATGTGGTGCTCGATTGTTCCGATAATTTCGCCACGCGCCACGCCGTCAACGTCGCCTGCCGTCAGGCGCGGGTGCCTCTGGTATCGGGCGCGGTCGACCGCTTCGACGGCCAGTTGACGGTATTCGATGCGCGCGACGATGCCTCGCCGTGTTACGGCTGCCTGTTTCCGCCCGAACAGCGGGCCGAAGATCAGGCCTGCGCGACGATGGGCGTGTTTGCGCCCGTGGTCGGCATCATCGGCACCATGCAGGCCGCCGAAGCCCTGAAACTCATCGCCGGCATCACGCCCTCGCTGGCCGGGCGCCTGCTCTTGTTCGATGCCCGCAACATGAGCATGTCGTCGCTGGCCGTGAGCCGCAATCCGGCCTGTTCGGTCTGCGGCTGAC
>JAIZVZ010000012.1 GCA_021768485.1 Oxalobacteraceae bacterium | reverse complement strand
GCATCACCCAGGAGGGTGTAATTGCACAAATGTAGCGATTTGATGCTGCTATTGTTGATATGACGCAGCGCCAGCTCTGCGGGCCTGTTATGAGGTGTGTAGACAGTACGCACAGTGTATGCATCGTCAACCGTATCAGGTGAATATTCCTCGCCGTGAACGATACCCAATGTGTGTAGATTTGGGCACAGTCTGATCACTGTGCACAAAATATGTTCTGTCATACTGTCAACGTACAACTCACGCAGGCGAGAGCGGCCATACAGCGATGCATACTGCTTGGTGTCGGTGAACTCTATATTGGAGCGGTTCTGCAGTGACTCGGAGCATAAGTTAAGGTACAGCAAATCAGGGCAATGTTCCACCAGTAACACTACAGCCAGCGGATCACAGCTTTCGCCTGCAATATTACGAAGCTGGAGGGCCTCGAGATGTGGTAGCGCCTGAGCAAACAGCAGAATGTCGCTGCTGTCGATGGTGTCGCCGAACAGGTCGAGCCGGTAGGGCAGCGGCGAACCCATCGGAAACAGGTCGAGCAGGCCGCCGCGCACCGAATATTCGCCGGGCAGCATCACCTGCGTCACGTGGGTATAGCCGGCCAGCGTCAGCTGCGATTTCAGGCGGGCCTCGTCGAGCTTTTCCCCTCTTTTGAAGAAAAAGGTGTAGGCGGCCAAAAACGGCGGCGGCGCGATGCGCACCAGCGCCGTGGTGGCCGGCACGATCAGCACGTCGCACTGGCCGTTCTGGATTTCGTACAGCGTGGCCAGGCGTTCCGAGACCAGGTCCTGGTGCGGCGAAAAGGCGTCGTAAGGCAGGGTTTCCCAGTCGGGCAGCAAATGGCAGCGCAGGGCGGCCGGGCCGCCGCACCACGGAATTTCGGCCAGCAGGCGCTGGGCGTCGCCGGCATTGGCGACCACCACGGCCAGCATCCGGCCTTGGGCTTTCAATTCGAGCGCCGCCTGGGACAGCAGATAGGCGTCGCTTGAACCGTATAATGCAGGCAAGGCATAACGGTGGCCGGCTTTGGGCAGTAGTTTTTTGGAGTCTGAGGACATGCAGCAGTGAAAAAAGGCAGGTGGCGATTCTGGTAAATTGCGTGCGGTGCATACTGCACCGGGAAATGAAGCCCTTATTATAGTCCAAGCTATCGGTTAGAATTGCTTACGCGTTGAAGTTGGCGGCATGTCGCCGCACCGGCTGTCTTCGTGCCGATTTTTTTTCGCATGACAAAACCACGTTATTTCGCCCTGATTCCCGCCGCCGGCGCAGGCACCCGCATGCAGGCCGCCACGCCGAAACAATACCTGCCGCTGCTGGGGGTGCCGATCCTGCGCCGCACGGTCGAGGTTTTTCTTGCCAGCCCGCAGATTGCACATACTTTTGTGGTGACCGGCGCCGACGATGCCAGCGCCGCTCCCTTGCTGGAGCTGCCGGGAGTCTCCGTGCTGGCCTGCGGCGGCAGCACGCGCCAGCAATCGGTGTTGAACGGCTTGCAGCGCATGCGCGATTCGGCCGGCGTTCCGCCCGGCGCGCAGGACTGGGTGCTGGTGCATGATGCGGCCCGGCCCGGCCTGACGCCGGCCCTGATCGACCGCCTGATCGCCGGGGTTGGCGAGGACGGCGTCGGCGGCCTGCTGGCTTTGCCGGTGGTCGATACCGTCAAGCGCGAGGAGCGTGCAGGGCGGCCGGACGGCCCCCCGCGCGCGCGCGAGACGCTTGCGCGCGACGGCCTGTGGCTGGCGCAGACGCCGCAGATGTTCCGCTTCGAGGTCTTGCTGGAGGCCTTGACGCAGGTTGCCGGCCAGGCCGGCATCACCGATGAGGCCAGCGCGATCGAGGCGCAGGGCTTGCGGCCGAAATTGATCGAAGGCCATCCGCGCAACCTGAAGGTGACGTTGCCGCGCGACCTGGACAGTGTGGAGTTGTATTTGAAGCAGGATGGAACGCCGATGAGTATGCAAGTGAATATGCCAAGCAGCACGCCAAGCAGCACGCCAGCCAGCACGCAAGCCAGCATGCCAACAGGTTCACCGGCGGGTTCGCCTGCGGCGCCGCCGTTTCGCATCGGCCAGGGCTACGATTGCCATGTGTTGACGGCCGGCCGGCCGCTGATCATCGGCGGCGTGACGATTGCCCATCCGAAAGGCTTGCTCGGCCATTCCGACGCCGACGTGTTGCTGCATGCCGTGACCGACGCCTTGCTCGGCGCGGCCGCGCTCGGCGATATCGGCCGCCACTTTCCCGACACCGATGCCCGCTTTGCCGGCGCCGATTCGCGCGTATTGCTGCGCGAGGCCGCCAGCCGGGTGCTGGCCAGCGGTTACCGGATCGCCAATCTCGACGCCACCATCATTGCCCAGGCGCCGAAAATGGCGCCGCATATCGCTGCCATGGTGGCGCATATCGCCGCCGATCTGGCGCTCGACGCCAATCAGGTCAATATCAAGGCCAAGACCAATGAAAAACTCGGTTTTCTGGGCCGCGAGGAGGGCATTGCGGCGGAAGCGGTGGCCTTGCTGGTCAGGATGTGAGCCGGCGGCGGCCATGGCAAACGGCAGAGGGATTGAAGATAGACGCAATTGAACATGAGAGGGATTGAACATGAGCGGGAATGAACCGAGTCAACAGTATTTGCATGAGGCGCTCGCTAAGCTCGATGCGCCGACGCTCGACATGCACCGTGCGCTGGCCTCGCTGGTCGAAAGCCTGCAAAATCTCGATGGCTGCAATCAGCGTTACGACGCCTGCACCGATCCTGAATTGAAGCTGCTGCTGGCACACCACCGCGACCAGGGTAAAAAGCAGATTGCCATGCTGCTGGAATGGGTGCGCCGCCGCGATCTGCGCATGAATCACGAAATGCGCCAGGTGATGTTCAAGACCGGCCCGATTAGCGCCCCGTTCCATGACGAGACCGGGGTCGACGCCCAGTCATAAAGGCGGCCGCGCCGGTAAACGCCGGGCTTGAGCTGTACGTCCGGTTTTATTCGGCCGAGCGCAGTTTATTGAACAGGATGTCGATCTGCAGGCCGCCGCCATCGCGCGCCAGCAGGCGCAATTGGGCATCGTGGCGCAGCACGACGCGGTCGACGATGGCCAGGCCAAGACCGGCGCCGTTGGCCTGGCTGCGGGCGGTATCGAGCCGCGTAAACGGTTTGAGCAATTGCTCCATTTCGGCCTGCGGCACGCCGGGGCCGCGGTCGGCGACGCTCATGACGACGCGCCTGGCGCCATCGACTGTCTTGAGATGGCAGCTCAGGGCGATCTCGGCCACGCCATCGGCGCTCTTGCCGTAGCGGCGCGCATTTTCGACAAGGTTGTTGATGACGCGTTTCAAGTCGGTCGGGTTGCCGTTGACGCACAAGTGGGGATCGATATCGGTGCTGATCCGCACATCGGGATGGCGCGCCGCCTCGCGGCCCGATTCGTGCAGCAGGTCCGACAGGTCGAGCGGATTGAAACTGGCGCTGTCGGTCGGTTTTGCATAGTCGAGAAACTGGCCGATGATGGCGTCCATCTGCACCAGGTCGCCCTGCATGCCCTGGCGCGCGTCCTCCGACAGGTTGGCCATTTCGACTTCCAGTTGCATGCGCGCCAGCGGCGTGCGCAAATCGTGCGAAATGCCGGCCAGGATCAGGGTCCGGTCCGATTCGACCTGGTTCAGGTCCTTGACCATCTGGTTGAAGCTGCGATTGGCTTCGATGATTTCGGTCGAGCCGCGCTCGGGCAGCGGTAGCGGTTGCCGGCCTTTGGCGATGTCGCGGGTGGCGGCGGTCAGGCGTGCCAGCGGCAGATTGATCAGGCGCGACAGCAGTACCGCGCCCAGCAGTGCCAGCAATAGCACGAAACAGGCCCATTCCAGCCACTGCAGGCCGGTGCCGCGGTCGAGCCGGCCGCGATCGAGCATCAGCCAGTATTCATCGTCGTCGCTGATGGAAAAACTGACCCAGAAGCCGGCGCCGCCATTGACCTTGCTCGAAAAACGCGTGTTCGGCCCCAGCTTGGCATTGATCAGGTCCTGGAATTCCGGTTCTTGAGTGAGGTCCGGCGGCGCTTCGACGATATCGGTCTTTTCGAGCGGATAGACGCGGATGCCTTCGTTATTGGCCAGCTCGAACAGCAGTTCGCGGCGCAGATCGGGCGCCGAATGGGTCAGCGCGGCGCGCGTGATGGTCACCACCGACACCACTTGCGCGGCCATCTGCTCGGCTTTCGGCGCGCGTTCGACCATGCGGAAGCTGGCGACCCAGGCCACCATGCTCAGCGTGATCAAGACCCCCAGCAGCAGAAAGGTGCGCCATAGCAAGCCGCTTTTCAGCCAGGCGAGGCGGGCGCCGTTAATTGTCATTGATACCAGACATTAGTGCGGAACATCAGTACGGATATGGAGACAGGACCTCGAGCAAGCCCAAGCTCAACGCGGCTGGCCTTCCGGGATGAAGACATAGCCAAGCCCCCAGACCGTCTGGATGTACAGCGGGTTGGACGGGTCGGGCTCGATCAGCTTGCGCAGGCGCGAAATCTGCACGTCGAGGCTGCGGTCGAAGACTTCGTATTCGCGGCCGCGCGCCAGTTCCATCAGTTTTTCACGCGACAGCGGCTGGCGCGCATGGCGGGCGAAGACCTTCAGTACCGAAAATTCGCCGGTCGTCAGGGCCACGGTCTCGCCATTTTTTTTCAGCGTGCGGGTCCCCAGTTCGAGCACGAATTCGCCGAATTCGAACGATTGCGGCGTATCCGACGGCGCTCCCGGCACTTCGCTAGGTCCTTTGCGGCGCAGCACGGCGCCGATACGGGCCACCAGCTCGCGCGGATTGAAGGGCTTGGGCAGATAGTCGTCGGCGCCCATTTCGAGGCCGACGATGCGATCGACGTCCTCGCCCTTGGCGGTCAGCATGATGATCGGGGTCTGGTCGCCGGCACCGCGCAGGCGCCGGCAGATGGACAGGCCGTCCTCGCCGGGCAGCATCAGGTCGAGAATGAGCAGATCGTAGCGTTCGCGGATCCACAGCTTGTTCATCGCCTGCGCGTTTTCGGCGGCCGTCACACTGAAGCCTTGTTCGGTCAGATAACGGCGCAGCAGGTCGCGTAAGCGTATATCGTCGTCAACCACAAGCAATTTAATTTGTGGAGTGTTGCTGGTCTGGGCTATTGGTGTCGTATTCATTATGCTATGGTAATTGATAATAAATTTGAAGAATATATTTTTTAAGAGCATTACAATCTGTTACAAACTTTACCCATTCCTCCTTATAAGCCCAGGCTTGCAGGTTTACACTTGGGGCTGAAGCAAAAACCGCTGAATAAATCCCTCCGTATGCTGGAAAATCACATGTCGAAGATAACACAGACCGAATCGCCTTATGCGTTGCGCAGCACGCATAAAGTGTGTTCATCTGTGCAATTTGCGTCTGATTCGGCGATTTTCGCTGGGACCGGCGGCTTGGGCGGACCATGCCTGCTGGGCGTGCTCTTCATCTGCTGCTTGCTGCTTTGCGCCGGCCCGGCCCACGCCGCCCCGCCTTTTCCGCCCGATGACGGCCCGCACAACAGCCGGCCATCCTCGAGGCCGTCCGGCCGCGACGGCCCGCCGGCAGTGGTGCGGCAAGAAGATGCCGAGGGCCGCCGGCGCGCGGCGCTGATGCAGGAAAGTTACGCCACGCGCGCCGCCGGCATCGATGCGGCCAAGAGAAATTCGCGCATGACGCCTGAAGAACGGCGCGATCTACGGCGCCAGATCAACGAAGCCGGACAGGATATCTATGCCCGTCCGCCTGGCCGCTGAATTCATGCCGCCGTTGCGGGCCGCACTGCTGCGCAGCTTTGCGGCTCTGACCTTTGCATTGAGCGCAACCCTGGCCACAGTCCTTGGCACGGTATTTTGCACGGCGTCGGCGGCTGGCGCGCCGCCGATGGGCGCCGACGAGGCGCGTTTCTTCCTGACGCGCACCGGTTTTGCGCCGGGCGCCGACGAGCTCGCCCAATATCAGCACCTGAGCCGGCAGCAGGCTGTCGACCGCGTCTTGCAGCAGACCCGTACCGAGGCCAGCAGTGCCGCGCCGGAAGCGGTGCGGCAATCGTACTATGGTCCGCGGCAGTTCAAGGATACGAGCGAGCCGCAAAAAAAGGCTTTGCGCCAGCTCGAAGCGAAACAGGCCATGCAATTGCGCGACTGGTGGTTGGCCGAAATGCTGGCCACGCCATCGCCGTTGACCGAGCGCATGACCTTGTTTTGGCATAATCATTTTGTGTCTAGTCAGCAAAAAGTACGTCACACCAAACTGATGTACGAACAAAATGTGCTGTTTCGTCGCTATGCAACCGGCAATTTCGCCGAACTGCTGCATGCGGTTTCGAAAGATCCGGCCATGCTGCTTTATCTCGATAGCGCCAGCAATCGCAAGGGCAGCCCGAATGAGAATTTTGCGCGCGAAGCGATGGAGCTGTTCACTCTCGGCGAGGGGCGGTATGGCGAGCAGGATGTGAAACAGGCGGCACGTGCTTACACCGGTTGGGCCGTCGATGGCGAGACCGGCAATTTCATCGTGCGCAGCGCCTGGCATGACAACGGCGTCAAGCAGGTGCTGGGGCAAAGCGGTAATTTCGATGGCGATGCGGTACTCGACATCTTGCTGGCGCAAGCGGCTTGCGCCGACTTCATCGTCGACAAGCTGTGGCGCGAATTTGTTTCGCCGCAACCCGATCCGGCCGAAGTCCGGCGGATTGCGCAAAAATTTCGCAACAGCCACTATGAAATAAAAATTGCGTTAAGGGAATTATTTCTGACGCCTCGCTTCTGGGATGCCGGCAATCGCGGATCGCTGGTCAAGTCGCCGGTCGAGCTGCTTGTCGGCACTTTGAAGCAATTCCAATTTCATTACAACGATGCTTCGCCGTTCACGTATGCGATTGCGCAAATGGGACAAAATCTGTTCAATCCGCCCAATGTCAAAGGCTGGCCCGGCGGCGATGTCTGGATCAACAGCACTACTTTACTGGCCAGGAAAAGTGTACTTGAGCGCATGTTCCGCACGGTCGAAAGCGCCAGGCCCGGCGGCAAGCCGGCCGACCGCATGATGATGGCGGGCGGCCTTGCCGGCACGCTCAGGCCGGGGGCGCCGGCTGCCGATGGCGGCGAGCACGAAGGGCGTTTTGCCTTCGGCAGTGCGGCTGCGGTCATTTCATTTAATCCGGCCCTGTTTTTGGCGCAATATGGCAATACGCCCGAGGTGGCGCCCAATGTGCGCCAGCGTCTGGCGCTGCAAGAGGCGGTGCTGGCGCTCGAGCCGAGTGCGCCGATCAGAGCCGACCTGGCCGGCATCGCCTATCTGCGCACGCTGGTCATGGATCCCGTGTATCAATTGAAATAGGCGGTATGGTTGAGGCATGGCCGACTGGCGGCGTAGCCGGCCGGCTTCGGACTGGATGGACTGACAAGGTGAGTGGCATGCAAAGACGTGAATTTTTGAAGTTTTCCGGCGGCCTCGGCATCGCATATTGCTTGCCGTTGCCTGGCGCGAGTGCGGCCAACATGCCGCCTGCCGCTTATGAGAAGTCCGCTTACGACAATTTGCTTGTCATGGTCGAGCTCAAGGGCGGCAACGACAGCCTGAACATGGCCATCCCGTACGCCGATCCGCTGTATTACCGGCTGCGCCCGCAAATCGCGATCGCGCGCGACAAAGTCTTGCAACTCGATCAAAACCTCGGTTTTCATCCGGGCATGGCGGCCTTGATGCCTTTATGGAAAAACAAGGAATTGGCCGTGGTGCGCGGACTTGGCTATCCCGCACCGAATCTGTCGCATTTCCGTTCGATTGAAATTTGGGATACGGCATCGAATGCCGATCAATTCTTGCAAGATGGCTGGCTCTCGCGCACCTTTGCCGCCAAAGCCACGCCGGCCCTCTACAGCGCCGACGCGGTGGTGATCGGCAGCAGCGATCTGGGGCCGATGGCCGGCGGCGCGCGGACCATTGCGCTGGCCAATACCGAGCAATTCCTCAATAACGCGAAATTGGCCCAGCGTGCCTATTCGCACGGCAACCCGAGCCTCAATCATCTGTTCAAGGTCGAAGCCGACATCGTGCGGGCCGCCGAGGGTTTGCGGCCGCCGGTGAAACGGGCGTTTACGACGGTATTTCCAAAAGGAACTTTCGGCAATGTCGTCAAAACCGCCGCCGAGGTTGTGGCGAATGGCGAACAGACCGGCAAGCGGGTTGCGGTATTGCGTTTAACGATAGGTAATTTCGATACGCATCAAAATCAAAATGCGGCGCAAGCGGCCTTGTTGACCGAACTGGCCGAGGGCCTGGCGGCCTTGAAATCGGCGCTGGTCGAATTGCAGCGCTGGGACCGCAGCCTGATTTTGACGTATGCCGAATTTGGCCGGCGGCCAGCCGAAAACCTGTCCGGGGGCACCGATCACGGCACCGTTTCGACCCATCTGGTGCTCGGCGGGCGGGTGCGCGGCGGCTTGCATGGACCGCAAGTCAATCTCGGCGCGCTCGATGGCTCGGGCAACCTGCCATTTGCCCTCGATTTCCGGCGCCTGTATGCCACGGTGCTCGGGCAGTGGTGGGGCGTCGACGCCAGCGCTGTCTTGCACGGCAAATTTGCGCCGCTCGATTTGTTGCGGGCCTGATTCCTCACCTTGGCCGGATAAACGCAGGCTGCGCCAGCGGGCCGCAGCCGTGTTTTCACGCCGAGGCGGCCAAGCGTGTCTTGTGTCGGACGGGCGATGTGACATTGATTCGTGTCTGCTTTACATATTGATTTTTTCAAACTTGACTTGCGATATGCACTTACGGCATGCTCTACTGTAACTATATATCTTGATAACTTCATAAACTGCTGTTTGCAGGCACCTTATGAGGGATTCTTTCGCTGTAATCGGAATATTATTCCGGCCACATTTGGCAGACTGCGCCCGGGCATCGGGTAAAAATGGAGGCAAGAAAGAATGAAAGTAAGGACGCATCATGGATAAGCCGCTTCTGCCGCCTGAGCAGGCGGCCGCAACAGTGGACGCAACAGCGGACGCAACAGCGGCCGAAGCAGCGGCGCCGGCAATGCCTGCGGAAGATGTGACTGCGGATGGTGTTGCAGTGGAAGGCGGCGCCGCCGAAGCCGTGGCGCCGCTCCTGTCTTTCAGTCTCGATGCCGAGAGCAAGCAATTGTATGCCGCATTTGAGCCGGCGCCGAACGGGCTGGCGGTTGACCGCAGCGGTTTCGATGCCATTTTCCATGCCAGCGCATTTTCTGAATATCACCTCGACCCCGACGCCGTTGAAAATTTCTTGACGCAATGCGCCATCGCCGAGCAGCCGCTGCGGGTCGTGGTCGGCGAGGCCCGCGATGCCGAATGCTGGCTGGCGCTGGCCGACGATTTGATGAGCGTGCGCCTGACCTTGCTACCGGCCCAGGGCGGGGCGCCGATCGGCAATCGCGTCGAAGAAGCGCTGCGCGCCAAAAGCATTGTCTACGGCATCATGCACGAGGTGCTCGATGCCGCGCTGGCAGATGGTTTTTGCGACGATCTGCTGATTGCGCAGGGGACGCCGGCCCGTGAAGGCGTGCCCGCCCGCTTCGACAGCATGCTCGACGAGCGGCCGGCCTTGCGTGACCACGACGACGACCGCGCCATCATCAAGTTTCGCGATCTCGGCCATTTATTGCTGGTCAGTCCAGGCAACAGCCTGATGCGCCGCACGGCGCCGATTCAGGGCGTCAACGGCAGCAATGTACTGGGCGAGACAGTGTATGCGCGGCCCTTGCCCGATCTGGCATTTGGCGACGGCTTTGCCGGCGCCCGTCCCGACCCCAATAATCCCGATTTGCTGGTGGCGGCTATCGCCGGCCAGCCGATGCTGGTCGATAACGGCGTGGTCGTCAATCCGGTCATCGAAGTGCACGATATTGATTTGTCGACAGGAAATGTCACATTCGACGGCACGATTCATATCAGCGGCGATGTCAAGGCCGGCCTGTCGGTCAAGGTCAGCGGTGATGTCATCGTCAAGGGCATGCTGGAAGCGGCCCAGATCAGTGCCGGCGGCAATGTGGCGGTGGCTGGCGGGATCGTCGGCCGCGCCGAGTCGGGGCCGGGCGCCATGAGCTTGCCCAGCGATACGGCGCGCGTGGTGTGCGGCGGATCGTTGCAGGCGCTATTTGTCGAAAGCGCGCATATCGAGGCTGGCGATTCGATCTTGATCGAACGCAGCGCCCGGCAGTGCGAGTTAATTGCACAAAACGAAATCGTGGTCGGCGCCCCCGGTTCCAAGGTCAGCCAGATTGTCGGCGGCTTGACGCAAGCCAGAACGCGGGTCCGGACCTCGGTCCTGGGCGCTGCGGCCGGCGTCAAAACGCGCGTGCAGGTCGGTTTCGATCCTTTCGTCAACAGTAAATTGCTGGCGGCAAACAAGGACTTGGCGAAGAAAAATGACGAGTTGCAAAGGGTGCTGCAGCTGCTGCTATATTTCCGGCAAAATCCCAAAAAAGGCGAGGGCGGCGTGCTTGAAAAAGTCAACGGCTCGCGCGAAAAATTGATACACGATATCGGCGACTTGAATCTCCGTATCGAGCAGCTCAAACAAGATGTCGTGCTCGATGGCGACGCCCGGGTGCAGGTCGACAAGACCCTGTATTTTGGTGCGGAAATACGAATCGGCAATAAGATCTGGCAGGTGAACGACGATACGCCTGGCAGCATTATTGGCCTGGTCGAGGGCAAGATTGCAACCGGCTTGTCGGCGCCGGCCGTCAGAAGGTAAAAAGATCGCGGCCGCCGGCCGGCTCAGGCCTGGACCTTGCCGCGCAAGCTCTTTTGCAAGCCATGCAGGGTTTTCCGGGCCAGGCGTTTTTTTTGCGCGCTGCGGCTCGGTTTGGTCGGCTTGCGTTCGGCGGCCACCTGCGCCACGCTCTCGATCAGCAATTCCAGGCGGCGCAGCGCATCTTCCTTGTTTTTTTCGAGGCTGCGAAATTGCTGCGCCTTCAAGATCACCACGCCATCTTTCGTGATGCGCGTGCTATGCAGTGCCAGCAGCCTTTCCTTGTAGTGCTCGGGCAGTGCCGATTTGCCGATATCGAAGCGCAAATGCACGGCATTCGATACCTTGTTGACGTTTTGCCCACCCGGTCCCTGGGCCCGGATCGCCGTCATCTCGACGTCGCCGGGCGCGATCAGCGCCGACAGCGGCGGCCGTCGCGCAGCACCGGCGCCGGCTGCGGCCATCACTGGCTGCCCGCGCTGCAGGTCGCGCTCAGCCACTTGCCCTGGCTGCTGACATTCATCTGGATCGGCTTGCCGGTCGCGCTCGAGCTTGCGCTCAGCTGCATGCTGTAAGAGGTGTTGCTGATGAAGGTCACCTCGCCGCTGCCGCTCGAGGGCGGCGTCGTGCAGCTGAACGACAGTTTCATCTTGTTGCCGGTCAGTTTGGAATTGGTCGACTTGCAATCGCCGTTTTGCTGTAATGGGACGATGTTTTGTTCGACCATTTTGCGCGTCAGGCAGACTTTCTGGTTGACGGCGGCGCCGCTGCCGCCGACCGTCACACCCGAGCGCGCCAGCATGGCTTCGATTTGCCTGCGCTGCTCGGGGGCCATGGAGGCCAGCTGCTGGCGCGCCTGCGCCAGCGTTTTTTCGAGCTCGCCATCGCTTGAGGCAATCGTGCTGCTGATGCTCCACTGACCCGGCAACATCATCTGGGCGCTGGCGGCCGGCGCTGCCAGCCACAGCGCCGACGACAGCGCCAGCCAGCCCGGCGCCAGCAATCGCCGCCTGCCTGTCGTCGTCATCTTCATCGCGATCTTCGCTATCGTCATCCTGCTCTCCAGTCAGGGCGCCGATCCGTTTCCCGGGTCAGGCGCCGATTTTTTCCAGCTGCTCTTGCTGTTCGAGCCAGTCGGCTTCGAGCTGGGCCAGGTCTTTCGTAAAAAAGCTCTGGTCGGCCAGCAGCAGCTTCAATTTGGCCTTGTTGGCGGCTTCGTACATGGCCGAATCGGCCAGTTGCGCATCGACCGCCGCTTTTTGTTCGTTGCGCTTGGCGATCTGTTCCTCGAGGCGCTTGATCTTGTTTTCGATCGGTTTTCTCTGGGCGGCCGTCTTTTGCCGCTGTTCGGCTTCGAGCCGCTTCTGGTCGCGGCGGTCGACCGTCGGCCCGTTCGAGACCGGCGAGCTCACCGGTATCTCGACTTGCTTGTGGGCTGCCGGCAGCACATTGGTGCCTTTGCCGAGCTTGGTCTGGAACAGCCAGTCGCGATAGTCGTCGAGGTCGCCATCGAAGGGCTGCAGGCGGCCGTCGGCGACGATGATGAACTGGTCGGTGGTGGCGCGCAGCAGGTGGCGGTCATGCGAGACGACCACCAGCGTGCCTTCGAACTGGGCCAGCGCCATGGTCAGCGCTTCGCGCGTTTCGAGGTCCAGATGGTTGGTCGGTTCATCGAGCAAGAGCAGGTTCGGCCGTTGCCAGACGATCAGCGCCAGCGCCAGGCGCGCCTTTTCGCCGCCGGAAAATGGCGCGATCGAACTGGTGACCATGGTGCCGGGAAAATTGAAGCCGCCCAGGAAGTTGCGCAATTCCTGTTCGCGCACGGTCGGTGCGATCTTCGCCAGATGCCATAGAGGCGATTCGTCGTGGCGCAGCATTTCGACCTGGTGCTGGGCAAAGTAACCGATAGACAAACCCTTGCCGAGCGTCGATTCGCCGGTCAGGGGCGCCAGTTCGCCGGCGATGGTCTTGATCAGCGTCGACTTGCCGGCGCCGTTGACGCCCAGCAGACCGATGCGCTGGCCGATTTGCAGCGAAAAATTGATGCCCGAGACAATCGTCTTGTCGCTCGTGCTGTCGTCGAGCGGATTGACCATGCGGTAACCGGCATTGACGTCTTCGAGCACCAGCAGCGGGTTCGGCGCGCTCAGCGGTTCGCGGAAATCGAACGAGAATTCGGCCGCCGCCCGCAGCGGCGCCAGTTCTTCCATCTTGGCCAGCGCCTTCATGCGGCTTTGCGCCTGGCGCGCTTTCGAGGCCTGGGCCTTGAAGCGGTTGACGAACGATTCCAGATGGGCGCGCTGGCGCTGCTGCTTTTCCAGCGTGCCGGCGGCCAGAATCATCTGGGCGGCGCGCTGGCGCTCGAACGAGGAGTAATTGCCGGTATAGCGCTTGAGCTTGCGCTCGTCGATGTGCACGATGACGTTGACCACGCCGTCGAGGAAATCGCGGTCATGCGAAATGATGATCAGGGTGCCGGCATAGCGCTTGAGCCAGTCCTCGAGCCAGATGATGGCGTCCAGGTCGAGATGGTTGGTCGGTTCATCGAGCAGCAGCAGGTCGGACGGGCACATCAGGGCTTGCGCCAGATTCAGGCGCATGCGCCAGCCGCCGGAAAAGCTGGCCACCGGTTGCTGCATCTGCTCCAGCGAAAAGCCCAGGCCCAGCAGCAATTGCTCGCCGCGCGATTGCACCGTGTAGGCGTCGGCATCGGCCAGCGCCGCATGCAATTCGCCGATCTGCAAGCCGTTGGCGGCCGATTCCGGTTCGGCTTCCAGGCGCGCCAGCTCGGCTTCCAGGCGGCGCAGCGTGACGTCGCCGTCGATCGCGTATTCAAGCGCCGGGCGATCGAGGGCCGGAGTTTCCTGCGCCACGTAAGCCATGCGCCATTTCGAGGGGAAGTCGATCTCGCCCTGGTCGACATGCAATTCGCCGCGCAGCAGGCCGAACAGGCTCGATTTGCCGTTGCCGTTGGCGCCGATCAGGCCGATCTTGTCGCCGGGGTTCAGCGTGCAATCGGCCGCTTCGAGAAGCGGCTTGGTGCCGCGCATCAGACTAACTTGGATAAAACGTATCATGGTGCTCTTTATATTGTTGCCGCGCGGGCGCCGGTGTGGGGCGATCCGGCGGCCGGCCGCAGCGCCTTGGCCGGCGCCGCAGCAGGCGGCGGACAGTGATTGTATTGCAAATTATTTCGGTCGTTTGGCTGTTCAGTTGTTTAGCTGCCCGGCGCTCAGCAAAAACACCATGTCGTCGCCGGCACTGGTCGACAGCCAGGTCAGCTCGAGATCGGGGAAGGCGGCTTCGGCGAAGGCGCGCTCGTTGCCGATCTCGACCATCAGGATGCCGTTTTCGCTCAGGCGCGCGGCGGCGCCGGCCACGATCTTGCGCACCAGGTCCATGCCATCGTCGCCGCCGGCCAGCGCCAGTTGCGGCTCGTGAAGGTATTCGGGCGGCAGCTTGGTCATCGAGCCGCTGTTGACGTAAGGCGGGTTGGTGATGATCAAATCGTATTTTTTAGCCGGCACCTTGGCGTACAGGTCCGATTCGATCAGCGTCACCTTGTCGCCCAGCTCGTAGTCGGCCACGTTGCGCGCCGCCACTGCCAGCGCATCGGACGAAATATCGATGGCGTCCACATGGGCGTTCGGAAAGGCGTCGGCCATCATGATCGCCAGGCAGCCGGAACCGGTGCACAGCTCGAGAATCTCGAACACGTTTTCGGGATCGGCGACCCATGGCGAAAAATGTTCCGGTATCAGTTCGGCAATGAAGGAGCGCGGCACGATCACGCGCTGGTCGACATAAAACGGATAGGTGCCTAGCCAGGCCTGCTTGGTGATATAGGCGGCCGGCACGCGCTCGACGCAGCGCCGTTCGATCACGCGCAGCAGGGCATCGACTTCATCGGGCAGCAGATGGGCATCGAGAAATGGGTCGAGCTTGTCGAGCGGCAGCTTGAGCGTGTGCAAAATCAGGTAGGCCGCTTCGTCGAGGGCATCGCTGCTGCCGTGGCCGAAAAACAGCTTTTCGGTATTGAAACGGGTGATCGCATAGCGCCAAAGATCGCGCAGGGTGGAAAGAGTGGGCAAGTTGGTCATGGCTATCATGCAGAAGTAAATAGGGCCGGTAAGTAGCGGTGGCAACCGGGTCCGCGTTGGCGCTCCGGTGCCGCCAATCCATCGCGTCAGAGCAGCAACAGCTCCAGCGTGCGCCGGTAGATATTGGTCAGCGGCTCGATGAAGCGCAATTCGACATGTTCATCGATTTTATGAATGCTGGCGCTGGGAGGCCCGAATTCTATCACTTGCGGGCATATCTGCGCGATAAAACGTCCGTCCGAGGTGCCGCCACTGGTGGAAAGCGCCGCTTTCAGGCCTGTTTCGGCGCGAATGGCGTCGCACACGGCGTCCGACAGCACGCCGCGCGGGGTCAGGAAGGGCTGGCCGCCGACTGTCCAGCGCAACTGGTAATCGAGGCCGTGGCGGTCGAGCAGCGCATGCACGCGCTGCTGCAGCGATTCGACCGTGCTGGCACTGGAAAAGCGGAAGTTGAAGTCGAGCGTCATCTGCCCGGGAATGACGTTGCCGGCACCGGTGCCGCCGTTGATATTCGAAATCTGCAGCGAAGTCGGCGAATAGTACTCGTTGCCGGCGTCCCAGATTTCCTGCGTCAGCGCCGTCATGGCCGGCAGCGCCGCGTGAATCGGGTTGTCGGCCAGATGCGGGTAGGCGATATGGCCCTGCACGCCATTGACGGTCAGGCGGCCGGTGAGCGAGCCGCGCCGGCCGTTCTTGATCATGTCGCCGAGGACGGTGGTCGAGGACGGTTCGCCGACCAGGCAGTAGTCGAGCTGTACGCCGCGCTGTTTCAGGGTCTTGCATACCTCGGCGGTGCCGTTGGTGGCCGGGCCTTCTTCGTCGCTGGTCAGCAAAAACGCGATCGATCCGCGATGCGCGGGGTGGGCGCGGCAAAACTGGCTGGTCGCTTCCAGCATGGCCGCGAGCGAGGTTTTCATGTCGGCCGCGCCGCGGCCGTACAGCTTGCCGCCGCGCTCGGTCGGCACGAACGGCGGCGATTGCCATTGATCGTGCGGGCCGCTCGGGACGACGTCGGTATGGCCGGCAAAAACCATCAGCGGCGCCGCCGTTCCCTTGCGCGCCCACAGATTGCTGACCGCGCCCGACTGCATGTGTTCGCAGTCGAAACCGAGCGCCGTCAGATGCGATGCCAGAATGCTCTGGCAGCCGCGATCGTCGGGCGTGACCGAATCTTGCGCGATCAATTGCCGCGCCAATGCCAGGGTGCGGCTCACGGCTGGTCCTGACTTGCGCCGGCGGGCGCGCGGGCGCCAATGCGGTCCGAAAACATGGCGTGCCAGCCGGCGGCGGAAAAACCGGCGGCAAGGCGCACGCCGTGCGGCTCTTCGATCGCCAGAACCGGCCGCTTGACCAGGCTCGGATAGGCCAGCATCAGCTCGATGGCGCTGGCGTCGTCGGTCGTGCCGTCCTTTTGCGCCTGGTCCAGGCCGCGCCAGGTCGTTCCTTTGCGGTTGAGCAGCGCGTCGCGCGGCAATTGCTGCAGCCAGCCTTGCACGGTGGCGCGCTGCAGCCCCATTTTTTTGAAATCGTGGAAGGCGAAGGCGATGCCCTGTTCGCGCAGCCAGTCGCGCGCTTTGCGCACGGTGTCGCAATTGGGAATGCCGTAGAGAGTAACTTGCATAACGCTATACCTTGAGCGTGAAGGCATTGAAGCTGTCGTCGCCGGGCTTGGGGTCGGCTTTCGCGCCAGCCTTGACGCCGCTATTTATCAGCCACAGCAGATTGCTCGACGAATCGGCGTTGGCCAGCGCTTCCTCCTGCGTGATCAGGTCTTCCTGCAGCAGCTGCAGCAAGGCCTGTTCGAACGATTGCGATCCCGGCGACAGGCTTTTTTCCATGGCCTCCTTGATCTCGTCGATCTCGCCTTTTTCGATCAGATCGGCGATATGCCGGGTATTGACCATCACTTCAACGGCGGCGGTGCGGGTGCCACCGTCCTTCGAGCGCACTAGTCTTTGCGAGACGATGGTCCTGACGGTCGAGGACAGGTCTTGCAGCAAGGCGGCGCGGTTTTCGAGCGGGAAAAAATTGATGATGCGGGTCAGCGCGTTATAGCTGTTGTTGGCATGTAGCGTGGCCAGTACCAGATGGCCGGACTGGGCGTAAGCGAGGGCCGCCGACATTGCCTCGCGGTCGCGGATTTCGCCGATCAGCAGGCAATCCGGCGCCTGGCGCATCGAATTGCGCAGCGCGGTGCCGACATCGGTGGTATCGGCGCCGATTTCGCGCTGATTGATGATGGCCTTCTTGTTCTTGAACAGATATTCGATCGGATCTTCGAGCGTCAGGATGTGGCTAGGGCGCAGTTCGTTGCGATGGTCGAGCATGGCGGCGATGGTGGTCGACTTGCCCGAGCCGGTGGCGCCGACCAGCAGGATCAGGCCGCGTTTTTCCATGATCAGTTCGCTCAGCACCGCAGGCAGGCCGAGCTCGGCCAGCGCCGGGATCTCGCTCGGCACGAAGCGGAACACGGCCGAAATGCTGCCGCGCTGGCGAAACGCCGACAGCCGGAAACGGCCGATATCGGCGACCGGGATGCCGATATTGAGTTCGTTGTCGCGTTCCAGCGTCTGCCAGTCTTTTTCGGAGACGATTTCCGACAGCAGCGAACGGATGTTGTCGCTGTCGAGCTTTTGCTGATTAATCGGGATCAGATTGCCATTGATTTTCAGATGAACCGGCGAATTGACCGCGAAAAACATGTCCGAAGCCTGTTTTTCCTTCATCAGCAAAAATAAGCGGTCCATCGCCATGCTCGCCTCCCGGGTGAATGCTCGGTAAAAAGATCAGTCGCCGCGCAGCAAATCGTTGATCGCCGTTTTGGCGCGGGTCTGGGCATCGACGCGCTTGACGATGACGGCGCAATACAGGCTGTATTTGCCGTCGGCCGAAGGCAGGTTGCCGGAGACGACCACCGAGCCGGCAGGAATGCGGCCATATGTCACCTCGCCGGTGGCGCGGTCGTAGATCTTGGTCGACATGCCGATGTAGACGCCCATCGAAATGACCGAATTTTCTTCGACGATCACGCCTTCGACGATTTCCGAGCGGGCGCCGATGAAGCAATTGTCTTCGATGATGGTCGGATTGGCCTGCATCGGTTCGAGCACGCCGCCGATCCCGACCCCGCCCGACAGATGGACGTTCTTGCCGATCTGGGCGCACGAGCCGACGGTGGCCCAGCCGTCGACCATGGCGCCTTCATCGACGTAGGCGCCGATATTGACGAAGGACGGCATCATGACCACATTCTTGCCGATGAAGCTGCCGCGCCGGGCGATGGCCGGCGGCACGACCCGAAAGCCGCCGCGGGCGAAGTCGTCGGCCGTGTAGTCGGCGAACTTGCTCGGCACTTTGTCGTAGTACTGCATGACATTGCCGCCGCCGGCGTTAGCCACCGTCATGACGGCATTGTCTTCGATGCGGAACGACAGCAGGACCGCCTTCTTGATCCATTGGTGGACGACCCAGCTGCCGCTGTCCTTGTCGGCCACGCGCAGTTTGCCGCTGTCGAGGCCGGCAATGACTTCCGCTACCGCTGCGCGCAAGGCGGCGCTGGCATTGGCGGCATTGATGGCGGCGCGGTCTTCCCATGCCTGGTCGATGATTTGTTGAAGTTGTTGGCTCATGGCGTCCTTGAATAGAGTCGGAAAATGGTATGGGAAATAAGCAGTTTAATCAGAATTCGTTGCAACGGCAGGCCATGATGGTCGTGAAGGCGACGATGCGCCGCGCCGCATCGAGGCATTCGGCCGGTTCGGCTACGAGTGCCATGCGGATGCGGTTACGGCCCGGATTGCCGCCGACGGCGTCGCGCGCGATGTAGCTTCCTGGCAATACGGTGACATTGTATCCGGCATACAGCCGTTTTGCGAATTCGGTATCGGACAGGCCCGAGGCCGAGATGTCGGCCCACAGATAAAAACCGGCGTCGGGCAATTCCACCTTCATCACTTCCTGCAGCATCGGCGTGACCAGACGGAACTTCTCGGCATACATGGCGCGGTTTTCGACGACGTGGGCTTCGTCGTTCCACGCAGCAATTGAGGCGGCCTGGATGGTCGGGCTCATGGCGCTGCCGTGATAGGTGCGGTAGAGCAGGAATTTCTTGATCAGCGCCGCATCGCCGGCGACAAAGCCCGAGCGCATGCCTGGCACGTTGGAGCGTTTCGACAGGCTCGAAAAAATCATCAGGCGCGCGTAATCGGGACGGCCCAGCAGTTGCGCCGCCTGCAGCGCGCTCAGCGGCGGGTTGTCGTTGAAATAAATCTCCGAATAACACTCGTCGGCGGCAATCACGAAATCGTGACGGTCGGCCAGCCCGAACAGCGTGTCCCATTCGGCCAGCGAGAGTACCGAACCGGTCGGGTTGCCGGGCGAGCAAACGTAGAGCAGTTGCACGCGGGCCCAGACGTCGTCGGGCACGCGGCTGTAATCGGGGGCGAAGTTGCGGGCCGGGTCGGAATTGACGAAATACGGCGCCGCGCCGGCCAGCAGCGCCGCCCCTTCATAGATCTGGTAAAACGGATTCGGGCACATCACCAGCGGTTGCAGATCGGGCTGCTGTGACGGCGACTGCGCGCCATGCGGTGCGATCACGGCCTGGGCAAACGAGAACAAGGCCTCGCGCGAACCGCATACCGGCAGGATCTGGGTGGCGCTGTCGGGCGCCGGCAGCTTGTAGCGGCGGGCGATCCACTGGCCGATGGCGTTGCGCAGCGCTTCGCTGCCGATGGTGCTCGGATACGAGGCCAGGCCGTCGAGATGGTCGGCCAGCGCCTGGCGGATGAATTGTGGCGTCGCATGCTTGGGTTCGCCGAGCCCCAGGCTGATGGGGCTGAATTGCGGCTCGGGCGTGACGTCGGCAAACAGCGCGCGCAATTTTTCAAAAGGGTAGGGCTGCAACAGGTCGAGGAGCGGATTCACGTAATAAACACCCAGTCATAAATAATAAATTGCGTCGACAGCGCTACGGCCGGAGCGGCGACATGCCGGCCGCAGCCGGACATGGGCCCGGCATGCCTGATCAACGCATGGCAATTTTCGTCATTATACTGCCCGCGCGCGCAAGCACACAGCATTTCACGGCGACGGCGGCGTTTGCCGCGAGCGCGCCTGCGCACGGGCGAAAATCGCGCGATTCTGCATGCGGGGCCAAGATCAAATGTTATGATAGACGGTCTCTCGTCATGCTGGAGCGCGCCGCGGCGGTCGCGGCACCGTGCCCGAGTCTGGCGTCGTGTGTTTAATGTTGAGTAACTGTGAGCAAATACAGATAACGTGCGTCTAACTTCGATTAAATTATCCGGATTTAAGTCCTTTGTCGATCCCACCAATTTCCAGGTGCCGGGTCAGATGGTCGGCGTGGTCGGCCCAAACGGTTGCGGCAAGTCGAATATCATCGATGCGGTGCGCTGGGTCCTGGGCGAGTCGAAAGCGTCGGAATTGCGCGGCGAGTCGATGCAGGACGTCATTTTCAACGGCTCGACCAACCGCAAGCCGGCCGGGCGCGCCTCGGTCGAGCTGGTGTTCGACAATCACGACGGCAAGGCGGCCGGCCAGTGGAGCCAGTATGGCGAAATTGCGGTGCGCCGCACGCTCACGCGCGACGGCACCTCGACTTATTACATCAACGGGCAGTCGGTGCGCCGGCGCGACATCCAGGATATTTTCCTCGGCACCGGGCTCGGACCGCGTGCCTATGCCATCATCGGCCAGGGCATGATTGCCCGCATCATCGAGTCGCGGCCCGAAGAATTGCGCGTGTTTCTCGAAGAGGCGGCCGGCGTCTCCAAATACAAGGAGCGGCGGCGCGAAACCGAAAACCGGCTGCACGATACGCGCGAAAATCTGACGCGGGTCGAAGACATCTTGCGCGAGCTGAACGCCAATCTCGAAAAACTCGAGGCACAGGCCGAGGTCGCCAACAAATTCCGCTCTTTGCAGGGCGACCAGGAAGAAAAGCAAAAGCTGCTGTGGCTGCTGCGCAAAAACGAGGCGCAAGCCGAACAGGCGAAGTTTTTCGCCGAGATCGAGCGCGGCCAGCTCGAACTCGAAGAGCAGACCGCGCGCCTGCGCCACATCGAACTCGATCTCGAACAGCGGCGCCAGAGCCATTATGCGATCGGCGATGCGCTGCACACGGCGCAAGGCCACCTGTACCAGACCAATGCCGAAATCGGCAGCCTGGAGGCGCAAATCAAGTTTGTCATCGAGTCGCGTTCGCGCCTGCAAACGCAGCTGCTGGCCCTGACCGCCCAGCGCGACCAGTGGCAGCATCAGGGGCAGCAGCACCAGGACGATCTGGCCGAAGCCGAGCTGCAGCTCGAAGAGCTGGCGGCGCGCGTCGAACAGTCGCAACAGTCGTGCGAACGCAACAGCGAACGCTTGCCGGCGCTGGAACTGGCATGGCGCGAGACGCAACATGCGACGCAGGAAGCGCGCGCCAAGATCAGTCTGGTGCAGCAGCAAATCGAACTGGAATCGGCGCAGCAGCGCAATGCGGCCGCGATTCTGAACGGCCTGAGCGTGCGGCGCGAGCGTCTGGCGCAGGAAAAAAGCGGTTTGAGCCTGCCCGACAGCGGCCATTTGTCGAATCTGACGCTGCAACTGGAAGAAAAACAGGCGGCGCTCGAAGAGGCGACATATCAGCTGGAGGCGGCGCAGGAACAGCAGCCGTTGCAGGAGGAAGAGCGGCGCCAGGCCCAGCAGCAAGTCAACGAAGAGAGCGCCGCCAACACGCGGCTCGAGGCGCGCCTGTCGGCCCTCAGGCAACTGCAGGAGCGCGTGCAAAGCCAGGGCAAGGTGCAGCCGTGGCTGCAAAAGCATGGTCTCGACAGTTTGCCGCGCCTGTGGCAAAAGCTGCAGATCGAAGCCGGCTGGGAAGCGGCGCTGGAGGCCGTGCTCGGCGAGCGCATGTCGGCGCTCGAAGTGTCGAATATCGATTGGGCCAAGGCCTTTTTCAATGACGCACCGCCGGCCCGGCTGGCGCTGTTCGCGCCAGCCGCCGCGAGCGCGGCGCCGGAGGCGGGCGCGGCCGGGCTGAGGGCGCCGTTGACCCCGCTCCTTTCGCTGATGAAGCTGAACGACCCGAATCTGCGCGCGCTGCTGCAGGACTGGCTGCACGGCGTGTATGCGGCGGCCGATCCGGCCGATGCCTTCCAGCAACGCGCCAGCCTGCCGCCGGGCGCTTACTTCGTCTGCCAAGCCGGTCATGTGATCGGCCATGACACCGTGCGCTTTTATGCGCCGGACGCCGAGCAGGACGGCATGCTGGCCCGCCAAAATGAAATCGACAACCTCGGCAAGCAGGTGCGGGCCCAGCAGATGCTGGCCGACGAGGCGCGCCAGCGCGCCGTGCGCGCCGAAGCGGCGCTGGCGGCGACCGGGCGCCAGTTGCAGGACTTGCGCCAGCGCGTCGGCGGCTTGACGCAATCGATCCATGCACTGCAAATGGAGGTCGTCAAACTGACCGAGGTGCAGGAACGCTACCAGCAGCGCAGCACGCAAATTGCCAGCGACCTGGCCGAAATCGCCGAGCAGGAAAGCGAACAGCAGCAGGCCCGGCTCGAGTCGGAGCAAAAATTCGAAGAAAAAGATCTGGAGCTGGCGCAGCTGCAAGGCGATTATGAAGACTTGCAGACGGCCTATCTCGAAAAAGAACAGCAACTGGCCGAGGCCCGCAATGTGCTGCGCGATTTGGAGCGCGCGGCGCAGGATGCGCAATATCTGGAAAAGGCCCAGCACAGCAAGATCGAACAGCTGCGGCGTTCGATCGCCACCGCGCTTGAACAGAGCGCACAGCTGTTTGCCAGCATGCAGCAGGGCCAGCTCGAACTCGGCGAACTCGACGACCAGGCGGCGCAGGCCGGCCTGCAAGAGCTGCTTGAGCGGCGCACCGGGCAAGAGCAGGCGCTGTCGGATGCGCGCCACGAACTCGACCAGATCACGCAGCAGCTGCGGCTGGCCGATGAAGCGCGCATGCAGGCCGAGCGCAGCCTGCAGCCGCAGCGCGACAAGATCACCGAGCTGCAATTGAAAGAGCAGGCCGCGCGTCTGAATGTCGAGCAGTTTGCGCAGCAATTGCAAGAGGTGCAGGCCGATGAAGCGCTGCTGGCCGAAAAGCTGCTGCCCGACATGCGGCCGTCCTACCTGCAGGGCGAAGTGACGCGCCTGACGAATGCGATTGCCGGCCTCGGCGCGGTCAATCTGGCGGCGCTCGACGAACTGGCGCAGGCCAGCGAGCGCAAGAGTTTTCTCGATGCCCAGAATGCCGATCTGTCGGAAGCGATTGCGACGCTGGAAGACGCGATTGCGCGCATCGACAAGGAAACGCGGCAATTGCTGCAAGACACCTTCGATCAGGTCAACCATCATTTTTCGCTGCTGTTCCCGATTCTGTTCGGCGGCGGTCAGGCCAAACTGATCATGACCGGCGATGAAATTCTCGATTCGGGCGTGCAGGTGATGGCGCAGCCGCCAGGCAAGAAAAATGCGACCATTCATTTGCTGTCGGGCGGCGAAAAAGCGCTGACTGCGACCGCCCTCGTATTTTCCATGTTCCAGCTCAATCCGGCGCCGTTTTGCCTGCTCGACGAAGTCGATGCGCCGCTCGACGATTCGAATACCGAACGGTTTTGCAAAATGGTCAAGCAAATGTCGGACCAGACCCAGTTCCTGTTCATTTCGCATAACAAGATTGCGATGGAAATGGCGAACCAGCTGATCGGCGTGACGATGCAGGAGCAGGGCGTCTCGCGCATCGTGGCCGTCGATATGGAAGCGGCGGTCGGCATGGTCGAGGCTGCATGATGGGGCGCGTGAGGAGCAACTTGCTTAGGCTGAACTCGAGGCCGAACTCGAGGCGGGATGCCGGCGGCCGTGCCCGGCCTGCTCAGCCTGTGCTCTGCTTAACTTATTGTTTCAATTATGTGTAGCGCGGATTGTCGAAATGATTACACTGTTGTCAGCTTGTACTGGCATCCTGCGCCAGGCCAATTTGCCATCCGCTTTTTGGCTTGTCCGCAGAAATTTTCTTATTGAGGTACGACCAGCATGACCGACTTTCAATTGAGTTTGATGGGTGGCGGCGCGATTTTTCTGGCTGCCGTTTTAATCTACAATAAATGGCAGGAATATCGTGCCAAAAAATCCGTCGACAAGGCGTTTTCGGCCGAGCACGACGATGTGCTGATGCAGGCTGGAATGCAAACCGGAATGCCGGCGGCCAAGGGCAGAACGGCCGCCGCCAGGGAAGCCTTCGGCGATGCCAATGTAGCGCCCGGCGGCATGGTTGGCGAACGCGTCGAACCGACGTTTCAGGACGATGCCGTGGCCGGCATGCATGCCGAGTCCGGTTTCGAGCCGCGCATGGAGCCGGCCGTCGGCCAGGCCGCGGCCGTCACCAGCGCGCCTTTGCTCGACGATGACGAGGAGGCGCTCGACGCCGTCATCGGCGGCTTGCTGGACCCTATCATCGATTGCCTGATTCCGCTGGTGCCGGAAAGCGCGGTGGCCGGCAAGGCCGTTTTGCCGCTGCAGAAAAACCTGCAGCGCGCCGGCGACAAGGCGGTGCAACTGGTCGGCCTGCATCGCGACGGCCATTGGGAGCCGATCGCAGCCGAGGCGTCGTACGTCAAGTTGCTGGTCGGCGTGCAAATGGCCAGCCGTGCCAGCGCGCTGAACGAACTCGAGTTTTCCGAACTGGTCATGCGGGTGCGCAGCCTGGCCGATGAAATCGGCGCCGAGCCCGAAGTGCCCGACATGCGCGATGTGATGGCCAATGCGCGCGCGCTGCACCGCTTCGTGCTCGATCACGACGCCCAGCTTGGCATCAATGTACAGTCGAACGGCGCGCCGTGGGCCATCAACAGCCTGCTGGTGTCGCTCGAAAAGCAGGGTTTCGATTTCCGCGCCGACGGCAGTTTCGTGATGCCCGACGGCGACGGCGCTTATCTGTATTCGATCAATACCAATGCGCCGCTGTCGGCCGCCACCACTTCGCGCCTGACCCTGCTGCTCGACGCGCCGCGCGTGATGCCGGCGCGCGACGCCTTCGGCGCCATGACGGCCTGTGCCAAATCGCTGGCGGCGCGCCTCGGGGCGACCGTGGTCGACGATGGCAACCAGGCTTTGCAGGACCAGACGCTGGGCGAAATCGGCCAGCAGCTGGTCGAGTTTTACAATGAGATGCAGGAGGCCGAAATCGCCGCCGGCTCGATGCGCGCCTTGCGCCTGTTTAGCTAGTTGGCGCGCCGGCGGCGCCAGGTCTGTCGGGCACCTTGCCTGAGGCCTGCATGAAAAAATTGCAAGCCGAGTTTGCAAACGAGTTTATTACCTGAGTTTATTACCTGAAAGTATCGATGACGCTTGGTATCGCGGACAATAGGGAAGTGCCCGAACATTTGCGGCAGCAGGCGGCGCAGCTGCGCGCCGAACTGGCGCGACATAACCACGCTTATTATGTGCAGGACGCGCCGAGCATTCCCGACGCCGATTATGACCAGCTGTTCCGCCAGTTGCAGTTGCTGGAACAGCAATATCCGGCATTGGCGACGGCCGATTCGCCGACCTGTCGCGTCGGTGCCCAGCCGTCGCGCGAATTTGCGCAAGTGCGCCATGCGCTGGCCATGCTCTCGCTTGCCAACGCATTCGACGATGGCGATGTGGTCGCTTTCGACAAACGCATGATGGACGCCTTGCAGCACGAGGCGGTCGAGTATGCGGTGGAGCCGAAATTCGACGGTCTGGCGATCAGCTTGCGCTATGAGCACGGCATTTTCGTGCAGGCCGCCACGCGCGGCGACGGCAGTACCGGCGAGGACGTCACGGCCAATATCCGCACCGTGCGCAGCATTCCGCTGCGCCTGTTCGGCGAGCAGCCGCCGGCCGTGCTCGAAGTGCGCGGCGAAGTGTTGATGTTCAAGGCCGACTTCGACGCCCTCAATGCGCGCCAGCGGGCCGCCGAACAAAAGGAATTCGCCAATCCGCGCAATGCCGCCGCCGGCAGCCTGCGCCAGCTTGACAGCCGCGTTACCGCGCAGCGCGCGCTGCGCTTTTTCTGCTATGGCGTCGGGGTGCTCGAGGGGGCGCCGATGCCGGCCACGCACGCGGCCTTGCTCGACTGGTTTGGCGAACTCGGCCTGCCGGTCTGCGATCTGCGGGCGACGGCCAGCGGCGCTGACGGTTTGCTGGCGTATTTTCACCGGCTCGGCGCGCTGCGCGCCGCTTTGCCGTATGAAATCGATGGCGTCGTCTACAAATTGAATCGTCTCGACGAGCAGCAGCAGCTCGGCTTCGTCTCGCGCGCGCCGCGTTTTGCGGTGGCGCATAAATTCCCGGCGCAAGAAGCGTCGACAGTGGTGCTCGATATCGAGGTGCAGGTTGGCCGCACCGGCGCCATCACGCCGGTGGCGCGGCTGGCGCCGGTGGCGGTGGGCGGGGTGATCGTCACCAATGCCACCTTGCACAATGAAGACGAGGTGCGGCGCAAGGATATCCGCATCGGCGACGCCGTCATCGTGCGCCGCGCCGGCGACGTCATTCCGGAAGTGGTCGCCAACATTCCCGAGCGGCGCCCGGCCGATGCCCGGCAGTTCGTCATGCCCGCTGTTTGCCCGGTATGCGCTTCGGCCATCGTCAAGCCGGAAGGCGAGGTCGTGGCCCGCTGCGGCGGCGGCTGGATCAAATGCCCGGCTCAGCGCAAGGGCGGGCTCATGCATTTCGCCTCGCGCCGCGCGATCGACATCGAAGGGCTGGGGGAACAACTGATCGAACAACTGGTCGATAAACACATCGTCACCACGGCGGCCGATCTGTACAAACTCGGCCTGGGCAGCCTGGTGGCGCTCGAGCGGATGGCCGATAAATCGGCGCAAAACATCGTCGCTGCGCTCGAAAAATCGAAGCAGACGACGCTGGCGCGCTTTATCTATGCGCTGGGCATCCGCCATGTCGGCGAATCGACGGCCAAGGCGCTGGCCCTGCATTTCGGCAATCTGGACGCCGTGATCGCGGCGGCCAGTCATGTTCTCGATCCCGACGCGCCTTCGCATCTGGAACAGGTCGACGATATCGGTCCGGTGGTGGCGAAGTCGATCGCGCAGTATTTTCTCGATCCGCTCAATCTGGAAATGGTCGCGCAACTGCGTGCCTGCGGCCTGCACTGGCCCGAACAGGCCGGCACGGCGCGGCCGCCGCTACCGCAGGCCGGCAAGAATTTCGTCTTGACCGGCACTTTGCCGAATCTGAGCCGCGACCAGGCGCAGGCAATGATAGAAGCCGAGGGCGGCAAGGTGACGGCCTCGGTTTCCAAAAAGACCAGCTATGTGGTGGCCGGCGAGGATGCCGGCAGTAAGCTTGCGCGTGCGCAAGAATTGGGGATTCCGCTGCTCGATGAAGCGGGCCTGCTGGCACTGCTCAAAAATTCCGGGGCGGCGTGAAGTGCGATTTTGTGCGCATTGAATGTGCTTGTCGAGTACCGGGACGGCAAAATTTTGTGAAAATGGCCGTGCATCGAGTCGGCATGTGCGCCATACGGCTCGAGCCGGCCTGTTGTCGGGTGGATATCTGAGACATGCTTGACCGGTCGTTGATGAAACGTTAATGAATAGTTATTAAATTGCAAATAAATAGCAGATAAATTGCAGATAAATTGCAGATAAATTGCAGATAAATTGCAGATAAGCAGTGACGGCCTGGCGATTGCCGGGCCGGCAGTCGCAACACGGAGATACCGAATGCGGCAGCGAGGGCGCAAGCTGCCGTGTTTTTTACCATTACCTCGCCAGCATCAGGCTGGCCCGGTTCAACTTTTAAGGACCGCCCATATGAGCAAGATTAGAAAAGCCGTCTTTCCTGTCGCCGGTCTCGGCAGCCGTTTTTTGCCGGCAACTAAAGCCCAGCCCAAGGAAATGCTGCCCATTGTTGACAAACCATTGATTCAGTATGCGGTCGAAGAGGCTGTCGCGGCCGGCATCCAGGAAATGATCTTCATTACCGGGCGCAACAAACGGGCGATTGAAGACCACTTCGACAAGGCCTATGAACTCGAGGCCGAGCTCGAAGCGGCCAGCAAACGCGAATTGCTCGAACTGGTGCGCAATGTCATTCCGAAGAGCGTCAACTGCATCTATATCCGGCAATCGGCGCCGCTCGGTCTCGGCCATGCGGTATTGTGCGCCAAGCCGGTGGTGGGCAGGGAACCGTTTGCGGTCTTGCTGGCCGACGATTTCATGGATGTCGAGGCCGGCACGCCGGCGGTGCTGGCGCAGATGACGGCGCTCTACGAATACGAAAATTGCAGCTTGCTGGCGGTGCAGGATGTGCCGCGCGACGAGACGCGCCAATATGGTATCGTCAGTGCCAAGCCGTATCAGCAAGACCTGGAAGTGGTCAATGCCATCATCGAGAAACCGGCGCCCGAGCTGGCGCCGTCGACGCTGGCCGTGGTCGGCCGCTATGTCTTGTCGAACCGCATTTTCGAATGCCTGGAAGGCCTCGGCGCCGGCGCCGGCGGCGAAATTCAGCTGACCGACGGCATCGCCGCGCTGATGACGCATGAGCGGGTGCTGGCTTACCGTTATGCCGGCCAGCGCTATGATTGCGGCTCAAAACTCGGTTATCTGAAGGCGACCATGGCGATGGGCTTGAAGCATCCGGAAACAGGCGCCGAATTTGCGAAATTTTTGGCGCAGCGCGCAGTCGAATAAAAAACGGGAGGTAAGAGTGGCAATACGGGAAATTCTCAAGATGGGCGATCCGCGCCTGTTACGTGTAGCAAAAAAAGTGACGGACGTCGGCACGCCCGAAATAGAGGCCTTGATCGCCGATATGTTTGACACCATGCATGCCGCCAACGGCGCCGGCCTGGCGGCGCCGCAGATCGGGGTCGACCTGCAACTGGTCATTTTCGGCTTCAAGCAAAATACGCGTTATCCCGACGCGCCGCAAATTCCTGAAACCGTGCTGATCAACCCGACCATCACGCCGCTCGCTGACGAAGCCGACGAAGCCTGGGAAGGCTGCCTGTCGGTGCCCGGCCTGCGCGGCCTGGTGCCGCGCTGGTCCAAAGTGCGCTACGAAGGGATCGATCAATTCGGCCAGGCCATCAGCCGCGAGGTCGATGCCTTTCATGCGCGCGTGGTGCAGCACGAATGCGACCATTTGCAGGGGGTGCTGTATCCGATGCGGATGACCGATCTGTCGACCTTGGGCTACGTCGAAGTGCTGTTTCCGGATCTCGACGCCGGCGATGACGAGTAAGACTGATCCTGGCGGCGCCGACGCGCCTGTTGCCGCGCCTGCCGGTTCTGCGGCCGGTGTTTCGGCCAATGTATCAGCCAATGTATCGGCAGCCAGTGTATCAACAGCCAATGTATCAGCAGCCAATGTATCGGCCGCAGACGGCGCGGCGCCGGCCACGCACGGGGTGTCCTATCCGTTCGGACGGGTGCCGCTGCGGCGCGCCGCGCGCCGCAAGAAATGGGCCTGGGCCGATGCCTATCACGACATCCTGACCTTGAGCTGGCCGAAATTTTTCCTGGTCATCATCAGCGCTTATCTGGCCGTCAATCTGTTATTTGCGCTCGCTTTTTTTGCGGTGCCGGGCGCGGTCGCCAACGCGCGCCCCGGTTCTTTTCTCGACGTGTTTTTCTTTTCGATCGAAACCCTGGCCACTGTCGGCTATGGTTTCATGAATCCGGGAAATACCTACGGCCACGTGGTCGCCTCGACCGAGATCTTGCTTGGCATGCTAGGCGTGGCGGTGGCGACAGGCCTGTTTTTCGCGCGTTTTTCGCGACCGACGGCGCGCATCCTGTTTTCCGATGCCGTCGTCATCACCGGCTTTAACGGCGTGCCGACGCTGATGCTGCGTACCGCCAACGAACGCGACAACCTGATTCTCGAAGCGTCGGTGCACCTGTCTCTGGTGCAAAGAGAGCGTTCGCAGGAAGGGCAGTATTTCAGCCGGATTTACGACCTGAAGCTCGAGCGCGAACGCACGAGCGTGTTTGCGCTGACCTGGACCGTGATGCATAAAATCGATGCCTCGAGTCCGTTGTACGGCAAGACGCACGAGCAGTTGTTGCGCGACCAGGTGGTGCTGACGGCCGCCATCGCCGGTGTCGACGACACCTTGCACGACGATGTGCATGCGCGCCGCAGTTACGGCGCCGAGCAGCTCCATTTCGGCAAGCGTTTCGTCGATATCATTTACGATGGCGCCGATGGCGGCCGCGTGGTCGATCTGAGCCGCTTTCACGAGATTCAGGCCGACGGTTCCTAGCTGCCGGCGCCGCCGACTGGAACCGTCAGGCGGACGGCCGAAGGACAGTGCCTTGCAAATTGACCGGCTTCGGCGACCTTACTGGCCCTTGCAGATGATGGTGGTGACGTAGTCGGCCGCCTTCGATTTTTTTGTCGCCGCCCAGTCGATCACTTCCTGCGCCTGCGCCAGCGTCATGACCGAGGCCTTGTCCTTGTTGCGGATGAAGGACACGCCTTCGAACACGCCACTCTTGCTGCGCATGGCCTTGGCAAATACCGGCTTGTCGGTTTCCTGCGGGTTGACCTTGCGTTGCTGGACCAGATAGCGCTGGTCGATTGCCGTTTCACTCATATCGTCATTCTCAAAATTGTTCGTCGGGCCGCAGATAGCGCCACTTCCCGGTCGGCAGGTCGCCGAGCTTGACCTTGCCGATGCGGACCCGCTTCAAGCCCACCACTTTCAGGCCGACCATTTCGCACATGCGGCGGATCTGGCGTTTTTTACCTTCGCGCAGCACAAAGCTGAGCTGGTCTTCATTCATCCAGCGCACTTTGGCCGGCAACAGCTTTTTGCCGTCCAGCGTCAGCCCGTGATTGAGACGCTTCAATTCCCAGTCCGGCAACGTGCCGGGCTTCGTGTATTGGACCCGTACCAGGTATTCTTTTTCGATCACCGTGTCCTGGCCGATCAGATGCTTGGCGACGCGCCCGTCCTGGGTCAGGATCAGCAGGCCGACCGAGTCGATGTCGAGCCGTCCGGCCGGCACCAGGCTGCGCAGCTGGGTCGGATGGAACTGCTCCTCGGCGCTGTCCTGCTCCCAGCGCGATTCGGGCTTGACCAGCGCGATTGCCGGCTGATAGCCGTCCTCGGCCTGGCCGCTGACATAGCCGACCGGCTTGTTGATCAAAATGGTGACCAGTTTCGACTGCTGCGCCTGGGCCTGGCGTTCGATCGTGATTTTCTGTTCCGGGAAAACCTTGCTGCCCAATTCGGAAACGACTTTGCCGTCGACGCGGACCCAGCCTTTTTCGATCCAGGCGTCGGCCTCGCGGCGCGAGCACAGGCCCAGTTCGGACATGCGCTTGGACAGGCGTAATAATGCGGGATCGGGTGTATTCATGAAATGTACGTTGCTAATTTACGAAATTAAGTTAGGGAAGGGCCGTCACGGCCGGCCTCAGATGCGCAGGGCATCGAGCAATTCGCTCTCGAACTGGATCTGCGTGCGGATATTGTTGAGAGCCTGGCCGTCGACCAGGAACACGTCTTCGACCCGCTCGCCGAGCGTCATGACCTTGGCCGTGTGCAGATTGATGCGGTACTTGGTCAGGACGTTGGCGATTGCATACAGCAAGCCGTTGCGATCGTTGGCGGTAATCGAGAGCAGGTAATACTGGCCGCGCTCGTCGGGCCGCAAATCGACGCTAGGCTGCAGCGGGAAGGTGCGCGACAGGCGCGACAGCCGCGCGTGGCCGCCGGTCCGCGCCTTGTCGGGCGCCGCCAGTTCGGCCTGCGACTGCAGCAGTTCGGCCAGTTCGTGTTCGACCAGGCTGATGATGTCGCGATAGTTCTTTTCGAAGGTGGTCTCGGTCACCAGAAAAGTATCGAGCGCGTAGCCGTCGTGCGTGGTGTGGATCTTGGCGTCGAGGATGCTGAAATTCTTTTTGTCGAAATAGCTGCAGATGCGCGCAAACAGGTCGGCGCGGTCGGGCGTGTAGACCACCACCTGCAGGCCGCCGGCGTGCGGCGCGATGCGGCATTTGACGACTGCCCGGCCGCTGTCGAGCTTGTCGTACAGCGAGCGCGTCTGCCAGGCGATGTCGGAGGCGTCGTTGCGCAGGAAGTAGGCGACATCGAGCTGCTTCCAGAACGCCAGATGGGCGCCCGGCGGCAGGCCGAACAGGCGCAGCGCCGCCAGCGCTTCCTGCTGGTGGTTGATCAGCTCGCGGTCGACGCTCGGCGCGTCGCCGCCCAGCACGCGCAGCGTCAGCCGGTACAGGTCTTCGAGCAGTTTGCCCTTCCAGGCATTCCAGACCTTCGGACTGGTGCCGCGGATGTCGCACACGGTCAGCAGATACAGCGCCGTCAGATGACGCTCGTCGCCGACCAGCGCGGCAAAGCGCATCACGACATCGGGATCGGACAAATCCTGCTTCTGCGCCACCTGCGACATCGTCAGATGCTGTTCGACCAGGAACACGACCAGTTCGGTGTCTTCGGCCAGCATGTTGTGGTCGACGCAGAACTGACGGGCATCGGCCTTGCCCAAGATCGAATGGTCGCCGCCGCGGCCCTTGGCGATGTCGTGAAATAATGCGCCGACATACAGCAGCCACGGCTTTTCGAAATTGGCCATCAACTGGCTGCAAAACGGGTATTCGTGCGCATGCTCGGTCATTGTAAAACGCCGCACATTGCGCACCACCATCATGATGTGCTGGTCGACCGTGTAGACGTGGAACAGGTCGTGCTGCATCTGGCCGACGATGCCGCGAAACGCCGGCAGGTAGCGCCCCAGGATATTGGTCTGATTCATGCGCCGCAGCGTGTGCGTGATGCCTTGCGGCGTCTGCAGGATTTTCAGGAACAGCGCGCGGTTGACCGGATTGCGGCGGAAGTCGGCGTCGATCTGTTTGCGCGCATGCCACAGCCCGCGCATGGTGCGCGCCGTCATGCCCTTGATTTCCTGGTGCTCCGACATCAGCAAAAATACTTCCAGCATGGCCGGCGGGTGGCGTATGAAGGTATCGTCGCCATGGATGTCGATCAGGCCGCCGACGTCGTCGAAACGCGGATTGAGCGGGCGCGGGTCGCTCGGCTGCGGGAATAGCAGCGCTTCGATATTTTGCAGCAAAATGGTATTGAGCAGCGTGACCGACTTCGCCGCCCAGTAATAGCGCTGCATCAGGTTTTCGCTGGCGCGCAAGGCATTCTGGCCGCTGCCCGTGTTTTGAAAACCCATCGACAGCGCAATCGGCGTCTGGACGTCGAACAGCAGGCGGTCTTCGCGGCGTCCGGCCTGGATGTGCAGGCGCGCGCGGATATCCTTGAAGCCGTGCTCCTTTTCGAGCAGCGTGCTCGCTTCGGCGTCGGTGATCAGGCCGCGCGTGGCCAGTTCGCGCCACGAGTTGCCGAGGCCTGCCGCCTTGGCCACCCACAGTATCACTTGCAGGTCGCGCATGCCGCCCGGGCTTTCCTTGCAATTCGGTTCCAGGCTGAACGGCGTGTCTTCATATTTGACATGGCGCTGCTGCATTTCCAGCATCTTGGCCTGGAAAAATGCGGCCGGGTCGAGGGCGACGAAATAACGGCGCTGCAATTGCGCATAGATCAGGGGATTGCCGCACACCAGGCGCGCTTCGAGCAGGCAGGTCTGCACCGTGATATCGGCCTGCGCCTCGCTCAGGCATTCCTCGACGGTGCGGATGCTGTGGCCGATTTCCAGGCCCAGATCCCACGACAGCTGTACCAGTTGTTCCAGTTGCGCCGTCAGCGCCGCATCGGGGGCGCCGTCGAGCAAGATCAGGAAGTCGCAGTCGGAATACGGAAACAGTTCGCCGCGGCCGTAGCCGCCGACCGCTACCAGGGCGATTTGCGGCGGCAGTTGCAAGGTTTGCCAGGCCGTGATCAAGGCCTGGTCGACATGACGCGTCAGCCGCGCGGTCAGCGTTTCGGCCTTGCCGTCGTGCTGGAATGCGGCCATTTCGGCGGCGCGCGCGTTCTTTAACTGCTCCCTCAGGCTTTTCCTGAGCAGATCGATGGCCTCGGGCGCCAGCATGTCAGGACGCGCTGGCGGCGGAGGGGGCGGCCGCGCCGTTCTTGATGAAGGCCGGCGGCGGCGGCGAACCGGCCGAGACGGTCAGCACTTCATAGCCGGTTTCGGTCACCAGAATCATGTGTTCCCATTGCGCCGACAGGCTGCGGTCCTTGGTCTTGATGGTCCAGCCGTCGGGCATTTCGCGGATTTCGCGCCGGCCGGCATTAATCATCGGTTCGACCGTAAAAATCATGCCGGGCTTGAGTTCTTCGAGCGTGCCGGCCTTGCCGTAGTGCAACACTTGCGGTTCTTCATGGAAAACCTTGCCGATGCCGTGGCCGCAAAATTCGCGCACCACGCTATAGCCGGCTTTTTCGGCATGGACCTGGATTGCATGGCCGATGTCGCCGAGATGGGCGCCCGGACGGATTTGCTCGATGCCGATCCACATGCATTCGAACGTGATGTCGGACAGGCGTCTGGCCAGGATCGACGGTTCGCCGACCAGAAACATGCGGCTGGTGTCGCCATGGTAGCCGTTCTTGATGACGGTGATGTCGATATTGAGGGCGTCGCCGCTTTTCAGGAGGCGCTCGCCGGGAATGCCGTGGCACACCACTTCATTGATCGAGGTGCAGACCGCTTTCGGGTATGGCGTATAGCCGGGAGGGCAATAATTGAGCGGCGCCGGTATCGTTCCTTGTACATTTGTCATGTATTCATGGCACAGGCGGTCCAGTTCGTTGGTGCTCACGCCCGGTTTGACGAAGGGCGTAATATAGTCGAGCACTTCGGAGCCGAGCCGGCCGGCGATGCGCATGCCGGCGATGTCGTCGGCCGTTTTAATGGAAGAAGCCATGATTATTTAACAATTTTTGAGTGAAGGGCGCGGGCGCCGTGAGCGAGAGTCTATGGATAATTGTGATCGATGGACAATTGTGACATATCCAATATAGAGTGAAATTATAAACCGTCCGCCTTTTATTCGCCTAAGCAAAAATGACGCGGGACTTGAAATGCCGGGTCTTTATAGAGTAGAATTGCGGGTTGCTTGGTTCAGTCTTGCTGATTTTGTGTATTCGCTGATCTGTTCTGCCGGTTTTTTGCTGGCGGATACGGGTGGATACGCGGTAAATGCACATTTTTGGCGGGCCGGTCGGCAAAGGCGGTTGAAGTTTAATCGGAAGTAAAAACTGTAATTTGTAAATCATTTGAGAACCTGATCGACAAGGGTGCCCGCGAGGGTCACTGATTCGGTTCCATATATAACCCTGGAGAAATTCATGTCTGTCACAATGCGCGAAATGCTGGAAGCCGGTGTCCATTTTGGTCACCAGACCCGTTTTTGGAATCCAAAGATGGCCCCGTTCATCTTTGGTCATCGCAACAAAATCCACATCATCAACCTCGAAAAAACCCTGGGCATGTACCAGGACGCGATGAAGCATGTGCGCCAGCTGGCTGCCAATCGCGGCACGATTCTGATGGTCGGTACCAAGCGTCAAGCACGCGAAATCATCGCCGCCGAAGCACAACGTGCCGGCGTGCCTTTCGTTGATCAGCGCTGGCTCGGTGGTATGTTGACAAACTTCAAGACGATCAAGATCTCGATCAAGCGTCTGAAGGAAATGGAAGCGCAAATCGCTGACGGTTCGGTTGAAAAGCTGAGCAAGAAGGAAGCGCTGATGTTCGAACGCGAAATGATCAAGCTGCAAAAATCGATCGGCGGCATCAAGGATATGGGCGGCATCCCTGACGCGATTTTCGTGGTCGACGTCGGTTACCACAAGGGTGCTGTTACCGAAGCGGCAAAGCTGGGCATTCCAGTCATCGGCGTGGTCGATACCAACCACACACCGGAAGGCGTCACTTACGTCATTCCAGGTAACGACGACTCGTCCAAGGCCATCATGCTGTACGCCCGCGGTGTGGCCGATGCCATCCTCGAAGGCCGCGCCAATGCGGTCAACGAAGTGCTGGAAGCGGTCAAGACCGGTGCCGGCGACGAATTCGTCGAAGTGGGCGCAGAGGCTTAAGTCTCGGCTCGTTTTCGACGCATCTGGGTTCAATAAGGGGTGGCTCGGTTCGCCCCTTTTTTTTAAGTGAAATTTTGTCCGGCGCCGCCCATGCGGTGCCGGCTTCAAGTCAGGAGATATACATGGCAGCGATTACAGCAGCGATGGTCGGCGAATTGCGCGGCAAGACCGATGCACCGATGATGGAATGTAAAAAAGCATTGACCGAAGCCGATGGCGATATGGCCCGTGCCGAAGAAATCTTGCGTGTCAAACTGGGCGGCAAAGCCTCCAAGGCCTCTTCGCGCGTGACCGCCGAAGGCGTGGTCGCAACTTATATCGCCAATGGCGTCGGCGCTATCGTCGAAGTCAATTGCGAAACCGATTTCGTTACCAAGAACGACGAATTCCTGGCGCTGGCCAATGTCGCCGCCAAGCTGATCGCCGAACACAACCCGGCCGACCTGGCTGCCCTGGCGGCCTTGCCGCTCGACGGCAAGACGCTCGACGACCAGCGCGCCGCGCTGATCGGCCGCATCGGCGAAAACATGTCGTTCCGCCGTTTCGCCCGTTTTGCCACACCGGTCAAGCTGGCATCGTATCTGCACGGCACCCGGATCGGCGTCATGGTCGAATTCGATGCTGCCGATGAGCAAGTCGGTAAAGATGTGGCGATGCATATCGCTGCCATGAAGCCGGTTTCGCTGTCGTCGGAACAAGTGCCTGCCGAGCTGATCGAAAAAGAGCGTTCGGTTGCGTCCCTGAAAGCAGCAGAAGATGCCGCCAAGGCGGAAGCCGAAGGCAAGAAGCCGCAATCGGCTGAAATCGTCGCCAAGCGCATCGACGGCTCGATCCAGAAGTACCTCAAGGAAGTGTCGCTGCTCAATCAGCCATTCGTCAAGAACGACAAACAGTCGATCGAGCAAATGCTCAAGGCGGCCAGCGCCAGCGTCAAATCTTTCACGATGTATGTGGTCGGCGAGGGGATAGAGAAAAAACAAGACGACTTCGCAGCCGAGGTTGCTGCGCAAGTAGCAGCTGCCAAGCAAGCGTAACAGGTAGTGCAAGCGGGCCGAGAGGCCCGTTTTTTTAAGCCGCTGTCGGTGCCGGACCGGTGCCCGGCGGTAAAGAATTTGAAGTGTAATACCGTAGTATAAACTGTCACCTCAAGGAGCCCTTTCATGACAAAACCGGCCTACAAGCGCGTCCTTCTTAAACTCTCCGGCGAAGCATTGATGGGCGACGATGCATATGGCATCAACCGCGCGACCATTGACCGTATGGTGGCCGACGTCGCCGCCGTGGCCCGGCTCGGTGTCGAGCTGGCCATCGTCATTGGCGGCGGTAATATTTTTCGCGGCGTTGCGCCAGGCGCGCAAGGCATGGACCGCGCCACTGCCGACTACATGGGCATGCTGGCCACCGTAATGAATTCACTGGCGCTGGCCGACGCCATGCGCCATGTCGGCATCACCGCACGCGTGATGTCGGCCATCAGCATCGAGCAAGTCGTCGAGCCGTATGTGCGGCCCAAGGCCCTGCAATACCTCGAAGAGGGCAAGGTCGTGGTCTTTGCCGCCGGTACCGGCAATCCGTTTTTCACCACCGACACTGCAGCGGCCTTGCGCGGCGCCGAAATCAGCGCCGAAATCGTGCTCAAGGCAACCAAGGTCGATGGCGTCTACAGCGCCGATCCGAACAAGGATGCCAGCGCCACGCGCTACACCACGATCAGCTTCGACGATGCCATTTCGCAACAACTCGAAGTGATGGATGCGACCGCGTTTGCCCTGTGCCGTGACCAGAAATTGCCGATCAAGGTGTTTTCCATCGTTAAACCCGGGGCCCTGATGCGGGTCATCATGGGCGATGACGAAGGTACGCTCGTGCATGTCTGAGCGGCTGCGCACAAATTTGCTATAAATACTGTCATTGCTGACACTAGCAGGGGCCGCAACCGGAGGCGATCCGGTTACGGCCCCGCATTGACGCTCAGGCGAACTGAGCCCGACAACCTGGCCTGATAAAAGGAGATCGTAATGACCTTGGCTGACGTAAGAAAAAATACCGAGCAACGCATGATTAAATCGATCGACACCTTGAAGGTCGATCTGGCCAAGGTGCGCACCGGCCGCGCCCATCCTGGCCTGCTGGACCATATTCAGGTCGATTACTACGGCAGCCCGACGCAGCTGTCCCAGGTCGCCAACGTGACCCTGATCGATGCCCGCACGATCGGCGTGCAGCCGTGGGAAAAGAAAATGGTGCAAGTTGTGGAAAAAGCAATCCGCGAGTCGGACCTCGGCTTGAATCCATCGACCCAGGGCGACCTGATCCGCGTGCCGACTCCGCCGCTGACTGAAGAGCGCCGCAAGGAAATGGTCAAGCTGGTCAAGGGCGAAGCCGAGGATGCCAAGATTGCCGTGCGCAATATTCGCCGCGATGCCAACGAATCGCTGAAAAAGCTGGTCAAGGAAAAAGCCTGCTCCGAAGACGACGAGCGCCGCTCGCAAGACGAAATCCAGAAGCTGACCGATAAATTCGTTGCCGACATCGACAAGGTCGTTGCCGAAAAGGAAAAAGAAATTTTAACTGTATGATTTTGTAACACTACACGGTTTTATTTTGATTTTTGCAATAATGCAGTTTGAAATGTTTTTTCATAGCTATAGCGCCATTTTTTCATGACCCATACCAGCTCGACCATCGAGGCCCCTCAGGCGCCTGCCGTCCCACGACATATTGCCATCATCATGGATGGCAATGGCCGCTGGGCGACCAAACGCTTTTTGCCGCGCATGGCCGGGCATGTGAAAGGCGTCGAAGCGGTGCGCGGCATCGTCGAGGCGTGCGCGCTGCGCGGCGTCGAATATCTGACGCTGTTTGCCTTCAGCTCCGAAAACTGGCGCCGGCCCGAAGAAGAGGTGTCGTTGCTGATGCGCCTGTTTGTCACCGCGCTCGAGCGTGAAGTGTCGAAGATGCACGCCAACGACATCCGTCTGCGGGTGGTCGGCGATCTTTCGCGTTTCGACCAGAAGCTGCAAGACATGATTGCCGCTGCTGAGCGCAAGACGGCCGCCAATACGCGCCTGACGGTCAGCATCTGCGCCAATTACGGCGGCCGCTGGGACATCATGCAGGCTGTGCGCAAGATGATGGCGCAGCGTCCCGGCGAGCATGATTTCACCGAAGCCGAGCTGGCCGAGCACCTGGCGATGGCGTATGCGCCCGAGCCCGACCTGTTCATCCGCACCGGCGGCGAGGAGCGAATCTCGAATTTTCTTCTGTGGCAGATGGCCTATACCGAGCTGTACTTCACGCAGACCTACTGGCCCGATTTCACGCTCGAATCGCTCGATCAGGCGATCGCCTCCTATCAGGAGCGCGAACGGCGCTTCGGCCGCACCAGCGCGCAGTTGCTAGAGCAGGTCGGCTGATGCTCAGGACCCGGATCATCACCGCCGTGGCGCTGCTGGCACTGCTCCTGCCGGTTCTGTACTTTAATTTCTTCCCCGGTTTTGCGCTGCTGACGGTCGTGTTCTTTGCCGCCGCCGTGTGGGAGAACAGCCGTCTGTTCGGGACCGACCGCGCCGTGCCGAGCGTGCTGCTGTGGAGCGCGATGTTCGCTCTGCTGGTGTTTAAAGGCGACTTGGACAATGCCTGGCTGCTGTTCCTGCTGTGTGTCGGTTTCTGGCTGGCGCGCCTGATACCGAAGCTGGCCAGCGGCTTGCCCGACATGCAGGGACTTGCCAATCGCTTTCTGTGGGCGCAGTATGCAGTGGCGATCTTTGGCTGTTTCGTTGCCATCGTGGTCTTGTTCCGCCATTCGCCGCTATATCTGCTGTCGGTGCTGGCGCTGGTCTGGCTGGCCGATATCGGCGCCTATTTCTGCGGGCGCGCTTTCGGCCGGCGCAAGCTGGCGCTGAGCATTTCGCCGGGCAAGTCCTGGGAAGGGGCGATCGGCGGCGGCCTGATCGTTCTGCTGGCCTGCCTGGCGCTGCTGGCCGGCGGCGTGCCGGCTCTGCAGGATACGTTTGAAGTGCGCCTGTACCGGGCCTGGGGCGTATTGCCCTTTGTGGTCGTCATCGTGCTGATCGTGTGCGCCAGCGTGATCGGCGATCTGTTCGAATCACTGCTGAAGCGCCGCGCCGGAGTCAAGGACAGCAGCAAGCTGCTGCCGGGCCATGGCGGCGTTCTGGACCGGATCGATGCCCTGATTCCGGTATTGCCGCTGGCGGCGCTGGTTGATCGTTTTTTATAGAAATCCGCATGCAAAGACTGACTGTCCTTGGCGCTACTGGTTCGATCGGGGTTTCCACTCTCGATGTCGTCGCGCGTCATCCCGATCGTTATCGCATTTATGCGCTGACGGCGCATAGCCGGGTCGAGGCGCTGGCTGCGCAGTGCGTGCAATTCCGGCCTCGGCTGGCGGTAGTCGGCAGCGCCGAGGCGGCGCAGCAGCTGAGCCGCCTGCTGCGTGCACAAGATATTCCGACCGAGGTCGTCTACGGCCCGCAAGCCCTATGCCAGGTGGCCTCCAGCGCCGAGTGCGATGCGGTCATGGCGGCCATCGTCGGTGCCGCCGGCCTGGCGCCGACGCTGGCTGCGGCCCGCGCCGGCAAGAAAGTCCTGTTGGCCAACAAGGAAGCGCTGGTGATGTCGGGGCAGCTGTTCATCGACGCCATCGCCGCTTCCGGCGCGGTCCTGTTGCCGGTCGATAGCGAGCATAGTGCGATCTTCCAGTGTCTGCCGCAGCATTATCAGCGCGCCCCGGGCGCCGCCGGCGTGGCCAAGATCTTATTGACGGCATCGGGCGGGCCGTTTCTGACACGCGCCGTCGAACTGCTCGACACGGTCACGCCCGACGAGGCATGCGCCCATCCGAACTGGGTCATGGGGCGCAAGATATCGGTCGACTCGGCCACCATGATGAACAAGGGCCTGGAAGTGATCGAGGCTTACTGGCTGTTCGGCGCCGCGGTGGCCGATATCGAGGTCGTGATCCACCCGCAAAGCGTGATTCATTCGATGGTTTCGTATGTCGACGGCTCGGTATTGGCGCAGCTCGGCAATCCCGATATGCGTACGCCGATCGCCCATGCCCTCGCATATCCGGAGCGCATCGCCTCCGGGGTGGCGCCGCTCGATCTGACCGCGATCGCCGATCTGCAGTTCGAACGACCCGATTTTCAGCGTTTTCCCTGTCTGGCGCTGGCTTTCCAGGCACTCAAGATCGGTGCCAGCGCGCCGGCGGTCCTGAATGCGGCCAATGAGGTGGCGGTGCAGGCCTTCCTGAATCGCCAGATCGGTTTTCGCGCGATCGACAAGGTGATCGCCGATGTGATGGAACAGGTGGCGCCGGTCGCGGTGCGCGACATCGAGCAGCTGCTGGAACAGGACGCGCTGGCGCGGCGGGTGGCTGTGGCGCGGGTCGCGCAGCGCGGGGAGGGCTAGTCATGAACTGGAGTTTCGCTTCGCTCTTGAGTTTGCCGCAGACCCTGCTGGCTTTTTTGATTGCGCTCGGCACGCTGGTCGTGATTCATGAGCTGGGCCATTACTGGGTGGCGCGCTGGTGCGGCGTGAAGGTCCTGCGCTTTTCCTTCGGCATGGGAAAAATCATTTTTTCGCGCCGCCTCGGACGTGACCAGACCGAATGGGCCATTTCCATGTTGCCGCTGGGCGGCTACGTCAAGATGCTCGACGCCCGCGAGGCCGATCTGTCGGCGCTGACGCCGGCCGAGCGCAAGCGCGAGTTCACCAGCCAGAGCGTGTGGCGCCGCATCGCCATTGTCGGCGCCGGACCGCTGGCTAATTTCCTGCTGGCCGGCGTCTTGTTTGCGGCGCTGTACATGCATGGCGTGCCGGAGCCGCTGACGCGTCTGCGCGCGGTGCCGGAACAGTCGTTTGCCTATCAGGCCGGCTTGCGCGGCGGCGAGATCATCACGGCCGTCGACGGCTACCCGATCGTCGGCTGGACTCAGCTGCACTGGAAGGTGATGCAGGCCGGACTGGAAAAGAGCAGCGTGCGGCTCGATGTGGTCGACGGCGATGCCGGATCGTCGGCTGCCGGCGAGCCGCCCGCGACAGTCGTCATTCCGGCCGAAGTGTGGTCAGCGGTCGAACTCGACGGCGACTTCTTGGGCGGCATGGGCATTTCGCTGGCGCGGCCGCCGGCCGTGATCGGCAAGGTCGTCGCCGATGGCGCGGCGGCTCAGGCCGGGCTCGAGAAGGGCGACCAGATCAAGGAAGTCAACGGCCTCAAGGTGCAGGACAGCCTGGCGTTCGTCGAGGCCGTGCGCGCCGCCGGCGGCCAGGCGATGGTGCTCGATGTGCTGCGCGATGGCCGTGTCAAGAGTCTTACCGTGGTGCCTGAACTGGCGACGGTCAACGGCAAAACGGTGGGCAAGATCGGCGTCGAGGTATCGTCGGCGCCGGAGACGGTCGACGTCAGCCTGGCGCCGCTGGCCGCGCTCGAGCAGGGGGCGGTCAAGACCTGGGACACCAGCATACTGGCGCTCAAGATGATGGGCAAGATGGTCATCGGCGAAGTCTCCTGGAAAAATATGGCCGGTCCGATCACGATTGCCGATTATGCCGGGCAGACCGCGCGCATCGGCCTGTTTAGCTATGTCAGTTTCATCGCCTTCATCAGCATCAATTTGGGGATCGTGAATTTGCTCCCCATTCCGGTTCTAGATGGGGGTCTTTTGTTGTATTATTCGCTGGAAGTTTTAACGGGACGTCCCATTTCGGCGCGCATTGCAGAAATCGCCCAACGTGCCGGCATCAGCGTGCTGATGCTGCTGATGGCGGTGGTTGTATTTAACGATATCCGGCGACTGATATCATGATCAAGCTCCTTTGTTCTCCAGCGGGGCGAGAAAATGAACACATCGCCGATTCGATCGAATTTGTTTCTTAGCGCCTGAATATCCATTACTCACAAATTTAGCCAATGAAATTACACTCCGAGCGCCGTCCTTTGCTTCAATCCCGTCCAATCCTGCGCCGCAAGCTGATCGCCATTGCCGCCTTTGCCGTATGCGCCGGGCAAGCGCTGGCTGCGGAGCCATTTACCGTCAAGGATATCCGGGTCGAAGGCATCCAGCGTACCGAAGCCGGCACGGTCTTCAGTTATCTGCCAGTGCGGGTGGGCGATACCTTTAACGAGGAAAAAGGCATCACCGCGATCAAGGCCCTGTATGCAACCGGCTTTTTCAAGGACGTCAAGCTGGAAGTGGAAAAGGATGTGCTGATCGTGCAGGTCGAGGAACGGCCGACGATTGCCGCGGTCGAGTTCACCGGCACCAAGGAATTCGAAAAGGATGCGTTGACCAAGGCCCTGAAGGAAATCGGCGTCGGCGAATCGCGTATTTTCGACAAGGCTTCGGTCGATCGCGCCGAGCAGGAACTGAAGAAGCAATATCTGTCGCGCGGCTTGTACGGCGTGCAGCTGACCACCACCGTGACACCGATCGAGCGTAATCGCGTCAACGTCACTTTTGCGGTAGACGAAGGTGAAGTGGCGCGCATCAAGCAGGTCAACATCGTCGGCAACAAGGCATTTTCGGATACCGAACTGCGCGAGGCGCTGACGCTGTCGACTTCGGGCTGGTTTACCTGGTATTCGAAGGCCGACCAGTATTCCAAGACCAAGCTGACCGCCGATATCGAAACCCTGAAGTCCTACTACCTCAATCGTGGTTATATCGAAATGAACGTCGAATCGACGCAGGTTTCGATCACGCCCGATAAAAAAGAGATTTACCTGACCATCAATATCACCGAAGGCGAGAAGTACTCGGTCTCCGACATCAAATTCGAGGGCGAGATGTTCGGCCGCGAAGCCGAGCTGAAGGCCTTGATGGCCTTGAAACCGGGCGAGGTCTATTCGGGCGAGCGTCTCACCGCCAGCACCAAGCGCATTTCCGACAAGCTCGGCACATACGGTTATGCCTTCGCCAATGTCAACGCCAGTCCCGACATCGATCGTGAAAAGCGCACGGTCGGCTTTACCATGTTTATCGATCCGGGCAAGCGTGTCTACGTACGGCGTATTTCGCTGGCCGGCAATACCCGCACCCGCGATGAAGTCATCCGGCGCGAGTTCCGCCAGTTCGAAAATTCCTGGTACGACGGCAATTCGATCAAGGCCTCGCGCGACCGTGTCGATCGCCTCGGCTATTTCAAGGACGTGACGATTGAAACGCCGGAAGTGAGCGGTACGCCCGATCAGGTCGATGTCAATCTGTCGGTGACCGAAAAGCCGACCGGTAACATCACGCTCGGCGCAGGTTTTTCGCAGGCAGAAAAATTTACCGTGTCGGCAGGGGTGCAGCAGACCAATTTTGCCGGTAGCGGCGACACCATGGGTGTCGAAATGAATACCAGCAAATACAACCGGACCATTTCCTTTTCGGAGTCCAACCCTTACTTTACCGATGACGGCATCTCGCGCAGCTACGACGTCTACCATCGCACCACGCGGCCGACGGCCAGCTCGGCATACGATTACCGGATCGTCACCGATGGCGCGAAAGTCAGTTTCGGTGTGCCGTTTTCGGAAACCGACGTCGTGTTCTTCGGCGTCGGCGTCGAACGCACCAAGGTTCAGACTTATGCCAGCAGCCCGACCGCCTACCTCACATATGTCAAAAAATATGGCGATGGCGTCAGCGCCGTCATCAATGACTTGCCATTTACGATCGCCTGGCAGCGCGACAGCCGCGACAATGCACTGACACCGAGTATCGGCCGCTATCAGCGCTTTAACTTCGAACTGAATCTGGTGGGCAGCCAGAAATTCTACCGGACCAGCTACCAGCAGCAGTATTTCAAGCCGGTGATGCGCAATGTGACGCTGGCCCTGAATGGCGAATACGATTTCGGTCGCGGCATCGGCGGCAGGGATTATCCGATCTTCAAGAACTTCTTCGCCGGCGGTATCGGGTCGGTGCGCGGTTATGAAACCTCGTCGCTCGGGGCGGTCGATCCGACCACCCTGGCGCCGCAGGGCGGCGCCTCCAGGCTGCTCGGCACGGCGGAATTGCAATTCCCGTTCCCCGGCTCGGGCACCGACCGCACCTTGCGCTGGTTTACCTTCCTTGACGGCGGCAACGTGTTCCAGGACCGGCAGAAAATCATGTTTTCCGAGCTGCGTTACTCGACCGGTATCGGCCTTAGCTGGACTTCGCCGGTCGGACCGCTGCGCCTGAGCTACGCCAAACCTCTGAATGCGCGCTCGGGCGATGAGCTCGAACGCTTCCAGTTCCAGCTCGGCCAGAGCTTTTAATGCCATGCCGTTTGCGATCGCGCCCCGTATTCGGATGACAATGTGTATTCAAAGTGCCGAATCGGGGCCGTATTTCGGTTACACTTAGGGGTCGCGCCTTATTTTTTTAATATTATTGTCGAATTCGGAGACTGGCCTTGAAGTCGCTTACCACATCCATCTCATTGTTTAAGACCGTCAGCGTCGGCGTCCTGTTGTCCTTGTGCGCCGCGCCGGCATTGCAGGCCCAGGATTTTTCCAAGGTCGGCTTTGTCGATAATGAGCGCATCATCCGCGAGGCGACGCCGTCCAAGGTGGCGCAGGCGAAGATCCAGCAGGAATTTGCCGCCCGCAGCAAGGACATCGAAGAACTCGGTGCGCGCGTAAAAGCGCTGTCCGAAAAATTCGACCGCGACGCGCCGACCCTCAGCGAAGCCGACCGCGTGCGGCGCCAGCGCGAACTGATCGACCTCGACAAGGACTACCAGCGCAAGCAGCGCGAAGGCCGCGAAGATCTGACGCAGCGCATCAACGAAGAGCGCACGCTGTTTCTCGAGCGTGCGACCAAGGTGATCCGGCAGATCGCCGAAGCCGAGAAATTCGACATCATTTTTCAGGAAGGCGTGTATGTCAGTTCGCGCATCGACATCACCGACAAGGTACTGAAGATATTGAATCAGTAAGTATTTGAAGTAATTGCGGCAATAAGTACTTTAAATAAGCATTGCAAATAAGCAATGCAAATAAATAGCATAATAAACATGACGATTGCCGGATAGCCTTGCCTGGGCCTGTCCGGCAGCCAAATCATATAGACTATCAAATCTAAAGCGGAAAACATACAGATGGGCACTCGACTGGGAGAATTGGTCGAACGCTTGGGCGGCAACTTGGTGGGGGACCCGAATATCGAGCTGGTCGGTATTGCCCCGTTGAGCGACGCCGGCGTTTCGCACATCACATTCCTGAGCAATTCCAAATTCCGGACCGAAGCGCAGGCTTCGCAGGCGGCAGCAATGATTCTGTCGCCGGCCGACGATGCGCTGGTCGCCGCCGTGTTCAAGGGCGCGCGCGTCGTCACGCCCAATCCCTATGTCTATTTCGCCCGCGCTTCGCAATGGTTTGCGGCGCAGGCCGAGATTGCGCCGCCGGTCGGCATTCATCCGAGCGCGGTGGTCGATCCCAGCGCCACGATCGCGCCGAGCGCCTCGATCGGCCCGCATGTGACGATCGAGGCCGAGGCCGTGATCGGCGCCGATGCGGTGATCAAGGCCGGCAGCTTCATCGGCCGTGGCGCGGTGATCGGCGCCGGCTGCCGTTTTTCGGCCAATGTCACCTTTCACGCTTTTTGCCAGATCGGTGCCCGCGGCATCATTCATTCTGGCGCCGTCATCGGCGGCGACGGCTTCGGCTTTGCCAATGAAGGCGGGCGCTGGGTCAAGATTGCCCAGACCGGGCGCGTGATGATAGGCGAGGATGTCGATATCGGCTCCAATACCAGCATCGACCGCGGCGCGCTGGCCGATACCGTGATCGAAGACGGCGTCAAGCTCGACAATCAGATCCAGATCGGCCATAACTGCCACATCGGCGCGCATACGGCCATGGCCGGCTGCGTCGGCGTGGCCGGCAGCGCCATCATCGGCAAGCATTGCACTTTCGGCGGCGCGGCCATGGTGCTCGGACATCTGACGATTGCCGACAATGTCCACATATCGTCGGGCAGCATGGTGACGCGCTCGATGCACGAGGCAGGCCAATATACGGGCTTTTATCCGCTGGCCAAAAACGCCGAATGGGAAAAGTCGGCGGCCATTGTCCGCAACCTCGGCAGCATGCGCGAAAAAATCCGCAGCATGGAAAAGACGATTGCGGCGCTCAGCGCGAAGCTCGATTGCTGAGGCGTTTTCGTTTTTTAAGGTTGTTAAATCAATTTCAAGCAAGTTTCACGTAACATCTATCACACTATAAAAGAAGACAGAAATTCATGAAAAGCCTCGACATTTTGCAAATCAAGCAGTTCCTGCCGCATCGCTATCCACTGTTGCTGGTGGACCGGGTTCTCGACTGGGAAAGCGGCAAGCGCATCACCGCCATCAAAAACGTCACCGTCAATGAAGAATTCTTCAATGGCCACTTCCCGCACAAGCCAGTGATGCCAGGGGTGCTGATGATCGAGGCGATGGCGCAAACTGCGGCGCTGCTGTCGTTTCTGACCATGGATATCAAACCCGATGAAAGTTCGGTAGTCTATTTCGTCGGCATCGACGGCGCCCGTTTCAAGCGTCCGGTCGAGCCCGGCGATCAGTTGAAAATGGATGTCGAGATCGTGCGCGTGTCGCGCGGCATCTGGAAATACAAGGCGGTCGGCAGCGTCGACGGCCAGGTTGCGGTCGAGGCGGAATTGATGTGCACGATCCGCAGCGCCACCGACGCCAGCCAGCCGGGGGCATAATGTCGACAATCCACGCCACCGCCCTGATCGACCCCAGGGCCGAACTCGACAGTTCGGTCGAGGTTGGTGCCTACAGCATCGTCGGCCCGAACGTCAAGATCGGCGCCGGTACCAAGATCGGGCCGCACGTGGTGATCGACGGCCATACGACGATAGGGCGCGATAATACGTTTTTCCAGTTCTCGTCGATCGGCGCCGCGCCGCAGGACAAGAAGTATGCGGGCGAGCCGACCCGGCTCGAAATCGGCGACCGCAATGTGGTGCGCGAATTCTGCACCTTCAATCTCGGCACCACGCAAGACGTCGGTGTGACGCGGCTCGGCAACGACAACTGGATCATGGCCTATGTTCATCTGGCACATGACTGCCAGATCGGCAGCCACACGATTTTTGCCAATAATGCGCAGCTGGCCGGTCACGTGCATATCGGCGACTGGGTCATTCTCGGCGGCTTCACCAATATTCACCAGTTCTGCCAGGTCGGCGCGCATGCCATGACCGGCATGGGCACCTGCCTGACCCAGGACGTGCCGCCATTCGTGATTTTGTCGGGCAATCCGGCGGCCACCCACGGCGTCAATACCGAGGGCCTGAAGCGGCGTGGTTTTTCCGGCGAGCAGATCAAGGCGATCCGCAACGGCTACAAGACGATTTACAAGTCCGGCCTGACTCTCGACCAGGCCAAGCTCGAACTCGATGCGGCGCAACACGCGGCGGCGCCCGACGTCGGGTCCCACATCGCCTTGCTGCGCGGTTTTCTCGATACCACCACGCGCGGCATTGTCCGCTGACAGGCCGTGAACCCGATCGCAGCGGCAGCTGACGGCTTGGCGGACCCGGCGCCGACCATTGCGATGGTGGCCGGCGAACCGTCCGGCGATGTCCTGGCCGGGCGTTTGCTGTCGGGCTTGCGCCAGCATCTGCCGCAGGCGCGGCTGCACGGCATCGGCGGCCCGCACATGGCCGCGCACGGTTTCGTCTCCGATTATCCGATCGAAAAACTGACCGCGCGCGGTCTGTTCGATGTCTTGCGCCGCTATCGCGGCATCAAGAAAATCCAGGATCAGCTGCGCGATCGCTTGCTGCTCGAGCGGCCTGCGCTGTTCATCGGCGCCGATTATCCAGGCTTTAACCTGGGGCTCGAACTGCAGCTGCGGCGGGCCGGCATCCCGACCATGCATTACATCAGCCCGCAGATCTGGGCCTGGCGCGGCGGCCGCATCAACAAGATCCGGCAAGCGGTGTCGCACATGCTGGTGGTGTTTCCGTTCGAGGAAAAAATCTATCGCGACGCCGGCGTGCCGGTCACCTATGTCGGCCATCCGCTGGCCGAGATCATTCCGATGACGCCCGACGTCGGCGCCGCGCGGCGCGCCTTGTGCTTGCCGGCCGCGGCCCCGGTGGTGGCGCTGATGCCCGGCAGCCGCATGTCCGAGCTCAAATACAACAGCCTGGCCTTTGCCGGCGCCGCCCGCCTGCTGCTGGCGCGCGAGCCCGGTCTGCGCTTTGTGGCGCCGATGGCCGGCGCCCGCCAGCGCGCCTACTTCGAGCAATTGCTGGCCGAGGGCGGTTTCGGCGATCTGCCGCTCGAGATCGTCGACGGCCAGTCGCATCTGGCGCTGGCCGCCGCCGACGCGGTGCTGGTCGCCTCCGGCACGGCCTCGCTCGAAGTGGCGCTGTTCAAGAAGCCGATGGTAATCGCCTACAAGATGATGGCCGCCGAATGGCATATCTTGCGTCATCTTAATTATCTGCCATGGATCGGCTTGCCCAACATTATCGCCCGCGAATCGCTGGTGCCCGAATTATTGCAGGATGCCGCCAGTCCGGCGGCGCTGGCCGAGGCCTTATGGACCCAGCTGAGCGAGCCCCGCCATCGCGCGCTGCTGCAACAGCGCTTTGTCGACATGCACCACGCCTTGCTGCGCAATTCGGCGGCCGAAAGCGCGCAGGCGGTGATGGATGTGCTGGCCTCGCATCGCTCCTGAACCTGATTTTTTGTCTGAAGAATAATGAAACTACAGAATCCAACGCTGTCGCTGTTCGATGCGCTGCCCAGCTACGACGAGGCCAGCACTTGCGGCGTCGACGAAGCCGGTCGCGGCCCGCTGGCAGGGCCGGTGTTTGCCGCCGCCGTCATTCTCGATCCGGCGCGCCCGATTGCCGGTTTGCGCGACTCGAAAAAACTCAGCGCCGCGCAGCGCGACAGCCTGGCGCTGCAAATCAAGCAGCAGGCCTTGTCGTGGGCTATCGCCGAAGCGTCGGAAGCCGAAATCGACGAGCTGAACATCTTGCAGGCGACCATGCTGGCGATGCGGCGGGCGGTTGAGGGCTTGCATATCGCACCGGCGCTGGCCTTAATCGATGGCAACCGCTGCCCGCCGCTGGCAATGGCGGCGCAAGCCATCGTCAAGGGCGATGACAAGGTGCAAGCCATTTCGGCGGCCTCGATCCTGGCCAAGACGGCGCGCGATGCCGCACTCGAAGTCTTGCATGGACTGTATCCGCAATATGCCTTCGACCAGCACAAGGGCTATCCGACCAAATTGCATCTGGAATTGCTGCAATTGCACGGACCGTCGCCGGTCCACCGGCTTTCCTATGCGCCGGTACGGGCGGCGCTGGCGCTGCGGGCGGTGCGATGAAGACGATTACTTCGCGCGACAATCCGCTGTTCAAGCAATTGAAATCGCTGGCCGGCAGTTCGCAGGCGCGCCGCAAGGCCGGCCAGACCTTGCTCGACGGCGTGCACCTGTGCCAGGTCTATCTGCAGCAGCGCGGCGCGCCGCTGCTGTGCATCGTCAGTGCCGGCGCCGCCGAGCATCCGGAAGTGGCGCCGATTGTGGCGCAGATCGCGCCGGCCCAGTGCATCAGTCTGCCCGACGCGCTGTATGATGCCCTGAGCCCGGTGGTCAATGGCGTCGGTCTGCTGTTCGTGATCGACTTGCCGCACAATACGCCGCCGGCACGTTTGCAGCGCTCGGCGGTCTTGCTTGATCAATTGCAAGATCCCGGCAATCTCGGCTCGATCTTGCGCAGCGCGGCGGCGGCCGGCATCAGCGAGGTCTATTGCAGTCCCGGCACCGTCTATGCGTGGTCGCCGAAAGTCTTGCGGGCCGGCATGGGCGCCCATTTCGTGCTCGATATCTTTGAAAATGTCGATCTGGCGGCGCAGATCGGCGGCGCGGCAGTGCCGGTGCTGGCCACCAGCTCGCATGCCGACAAGCGCATTTACGATCTCGACCTGCGCCTGCCGGTTGCCTGGCTGATGGGGCATGAGGGGCAGGGCGTGTCCGCGCCTTTATTGGCGCTGGCCACGCAGCAGGTGGCAATTCCGCATCTTGGGCAGATGGAATCGCTCAATGTCGCCGCCTGCGCCGCCGTGTGCTTTTTCGAGCAGCTGCGCCAGGCAAGCGGGCCGGCGGACCGCACTGCGGCCTGAGCGCCTTGAACGGCCGGACCTTGCGCCGGCCGCGCGCCATTACTCTTCTCTTCGTCCGAGCTTAATTTCCTGCAAAATCGTGGTCGAAATTTCTTCGATCGATTTGGTGGTCGAGGACAGCCAGCGTATGCCTTCGCGTTTCATCATCGATTCGGCTTCGTTGATTTCATAGCGGCAATTTTCGAGCGCGGCATATTTGCTGCCGGCCAGGCGTTCATTGCGGATCACGGCCAGCCGTTCGGGCGTGATCGAGAGCCCGAAAATCTTCGATTTATACGGCAACAAGCCGCTCGGCAGCTTGCCGCGTTCAAAGTCTTCGGGAATCAAGGGGTAGTTGGCGGCCTTGATGCCGTATTGCATGGCCAGGTACAAGCTGGTCGGCGTCTTGCCCGAGCGCGAAACGCCGACCAGGATGACATCGGCTTCGGCCAGGTTTTTGTGGGACTGGCCATCGTCGTGCATCAAGGAAAAATTAATCGCCTCGATGCGGTTCATGTATTCTTCGCTATCGACGATATTGTGCGAACGGCCTATGGTATGGGTCGACTTGACGCCGAGTTCCTGTTCGAGCGGTTCGACAAAGGTCTGGATCAAGTCCATATACATGCAGTCGGCCTTGCGCACGACATTCGACAGCTCGGACTGGACCAGGGTCGAAAAGACGATCGGCCGCTGGCCATCGCGTATGCCGGCATTATTAATCGTGCGCAGCGCATCGTAGGCCTTGTCGGGCGTATCGATGTAAGGCACGCGGATTTGCCGGAAACGCAGGTTAAATTGCGTCAGTACTGCATGACCAAAAGTCTCGGCAGTGATGCCGGTACCGTCGGAGACGAAAAACACCGTGCGGGCCGCCGTCGACGAGGTCGGCAGCGAGGTCGGCTGAGAAGTCGTCTCAGAAACGGAGGGGAAATTGGTGCTGTCTGACGTTGGAATCATATTTTTGTTGAATAAAGACTGGAGAAGTAGGGCTTGCACACTGTAATTTTGGCGCGCAAGCTGTAGAATATCGTTCGGCGCAGTTAAGTCAGTACTGACTTAACTGCGCATTACGTAACTGAGTGCTTAGTAACTGAGTGCTTATTTAATTGAATACTCATATTACTTATATATGAGTACTTATTTAAATGAGTACTTAAGTCAGTACTGACTTAAGTAATTAGCGCAAGCTGCACTGCACCAAGAATAACAAAAAGATAGGACCATGTACACGTGCCTTTATTGGGCACCATGGCCGGCAGGGTATTGCGGGCGCAAGCCGTCATCGGCTGCAGCTAAAGATTTCTTATCATTTAATCAGGAGTTGTTATGTCTCAATTGTCAAACGCGGTACGAGAACCTGCTGTCGCATCCGAACCCGTGTATGTCGCGTCGTTCGAAACCTTGCGCATGACCGATGTCGAGTCGGTCGGCGGCAAGAATGCGTCGCTCGGTGAAATGATCAGCCAGCTCGCTGGCGTCGGCGTACGCGTTCCGGGCGGCTTTGCGACCACGGCGCAGGCCTTCCGCGACTTTTTGTCGTATACCGCGGGCGGCCCGAGCCTGGCCGAACGCATCGCCAACCGCCTGTCGGACCTCAATATCGATGATGTGCGGGCCCTGGCCAAGGCCGGCGCCGAAATTCGTCAATGGATTGTCGAAACCCCATTCCAGCCACGTTTGTCGAAAGAAATTTCCGAATATTATCAAGAACTTGTAAAAAATTCTTCGAGTGAAGTCTCGTTTGCCGTGCGGTCGTCGGCGACCGCGGAAGACATGCCAGACGCCTCGTTTGCAGGTCAGCAAGAAACCTTTTTGAATGTCGTCGGCATCGACAACGTGCTCGACGCCATGAAGCAAGTGTTTGCGTCGCTGTACAACGACCGCGCCATTTCCTATCGCGTCCACAAGGGCTACACGCATGCCGACGTCGCCCTGTCGGCCGGCGTGCAGCGCATGGTGCGCTCAGATCTCGGCGCCGCCGGCGTGATGTTTACCATGGATACCGAATCGGGCTTTCGCGATGTGGTCTTCATCACTTCCAGCTATGGCCTCGGCGAAACCGTGGTCCAGGGCGCGGTCAATCCCGACGAATTCTATGTGCACAAGCCAATGCTGGCCCTCGGCAAAAAGCCTGTGATCCGCCGCAATATCGGTTCCAAGCTGATCAAGATGGAATTTACGACCGAAGCCAAGGCCGGCCATTCGGTACGCACGGTCGACGTTCCGGTTGCGATGCGCAACCGCTATTCGCTGACCGACGACGAAGTGGTCGAGCTGGCCAAATACGCGGTCACCATCGAGCAGCATTATGGCCGTCCGATGGATATCGAATGGGGCAAGGACGGCAGCGACGGCAAGCTTTACATCTTGCAAGCGCGTCCTGAAACGGTGAAATCGCAGCAGCAGCCGAACGACGTTCAGCAGCGCTTCAAGCTCAAGGGTACCGGCACGGTACTGACTTCGGGCCGTGCGATCGGCCAGAAAATCGGCGCCGGCCGCGTGTGCGTGATCAACGACCCGTCCGAAATGGAACGCGTGCAACCGGGCGACGTGCTGGTGGCCGACATGACCGACCCGAACTGGGAACCGATCATGAAGCGCGCTTCGGCCATCGTTACCAACCGCGGCGGCCGTACCTGCCACGCGGCGATCATCGCCCGTGAACTCGGCGTGCCAGCGGTCGTCGGTTGCGGCGATGCCACTGCCATCCTCAAGGACGGCACCCTGGTCACCGTCTCGTGCGCCGAAGGCGACGAGGGCAAGATTTATGACGGCCTGCTGGAATCCGAGGTCAGCGAATCGGTGCACGGCGACTTGCCTGAACTGCCTTTGAAGATGACCATGAACATCGGTAATCCGCAAATGGCATTCGACTTCCAGGCCATCCCTAACCATGGCGTCGGTCTGGCCCGTCTCGAATTCATCATCAATAACAATATCGGCGTCCATCCGAAGGCGATCCTGGAATACCCGAACATCGATCCCGACCTCAAGAAAGCGGTCGAATCGGTTGCCCGCGGCCATGCATCGCCACGCGCGTTCTATGTCGACAAGCTGGCCGAAGGTGTGGCCACGATTGCCGCCGCCTTCTGGCCAAAACCGGTCATCGTGCGTCTGTCGGACTTCAAGTCCAACGAGTACAAGAAACTGATCGGCGGTTCGCGCTATGAACCGGACGAAGAAAATCCGATGCTCGGCTTCCGCGGCGCCTCGCGTTATGTGGCCGCCGATTTTGCCGGCGCCTTCGAAATGGAATGCGTGGCCATGAAGCGCGTGCGCGAAGACATGGGTCTGACCAACGTCGAGATCATGGTGCCCTTCGTGCGTACCCTCGGCCAGGCTGAAAAAGTCGTCAAGCTGCTCGAAGCGAATGGCTTGAAGCGCGGCGAAAACGGTTTGCGCCTGATCATGATGTGCGAAGTGCCGTCGAATGCGATCCTGGCTGACGAATTCCTCGAGTATTTCGACGGTTTCTCGATCGGTTCCAACGATTTGACGCAATTGACGCTGGGCCTGGACCGCGATTCCGGCATGGAATTGCTGGCGGCCGACTTCGACGAACGCGATCCTGCCGTACTGGCCATGATCTCGAAATCGATCAAGGCTTGCCGCGCACAAGGCAAATACGTCGGCATCTGCGGCCAGGGGCCGTCGGATCATCCTGACTTTGCGCAATGGCTGATGGATGAAGGGATTACTTCCTTGTCGCTCAATCCTGATTCGGTGGTCGATACCTGGCAAAATCTGGCAGCGATACAAAAGAAGAAATAAGTTAATAAGTAAGCAAGCAAACCCGGAGGCATGGCAGCGCCTGTTTCCGAGCAACCCTCGCGGCCTTGCGGCCCCGGGGGTTTTTTCTTGCCCCTTATTTCCTTTCTTGTTTAATTATTGTCAATTGTTTAAGCAGGTCGGAGGCAAATCGGCGCACAATATGCGCACAAACCGTTGTAGCGGCGAGACCAATGGTAGTGCATGGTATTTTTACAATTGTATTACCGCATTATTTTGCCTGTTCCCGAGCTACCATGACTCAACTTTAAAGGAGTCGCGCCATGCAAGACTGGATGATCTGGGCCGCCGTCGCCGGCATTGTCGTCATTTTTGAGTTGTTTACGGGCACCTTTTATTTGCTGATGATGGCGCTGGGCCTGATCGCCGGCAGCGTGTCGGCCGCTGCCGGACTTGGCAGCGCACTGCAGCTGATCGTCGCTGCGGCGGTCGGCGCGGCAGCGACCATGCGTTTGCATCGCAGCAAATACGGCAAGCGCCATGCCGTCAATCCGGCGCACGACCCCGACATCAATCTCGACATCGGCCGCAGCATTGCGGTCGATGCCTGGCAATTGCCGGCCGACGGCCCGTGCCGCGCGCGCGTGATGTATCGCGGCGCGCCATGGGATGTCGAGTTGCAGCCCGGAGCCAGCTGCGTGCCGGGCGTATTCCGCATTTGCGAAATTCGCGGCAGCCGCTTGATCGTCGCTCCGCAATAGAAGTGGAAGTATAAAAGCGGACGTATAAAAACCGGCATATGGAAGCGGGCCGTGCGCCCGCCGGCATTCAAGGACTTATTGTTACTCACAGGAGCATCATGGAACTCAATTTCAGCGGCGTCGCCTTTATCTTGTTCATTCTGGCTTTGGTGTTCGTCTTCAAAACCATTAACGTTGTGCCGCAGCAACATGCCTGGGTGGTCGAGCGGCTAGGCCGCTTTCACGCCACCCTGGGGCCGGGCCTCAATATCGTGATCCCCTTTGTCGATCGAATAGCCTACAAGCATGTGCTCAAGGAAATTCCGCTCGATGTCCCGCCGCAAGTCTGCATCACGCGCGACAATACGCAGCTACAGGTCGACGGCATCCTGTATTTTCAGATTACCGACGCCAAGTTGGCCTCGTATGGTTCATCCAACTACATCGCGGCCATCACGCAACTGGCGCAAACGACGCTGCGTTCGGTGATCGGCAAGATGGAGCTCGACAAGACCTTCGAAGAGCGCGACCACATCAACACCGCCATCGTGAATGCGATCGACGAGTCGGCGGCGAACTGGGGCGTAAAGGTATTGCGCTATGAAATCAAGGACTTGACGCCGCCTAAAGAGATTTTACATGCGATGCAGGCACAAATTACGGCCGAGCGCGAAAAGCGGGCGCTGATCGCCGCCTCCGAAGGGCGCCAGCAAGAACAGATCAATATCGCCAGCGGCGAGCGGGCGGCGGCGATTGCCCGTTCGGAAGGCGAGAAACAGGCTTCGATCAACCGCGCCGAAGGGCAGGCGGCGGCCATCCTGGCGCTGGCCGAAGCGTCGGCCGGCGCGCTGCGCAAGACGGCGGCCGCAATTCTGGAGCCGGGCGGCAGCGATGCCGTCAATCTGAAGGTGGCCGAGCAGTATGTGAGCGCCTTCGGCAATCTGGCCAAGACCAATAACTCCATCATCGTGCCCGGCAATCTGTCCGACATGAGCGGTTTGATCGCCAGCGCGCTGACGATTGTCAAAGCGTCGGACAAGCCGGCGGTGCGCTGATTTACACTGATTTGCTCCGACTGCACTGGCGGCAAGCGCGGCCGCCATCGTGCGCCGCACTTACTTCGCAGTTCCTCGGCAATGCGGAGAATCTTCTTTATGAATTCAATTTAAGTCATTGAATTTAAAATGGGAATTCCGGCGCTAATGACATGAGTGCCGGCGCAGCGGGCTCGTATGCCGACAGCGTCTTAGCGCCGGTGCGTTTTCATCGCCTGGGCGATTTCGCGCTGGCTGTCGCGCACTTTTTCGGTATCGCGCTTGTCGTGCTGCTTTTTACCCTTGGCCAGGCCGATTTCGCATTTGATGCGGCCGCCGCGGAAATGCAGATTGATCGGCACCATGGTATAGCCCGAGCGTTCGACCTTGCCGATCAGCTTGCTGATTTCGGCCGCATTGAGCAGCAGCTTGCGGGTGCGCACGGCGTCCGGATGGATATGGGTCGAGGCCGAGCCGAGCGGACTGATATGGGCGCCGAACAGGAAAATCTCGCCGTTGCGGATGACCACATAGGCTTCCTTCAATTGCACCCGGCTGTCGCGGATGGCCTTGACTTCCCAGCCCTCGAGCACGATGCCGGCCTCGAAGCGGTCTTCTACAAAATAATCGTGAAACGCTTTTTTATTGTCGACAATGGTCATGAAATGGCAAATTCTTCTTCTGTGGTTTAATTACTTGCTTCGATTTTATCAAAAGCGTCATAAAATAGGGGCGCGTTGGCGAATATGGTGAACGCGGTGCAGGCGGCGAGGCGGGCGTGCTTTTTTGCTTATTCTTTTGCTTTTTTTTTTGCTTATTTTATGTAACGGTACAGCATGGCGGCAGTGTATAAATCAGTCATTCTCGGGTATAGCGCAGAGCAAATGTTTGCACTGGTAGGCAATGTCGAAGAATATCCGCAATTTTTGCCGTGGTGCGGCGGCGTCTCGGTGCGCGACCGCAACGGCGACGATCTGGTCGCCACCCTGATCATACAGTACCACGGCGTGCGCCAGAGCTTTACCACGGCAAATACCAATACGCCGCCGTCGAAAATGACGATGCGCCTGGTCGACGGCCCGTTCAAGTCGCTCAACGGCACCTGGCTGTTTACGGCTTTGCGCGACGATGCCTGCAAGGTCGAGTTCAACCTCGAATACGAATTTTCGAGCCGCTTGCTGGCCCAGCTGGTCGGCCCCGTGTTCGGCATGATCGCCAACAGTTTCGTCGAATCGTTTTGCAAGCGCGCCGAAGCGGTGTACGGGAGCGGCGCATGAGCGGCCAGTTGCAAGTGCAGGTCTGTTATGCGCGGCCCGGCCTGACGCTGTTGCGTACGCTGGCGGTCGCTGCCGGCTGCACGCTCGAGCAAGCTATCGCCCAGAGCGGCGTCTTGCACGATGCGCCCGAAATCGATCTGAGCCGCATGCGGGTCGGTATTTTCAATAAATTGAAGACCTTGGACACGGTGTTGCAGGAGCACGACCGCGTCGAAATCTACCGCCCGCTGGTGGCCGATCCCAAGCAATCGCGCCGCGCGCGCGCCGAGAAGCGCGCGGCCGGCAGCGCCGGCGGCTAATTCCCGGCAGCGTCAATCGGCACCCGCGCTCGGGTTCGCCTGGACGCGCCTGACGACACTTTCCTCTGATTTGGCTTGCAGTGTCGCAAACGCGCTTGCCCGCACGCCTGCCAGCATGTTTATTGCGCGTTCTTGCAATCGTTCAGGTGGGCCGCGTTTTCCTTCATTTCGGCGATTCTCTGTTCTTCCGTCAGAAAGCGCCGTTCGCCATTCGGGCCCGGTTGCGTGATGCGCTCGCCGCTGGCCAGTGTTTTCTGGTACTGCGCCATGCGCTCGCAAGCGGCTTTGTTGCTGCTCTTGCGGGCGGCGTCTTCGGCCGCTTTCTTGTCCTTTTCGAGCTGTTCGCTGCGGCGCTTTTTAAAGTCGGCATTTTTTTGCGCAAGCTCCGACGGTGCGGCGTCGGCCGCCGGCCCGCTATTGGCGGCGCCAGCTTTTGCCTCGGGCACGGCCGGGCTTTTGATGATGCGGCTGGCCGGCACGTTGCTCTCGGGCGGGCGATCCGAATAATGGCGCACGCCTTTTTCATCGATCCAGATGTATTGGGCGTGGGCCAGGCCGCAGGCCAGCAGCAACAGCAGCGACAAGGCCAGCGCCGGCAGCGGCGCGGCCGCGCCGAAGAAAGCCTGGAAGGGCGCTGCGGCGCGGCTAGTCGGCAAGCCAGTCATCGATTTTTCCCTGGTTGGCCGGCTGACGGCCGGCGGTAAATGAATTATTGATCATTGTAATGCTTTTGCTTGGCGACAACGTCAAATCGCTTGCCGCAGCTGAAGCGTTGACGGGTTTTTGCTACAAAATCAAGCCCTTGAGCGGACAATCCGGGGCTAATCGGGCACTGATCGGGCACCGAGTTGGCGTGAATAAAGACGAATCGCCCGAACTTCTGTATAATTCGCTTTTGCGCCTATAGGAATTGCTATGCGTCTACTTCAAAAAGCACTCACATTCGATGACGTGCTGTTGGTCCCGGCTTACTCGAACATCCTCCCCAAAGATACCTCGCTCAAGACACGTCTGACACGTGACATCATGCTCAATATTCCGCTGGTGTCGGCGGCGATGGATACTGTCACCGAAGGTCGCCTCGCGATCGCGATGGCCCAAGAGGGCGGCATCGGCATCATTCACAAAAATCTCACGCCCAAGCAGCAGGCGCGCGAAGTTTCGAAGGTCAAGCGCTTCGAATCGGGCGTGGTACGCGATCCGATCACGATCCCGCCGACCATGAAAATCCGCGACGTGATCGCGCTCACGGTGCAGTACGGTATCAGCGGCTTTCCTGTAGTCGAAGGCAAGCTGGTGGTCGGCATCATCACCAACCGCGATTTGCGTTTTGAAGAAGATCTCGACGCCGAAGCGCGCGAAAAAATGACGCCGCGCGAAAAACTGGTGGTGGTCAAGGAAGGGGCCGATCTGGCCGAAGCCAAGCGCCTGATGAACAAGCATCGCCTGGAACGCGTCATCGTGGTCAACGATAACTTCGAACTGCGCGGCCTGATCACCGTAAAAGATATTCAAAAATCGACCGAACATCCGTTCGCGTCGAAAGACATGCACGGCAAGCTGCTGGTCGGCGCCGCGGTCGGCGTCGGTGCCGACAATGACGAGCGGATCGAATTGCTGGTTGGCGCCGGGGTCGACGTGCTGGTGGTCGATACCGCCCACGGCCATTCGCAAGGCGTGCTCGACCGCGTCAAATGGGTCAAGCTCAATTACCCGCATGTCCAGGTCATCGGCGGCAATATCGCTACCGCGGCGGCCGCCAAGGCCCTGGCCGATCATGGCGCCGATGCGGTCAAGGTCGGCATCGGTCCTGGCTCGATCTGCACCACGCGCATCGTCGCCGGTGTCGGCGTGCCGCAGATTACGGCCATTTCCAATGTCGCCCAGGCCTTGAAGGGCAGCGGCATTCCCTGCATCGCCGACGGCGGCATCCGTTTTTCGGGCGACATCTCGAAGGCGCTGGCCGCCGGCGCCTCTTCGGTCATGATGGGCAGCATGTTCGCCGGTACCGAAGAAGCACCGGGCGAAGTGATTCTGTACCAGGGCCGCAGCTATAAATCGTATCGCGGCATGGGCAGCGTCGGCGCCATGACCGATGGCTCGGCTGATCGTTATTTCCAGGATGCGGCCAATACCGACAAGCTGGTGCCGGAAGGGATCGAAGGGCGCGTGGCCTACAAGGGCAGCGTGGTGCAGATCCTGTTCCAGCTGGTCGGCGGCGTGCGTTCGTCGATGGGCTATTGCGGCTGCGGCAGCATCGAGGAATTCCGCGAAAAGGCAGAATTCGTCGAAATCACCTCGGCCGGCATGCGCGAATCGCATGTGCATGACGTGCAAATCACCAAGGAAGCACCGAACTACCGTTCGGAATAAGTGTTATATAAGCGTTATATTTCATTCATCGACCCACTCAAACAGACAAGCTGACATGCATTCCAAGATACTCATCCTCGATTTCGGTTCCCAGTTCACGCAGTTGATAGCGCGCCGGGTGCGCGATGCGGGGGTGTTTTCTGAAGTCTATCCGCATGATGTGGGCGATGAATTCGTACGCAATTACGGTGCTGCCGGCATCATCCTGTCGGGCAGCCCCGAATCGACGCTGGAAGGCGATTCGCCGCGCGCGCCGCAAGCGGTGTTCGAGCAGAATGTACCGGTGCTGGGCATTTGCTACGGCATGCAAACCATGGCCGCGCAATTGGGCGGCGCCGTCGAGCTGGGCCAGGTGCGCGAATTCGGCTATGCCGAGGTGCGCGCACGCGGTCATTCGGCCCTGTTTCGCGAGATTTCGGACTTCGTCACCAATGAAGGCCACGGCATGCTCAAGGTCTGGATGAGCCATGGCGATAAAGTGACGGCGATGCCGCCCGGCTTTACGCTGATGGGCTCGACCGACAGCTGTCCGATTGCCGCCATGGCCGACGAAAAGCGGCGTTTTTACGGTCTGCAGTTCCATGCCGAAGTCACGCACACGGTGCAGGGCGCGGCCATTCTGTCGCGCTTCGTGCACGAAATCTGCGGTTGCAAGTCGGACTGGAACATGCCCGACTATATCGACGAGGCGGTCGCGAAGATTCGCGAACAGGTCGGCCAGGACGAGGTCATCCTCGGCCTGTCGGGCGGCGTCGATTCGAGTGTGGCGGCAGCCCTGATCCACCGCGCCATCGGCGACCAGCTGACCTGCGTGTTTGTCGATCACGGTCTGCTGCGCCTGAACGAAGGCGATATGGTGATGGACATGTTCGCCAACGACCTCGGGGTCAAGGTGATCCGGATCGACGCCGAGGCGCAATTCATGGGCCATCTGGCCGGCGTCACCGATCCTGAAGCCAAGCGCAAGATCATCGGCCGCGAGTTCGTCGAAGTCTTTCAGGTCGAGTCCGGCAAGCTGAAAAACGCCAAATGGCTGGCGCAGGGCACGATTTACCCCGACGTCATCGAAAGCGCCGGCAAGGGCAAGAAGGGCCACACGATCAAGAGCCACCACAATGTCGGCGGCCTGCCCGATACCTTGAAACTGCAATTGCTCGAGCCTTTGCGCGAACTGTTCAAGGACGAAGTGCGCAAGCTCGGCGTGGCGCTCGGCCTGCCGCACAATATGGTGTACCGCCATCCGTTCCCGGGTCCGGGCCTGGGCGTGCGCATCCTCGGCGAAGTCAAGAAGGAATACGCCGACCTGCTGCGCCGCGCCGACGCCATCTTCATCGAGGAATTGCGCGCCACCCCGTTCGAGCTGGCCGCCGGCATGGTGCAGGACAGCGCGCCGGCCGACGCCCCGAACAACTGGTATCACGCCACCAGCCAGGCCTTTGCCGTCTTTTTGCCGGTCAAGTCGGTCGGCGTGATGGGCGACGGCCGCACTTACGAATACGTGGTGGCGCTGCGCGCGGTGCAGACGCTCGACTTCATGACGGCGCAATGGGCGCATCTGCCGCATGAATTATTGGGCCGCATCTCGAACCGCATCATCAATGAAGTGCGCGGGATTAACCGCGTGGTCTACGATATCTCGGGAAAACCGCCGGCGACCATTGAATGGGAGTGATTTAATGCCTAGCAACTGCTGGCACTGATCCGCACCTGAGCCCGTGATTTCACGGGCTTTTTTATTATTTTATCCGACACTGTCGGGCAAGGATTGGTGCGGTTAAGCAATGTTTTTTCATGGCATTCTTAATGGTATGATCTCGCAACGATGCCATGATCGGCTGTCGATACCATGTGATTGTACTGAGCGGTGCCATGGTATCGTATTTAAATAAATTCTTTATATTTAAGGGTTTGCCTGCGAATTTGACACGCTTTTCGATCAGGGTATTTCTAGCCCTTGCCGAGTAAATGCCATGCTGACCGATACCAAACTTCACAATCTCAAACTACAAGACAAGCTCTACAAAGTGAACGACCGGGATGGCCTGTATGTGGCCGTCACGAAAGCTGGCTCGATCTCGTTCCGCTGCAACTATTCGATCAACGGTCGCCAGGAGACGCTTACGTTCGGGCGCTATGGCGTCGGCGGCATCACATTGGCCGAGGCACGCGAGCAACTGGGCGAGGCAAAGAAGATGATCGCCGCCGGCAAATCGCCGGCGAAAGAGAAGGCCCATGTCAAGGACGCGGAGACATTCGGCGCATGGTCGGAAAAATGGCCGCGCGACTATCAGATGGCCGACTCCACGCGAGACATGCACAAGGCTGTCGCCGAGAGTTTTTTTCAACTACTCAAACGAGAACGAATCCGGCGCAAAATCTACGGCACGCGCGAAGATGCCAAAAGCGATGTGTTCGATTACATCGAGATGTTCTACAATCCGAAGCGCCGTCACGGTTTCAACAATCAGCTCTCGCCCGTTAATTTTGAAAAGCAGTATTTCGAGATGCTTGCAAGTGTCTAGGGATTCCGGGGCGATTCAATCGATGCCGCCCTTGTGAGATTTAGAATTGAATTTCTAAACTATAAAAGAAGGGGAGCGCCAGCTCCCCTTCCTCTTAATAATGGTGGCGGCACGAAATGATGATTAATTCCTCATCATGCACTTCGTAGACTAGCCGATTAGTTTCGTCAATTCTCCTC
>JAIZVZ010000142.1 GCA_021768485.1 Oxalobacteraceae bacterium | reverse complement strand
CTGTTCCGGCCGGAACAGACTCGCGCCCGGGACCGGCCACCATGGCCATCCCGATCGGCGTCCTTTAAATTTCTTGCGCGATACCGTAACGCTGGCGATAGGCCGCTACCGCGTCCTTGTGCTGCGCCAGTTGCGGGTCGCTGCTGGTTTTTTCGGCGCCGGCAAAGTACGCCAGCAAATCGTCGAGATTGCCGATCGAAATCACCGGAATGCCATAGGCTTGCGCCACTTCCTGCACCGCCGAATGCGGCGACAGCGCGCCGTCCTTGCCGGCGCGCTCCATGCGGTCCAGAGCGATCAGCACCGCGCACGGCGTGGCACCGGCAGCGCGGATCATGTCGACCGATTCGCGCACCGAAGTGCCGGCCGAAATCACATCGTCGATGATCACCACGCGCCCGGCCAGCCTGGCGCCGACAATGGTGCCGCCTTCGCCGTGATCCTTGGCTTCCTTGCGGTTGTAGGCAAACGAGGTATTGCGTCCGCGGTGGGCGAGCGCGACGGCGGTGGCCGAGGCCAGCGTGATGCCTTTATAAGCGGGGCCGAACAGCATGTCGAATTCGATGCCCGAGTCGAGCAAGGTCTGCGCATAAAAATCGGCCAGTTTGCCGAGGGTCTGCCCTTCATGGAACAGGCCGGCATTGAAAAAATACGGCGACAGGCGGCCGGCCTTGGTGACGAATTCGCCGAAGCGCAAGACGCCGGCGGCGACGGAAAACTCAATGAATTGTTGACGCAGATTGGACATGGGGACTCTAAAGAATAGGCAATAACGCCATTTTACGGGGTTTAAAGGCTGGCGGACAAGTTTGCTGCGACGAGTTGATACGGCCGCTGCCACGCCCACGGCGGCCCTCCTATAATGTCCGCACAGCTAACACCTGTACAACATCGGACAATGTTTGCCGTCCGGCAGCAGTCGATTCATGGCGCAAATATCTGCGCGTTCCCATCCGCCTATCACCGATCAATTGTCACCGATCAATTGTCACCGATCATTTGTCACCGATCATTTGTCACCGCTCTTTTACCATCAATCATTTGCCAACGGCCACAGCGGGAGTGCAACCAAATGAATGCAATTTTCCCCTCCGACAAGTTATCGCTGGCCGACTATGTGCTCGGCAGCGCCTTGCTGACTGTCTGCTTCATTTTCTTTTTTCACTTCGATATCGCCATTGTCGGTTGGGATGCGCTCAATTACCTGTTCGGCAATCCGCTGCAATTTTACGAAAATTGCAAACGCATCCAGGGCGGCGGCCTGTCGATGATCCATACGCCTTATCCGCCTTCAATCTATGTCATCTTTGCCTTGTGGCTCTATCCGCTCAAAGTCCTGGGGCTGATCACCAGCGCCGATCACTTCCCGATTTATTGCAGTTACTGGCTCAAGGCGCTGACGACCATCGTCTATGGCGCTTCGGGTCTGGTGTTTTATCGCATTACGCAATGCTATCGCCAATACAAAAGCTGGAACCGCTATGCGACTGCCTTGTGGCTGGTGTCGCCGCTGGCCCTATTTTCGCAATTCATTTTTTCTCAATATGATATTTTTTATGTGATCTTGACGCTGGCCGGTGTGCTGATGTTTTTGCGCACCAAATTATTCCGGGCCGCGCTGTGCTTTGGCCTGGCCATCACCTTCAAATACTTCCCGCTCTTCGTTTTTCTCCCGCTGCTCTTGCTGTTTGAAAAACGCCTGGCCGCGCTCGCCGGCGCGCTGGCCGTCTTCGCGCTGCCGACCGTGCTCATCCAGTTGCTGTATGGCGCATCGCCGGCCTTTATCGAAGGCGTCAATAACCACGGCAATCTCGAGCGCGTCTTTGCCGCCGTCATCGATGTCGGCGGCTGGCACATTTATTATGTGTTTGCCGCCTTCACCGTGCTGTGCGGCTTCGCTTACCTGGCGCAGACAAGTGCGGAGCAATTGCCGCGCCGCGCCGCCTATGTGTATCTGGCCGGGACCGTCTTTCCCTTTCTGTTTATCGTCTGGCACCCGCAATGGACTATGTCGTTTGCGCCGGCCATCGTCTTGACGAGCGTGCTCGACCGCCGCCACCGCCGCTTTCTGGTGCTCGACCTGTTCGGCATGCTGGCTTTTGTCGCCACGGTGGCGATCGCCTTTACCCACAATGCCGATACCGCGATGTTTCGCGGCGCCCTGTGGGGCGTGCAGATCGAGCCCGGCTTTACGATGGCGGCCATTTTTATGTTTTTTGGAGAACATAGCGGCACTATCTATCTGACGGCCTTCTGGTCTTATCTGCTCATCGAACTGGCGGCAAAATTCAGCGCCATGCCTCCCGCGGCGCTGTCGCGCGCCGACCTCGCCATCGATTACGCCCACGTGCGCTACCGTTTATATATCGGCCTGCTGTTATTCTTGCTGCCGGCCGCCTTTACGCTGGGAAAAGACTACCTGAGCGGCCGTGCCGTCGTCATGCCGGCCTTGCATGCCGAAATGCCTGCGCTGCCAACAGCCGGCGCCGCCAAGGCCGAGCCGGCACGATGAGCCGTTTATGCGTAAAATATTTCCCATTGTGATTTGGCATCACTATTGCCCGTTTCACTTTCTTATTGCTCTTTCCGATATTGTTTTTTCCGCGATATTGTTTTTTTAATTACTCACACCTGTCAGGACCCGCATGCTTCGCATCATCTCCGCCAATCTGAACGGCATCCGCTCGGCCACCACCAAGGGCTTTCTCGACTGGCTGGCCGTGCAAAATGCCGACTTCCTGTGCGTGCAAGAATTAAAAGCCCAAGAGGCCGACCTCAGCGGCGACATGATGGCGCCGGCCGGCTATACCGGTTATTTTCATTACGCGGAAAAAAAAGGCTATAGCGGGGTCGGCATTTATGCCAAACAAAAGCCGCAGCAAGTCATCATAGGCCTGGGCATTCCGCAAATCGATGCTGAAGGCCGCTATATCGAATTGGTTTATGGAAATTTTTCCGTCATTTCCGTCTATCTGCCGTCTGGTTCGAGCGGTGAAGAACGACAGGCGGCGAAATTCCATTTCATGGAGCATTTCTATACCCATCTGGCCCAGCTGGCCAAGGCCGGACGGCAAATCGTTCTGTGCGGCGACTGGAATATTGCACATCAGGAAATTGACTTGAAGAACTGGAAAGGCAATCTGAAAAATTCCGGCTTCCTGCCCGAAGAGCGCAGCTGGCTCACGCGCGTGTTCAGCGAACTCGGCTGGGCCGACGTCTATCGTCGCCTGCATCCGGCCACCACCGGCGAGGCCTATACCTGGTGGAGCAACCGCGGCCAGGCCTATGCCAAAAACGTCGGCTGGCGGCTCGATTACCAGGTCGCCACGCCGCTTCTCGCCGCCAGCGCGCACAGCGCCGCCATCTACAAGCAACAGCGCTTCAGCGACCATGCGCCGCTGACGGTCGATTACGACTGGGCTTTTTAAAGCCGGCCCTCCCGCTCAAGAATCAGGCAAGTAATTTCCTGCCTGCAATGTGAAATTGCAGAGCGTTGGATTGTGAACACAACAGGCCCAATTGGTCTGGTCGTGGCAGATAAGTGCATGCTAATCTAGCTTGGCATCAACAGTTACCGTTGAGCATAGCCATGCCTCTGACCGACATAGTGACGCCCCCCATATTAAAAATCAGAAGGGAATACGCAATATGAAAAACTGGAAAATTGGTACGCGGCTTGGAGCCGGCTTCTCGGCCGTGCTGCTGATCCTGGTGGTGTCGCTACTGATAAGCATTAATCGGCTCAGCGTCGTCAACGATGCCTCGACCGTCATGGCCCAAGAGAGTATTCCGAAAATCTTGCTGGTCAACGAAATTATCGAACAAGGCTATATCACGGCAGCGGCCAACCGCGACATCCTGCTCTCGCGCGATGCCGACGAAACGAAAAAGGGCATTGCCAAAATCATGGCTGCGCGCGCCAAAAGTACGCAATCTCTGCAGAAAATCGAACCATTGCTGCGAACAGAAAAAGGAAAGGAAGCGTTCAAGGCCATGTTGGAGAAAAACCAGGTCTATAACGCGATCCTCGATAAATGCACCGGACAAGAAGCCGATGGCAAGTGGGACGATGCAATGAAGACGCTGCACCAGGAGGTGGCGCCGTTACGCGCCGCGTATATGGGTGAACTTACCAAATTGCGGCAATTGACAATCGACGCGGCCGACAAGGCCGACAAGGACGCCGACGCCACCTACGCCAGCGCACGGACGCTGCTGGTCGGCCTTGGCATATGCGGCATCCTGATCGGCATCGGCGTAGCTTATTTTGCAACGCGCTCGATCACGGCGCCAATCAATGAAGCGGTAAAAGTGGCCGAGACGGTCGCCGCGGGCAATCTGACCTCGCATATCGAGGTCAACTCGACCGACGAAACGGGCCAGCTGATGCTGGCGCTGAAAGCCATGAATGACAGCCTGCTGGGAATTGTCAGCGAGGTGCGCAGCGGTACCGATCTGATCGCCACGGCCTCGTCGCAGATTGCCGCCGGCAACCAGGATCTGTCGTCGCGCACCGAAGAACAGGCCAGCTCGCTCGAAGAAACGGCGTCCTCGATGGAAGAAATGACGAGCACCGTCAAGCAAAACGGCGACAACGCCAGCCAGGCCAACCAGTTGGCGATCAAGGCGTCCGAAATTGCCGTCAAGGGCGGCGCCGTGGTGTCGGAAGTGGTGCACACGATGGGGACGATTAACGAATCGTCGCGCAAGATGGCCGACATCATCAATGTGATCGACGGCATCGCCTTCCAGACCAATATCCTGGCCCTGAACGCGGCCGTCGAAGCGGCGCGCGCCGGCGAACAGGGGCGCGGCTTTGCGGTGGTGGCGACCGAGGTGCGCAGC
>JAIZVZ010000212.1 GCA_021768485.1 Oxalobacteraceae bacterium | reverse complement strand
CCGGCTTGAGCGCCGGCAGCAGCGGCGCGATGTCGCCGTCCGACGGCAACGCCGCCACGCCGATCAGCCCTGCATGCGGATCACGCGCTCGCCGCTGACCGGCGCCATGCCGTGATCGGACACCACCACGATATTCGCATCGATATGGCGCGCCGCCAGCCCGTCCAGCAGGCGGCTGATCGCCTGGTCGACGGTGGCGACCGCCTCCGCGTTGCTGAGGGTGAAGCGCTCGGCCGAGATCGCCGAGACAGGCAGGATTTTCACACGCGGCAGTATGCCATCGCGACGTGACTTCCAAGTTAAGCGGGCAGCCTACCTGTGACGATTGATGACAATTCCTTAGTGAAACTTATTTATAATCTCCAATTAAAGTTACGCCTATCCACATCTTTGTGAGGGATTGCCGTGTTTAAGTGGAGTCCGGCTTTCGCCGCGGAACCAGCGGCAAGCCAGAAAGCCAGCACTTCCGCAACCTCATCACCGTGGTCCGAAAATCAGCTTGCTACAGCATTGGGGCGTCTCGCTGCGCCAAGCGATGGCCTGATCACAAAAGAGCTCGTCGAGCGGGAACTCAATACCGAGCTGCACCTCGTCGATCCGCATCGGCTCGCTGTACAGCAAACCGACATACCGGTGTACGGCACGACCGCCTTCGTGGATGGCAATTTCGATCTTTCTTTCTCGCAAACAAAGAATAAAACCGCGTTCACCTTTGGCTGGGGTAGCCATCCGGGCACTAGCGTGCTCCCCTTGTCCCATCCCCGAGCGCAACCTTGCGTCGACGAGAAAAAACTCAGCACCGCATTTCGCTCGACCGGATGGAAAGTGACATCCCGATCTGTCAATGACAGCTTCACCGCCGTGGTTTATCAAAAAGGCCGCGGCGAAATCTTGCATTCCTTCGGTACCCGCTCGTCTTGCCTGCTGTCCCTGCTCTTCATTTCAGCGGCGTCACAATAACTTAAGGAACGGTATGACGGTTACACTACCACAACCCATAGTAGTTGTATTCAGCCTGACGAAGAGCTAGCGCCCATTGCGTCCGTCCGGCTGGCCGACCGGACGGCCCGAACTGCTTACACCACGACGGTCTGGTGCTCGTCGCCGACGCGGGCGCGGATCTTGCCGATGGTGTAGACGGTTTCGCCGGCCGCTTCCAGCTGGGCCTTGGCGGCGGCGGCGTTTTCCGCCGACACGATCACGGTCATGCCGATGCCGCAGTTGAACACGCGGTGCATTTCA
>JAIZVZ010000068.1 GCA_021768485.1 Oxalobacteraceae bacterium | reverse complement strand
GCGATGCCGTAGCGCGCCGAATTGAGGCAGGTAAACGGGCCTTTCAAGCCGCGCACGTCGGGAAAGGCGTTTTCTTCGGGGCAAAAAACATCATGCATGACGATCTCGCCGGTGACCGAGGCGCGCAAGCCGAATTTGCCATGGATTGCCGGCGCCGACAGTCCTGCCATGTTTTTTTCGAGGATGAAGCCGCGGATTTCATCATGGTCGTCCTTGGCCCAGACCACGAAGATATCGGCAATCGGCGAATTCGAAATCCAGGTTTTATTGCCCGATAATGTATAGCCGCCGTCCACTTTTCTGGCGCGCGTAATCATCGAGCCGGGATCGGAGCCATGGTCGGGCTCGGTCAGGCCGAAGCAGCCGATCAGTGCGCCGCTGGCCAGTTCAGGCAGAAATCGGCGGCGCTGGGCCTCGGTGCCGAATTCGAGGATGGGCAGCATGACCAGCGACGATTGCACGCTCATCATCGAGCGGTAACCGGAATCGACGCGTTCGATCTCGCGCGCGATCAAGCCATAGCTGACATAGTTCAGGCCGGGACCGCCGTATTGTTCGGGGATGGTGGGACCGAGCAAGCCGAGTTCGCCCATTTCGCGAAAGATCGAGGCATCGCAGGTCTCGTGGCGGAAGGCTTGCACGATGCGCGGCGCCAGCTTGTCCTGGCAATAGGCATGCGCGGCATCGCGGACCATGCGCTCTTCGTCGCTCAGCTGGTTCGACAGTAACAGCGGATCATCCCAGTGGAATTGCACTTTGCTACTGTTTGCTGGCGGGATCATGGCATGGCCTCGTCAATTGTTTGAACAATTGTACACCGCGCCGGCCGTCTGGGGGACGGGCGGCGGGCCTGCATGGCGTGGTTTGCTGCTGAAATTTTGCGCGGCAGATAAGCCAGGCGATTGGTTTTGCAATTGAGTCCTGCGCAGGAGCTTGACAACTGAGCTTGGCACCGAGTTCGGTAACTGAGCTCGTTCGGCAACTGAGCTCGGCCATGCTCAAGCGTGGCGGCGACTCAGGTTTGAGTGCGGGAAAACTGGCCGCGATGATAAATCAGGCCGGCTTGCGGCGACACTTCGCAGGCTTCCACTTCGCCGACCATGATCACGTGGTCGCCTTCCGGATAGCGGCTGCGGTTGCGGCAATCGAACCAGGACGACACTCCTTCGAGAATCGGCAGCCCGCTGGGCGAGAGTGTGAAAGGCAGGTCGCTGAAACGTTGTTCGGCGCGCCGCGCAAAACGTTCGGCCAGTGCCGCCTGTTCGGCTCCCAGCACATTGATCACATAGTGCGAATTGCTGCTGAAGTCGGGCAGGCTCGAGGCGTGGTTCGACAGGCTCCACAATACCAGCGGCGGCGTCAGCGAAACCGAGTTGAAGGAGCTGGCCGTCAAGCCAAAAAACGTACCGTCGGCCAGACGCGTGGTGATGACCGTGACGCCGGTGGCAAATTGCGACAATGCATTACGAAAGTGCGCGGTATCGAAGGCCGCGCCAGTGGAAGGGAGGCGTGTATTCATCAGTGGTTCCGGTAGCTATACGGTATTATGCCGAAAAATCAGGCTTTGATGTTGGTCAAATCAGACAAGGTGGTAAAAAGTGAAGGTCATTTGACCCGAATCAGTTATGTTATTTAGAATGCAAGCAAAAAACGCTTGATGCAATTTTCTCGATGCAGCGTCAGTGGCGATTTTATCGTGAATGAGGCGCCGATTTTCGCTGGTTTTGTCTGGGTTGGCTGCCATTGGGCAGCTATTTGGCCGCTTATTGTGTTATTTCATCGCCGGGCGCGAAAGCGTTCGGCGCATATTATCTTTTTGCGTTACAGTATTTAGTATCGTATCAGGCATAGGGAGTGAATCATGAACTCGATCGTCAAGACAGAAACGGCGACGCTCGGTGGAGGCTGTTTTTGGTGTCTGGAAGCGGTATATCAAGAAATGCGCGGCGTCACCCATGTCGAGTCCGGCTATATGGGCGGGCAGATTGCCAATCCCAGTTACGACCAGGTCTGCGAAGGCACGACCGGACATGCCGAGATCGTGCGCGTCAGCTTCGATCCGGAACTGACCAGTTTTCGTGAAATCCTCGAAGTCTTTTTCACGATCCACGACCCGACCACCCTGAACCGCCAGGGCAATGATGTCGGCACACAGTATCGTTCCGTCATTTTTTACGAGAGCGAAGAGCAGCAAACGATTGCGCGCCAGGTCATGGCGGACATGCTGGCCGTGTGGGATGCGCCGCTGGTGACGCAGTTGCTGCCGCTGACGACCTATTACAAGGCCGAGGATTATCACCAGAATTACTTCCGCCAGCACCCGCTGCAGGGATATTGCGCTTTTGTCGTCGCCCCCAAGGTTGCCAAGTTCCGCACGTCGTTCGCGCATAAGCTGCGATCCTGACGGGCGGGCGGCTTGGCGGCCCGGGGCTGCGCTGGACTGCGCTTAAACCGCTTCCAGCGCCGGTTTCGGGTACATATAGCGGCGCGAGCGCGGCAGTGTGCGGGCGTCGCGTCCCGAGCGCGTGCACAAGACCTGGAAGATCGCGATGTGGTCTTTTTCAAAGGCGTAGCTGCAGCCAGCCAGATAGACTTGCCAGATGCGGAAGTGCTTGGCGTCGGTCAGCGGACGGATCTGGTCGGCGCGTTTTTCGAAATTGTCGGCCCAGATGCCGCAGGTCTTGGCGTAGTGCTGGCGCAGGTTTTCGACATCGAGCGTTTCCAGCCCGCCGTCCTGCATGGTTTTGAGAACCCTGCTGATATGCGGTACTTCGCCGTGCGGGAACACATAGCGGTCGATGAAGGTGCCGCCGCCATAAGGACTGTCGCCATCGTCGGGATCGGTCGAAGTGATGCCATGATTCATGGCCATGCCGCCCTCGGCCAGCAAATCGTGGATTTTTTCAAAATACACGGGCAAGTTGCGCAGGCCCACATGCTCGAACATGCCGACGCTGGTGATGCGGTCGAACGTGCCGTCGATGTCGCGATAATCCTGCAGGCGGATTTCGATCAGATGCGACAGGCCGGCCTGCTCCACCTTGTTCTTGGCGTATAAATATTGTTGTTCCGAGAGCGTGACGCCGACGCAATGGGCGCCGAATTGCTGCGCCGCCCGTATCACCAGCGCGCCCCAGCCGCAGCCGATGTCGAGCAGGCGCTGTCCGGGCTGCAGGGCGATTTTTTTCAGGATGTGGTCGATCTTCTTGATTTGCGCCTGTTCGAGGCTTTCGTCGCCGTTTTCAAAATAGGCGCAAGAGTAGACCATGTTGGGATCGAGCCACTGGGCGTAAAACTCGTTCGATACATCGTAGTGGTAGCGGATTGCCTCGGCCTCGGCTTTGCGATTGCGGCGCCGGGCCAAGCCGATGTGCCAGCCATTTTTTCGCGATGGCAGCGAGTGCGCCGCCAGCGCATTGACGATCTTGACCATTTCGGCCGCCTTGCCCAGCACTTCGATCTTGCCCTCGACATAGGCGGCGCCGAGGCTGTCGAGCGTCGGTCGCAGCAGATAGGCCAGCGCCGACGCTTGCGGCACCCGCACCGTCACTTGTGGCGCGCCGCCGCCAAAATCGAATTGCTGGCCATTCCATAATTCGATTCGCAACGGTAGTGCATGTTCATTGCGGATTTTGTCGACTAATGTATGCAGTTTTTTTTGCGCAAACATGATTACCTCCGATAGATAAACCAAGCTTAAAGCATCAAAAAAGAAGGGCCGAAATTTTTATGGTTGCAGCCTGCTCCTTTGCCAGCTGCCATCGTGTAGCAGCGTATAGATAATGCGGTCGTGAAAACGGGCGCCGCGCCCTTGCCAAAACTCCATTCGATCCGGTACCAGGCGGTAGCCGCCCCAATCCGCGGGGCGGGCCGGCTTGTCGCCGGCGCTGGCCTCGATTTCCGCATAGCGCCGTTCCAGCGTGGCGCGGTCGGTCAGCGGCATGCTCTGGTGCGAAGCGATTGCGTGCAGGCGGCTGGCCAGCGGCTGGGCGTCAAAATTGAGCTCGTTTTCGGCCTCCGACATCTTTTCGACGCGGCCCTCGATGCGGATCTGGCGTTCCAGATCGCTCCAGAAAAACAGCAGCGAGCCGAACGGATTGTGAGCCAGCTCTTCGCCTTTGCGGCTGTCGTAGCTGGTGTGCCAGCTAAAGCCGCGGTGGTCGAAATCCTTGAGCAGCAAGATGCGCGAGGATGGCCGGCCGCTGGCGCTGACGGTCGACAGGCAAGTGGCATCGGCTTCGAGCACCTTGGCGGTCTGCGCTTCGTCGAACCAGCGCCCGAACTGCGCCACCGGGTCCGCCAGCACGTCTGCTTCCGACAGGCTGGCACGCTTGAAGTCGGTGCGCAGATGCGCCACCGAGGCCTGGCCGTTGACGATGGCCGGCGCCGCCGGTGCCGACGACGAGGCCGAAGACGGTGCAATGGCGCGCCGCTGCTGCATCGAGGCGCCCATGGCCGCCAGCTGGGCACTCGAAAAAAGCCGGCTCGCCATCGGTGCGATATCGGTTTCTTCGGTGCTCATGTGGGTATTGTAAATATCGATGAAACCCTTGACCTCTTCGCTTGAGAGATAGGTCGAGCTGCCCGCTGCGATCGCCGCCAGCTGGCTATCGAGCGCGAGCCACAATTTTTCCATGATCTGGTGCTCGTTTGCGAGTTGTGGCGCCAGCTGGTTCAGCAGCTCGCTATCGGCGCCCGAAGCCGTTTTTCTGAGCATCGGCAGCAAATCGACTTCTTCATCGGCGTGGTGGATTTGCGCGGCCTGGTTGAAGTAGCTGCGCACGGCGCCGGCGGCTTGTTTGGCTTCGGTATCGGCGCCATGTTCGGGTAAATGCGCGAGCAGCTTTTGCAGGGTGGCGATCTGGCGCCGGATCTTATTATGGCAATGCTTGAGTACGGCGATCGGTTGATCGAAGCCGGGTGCCGTATCGAATACTGAACCGGACATGTTTTTTTTGCCTTTTGCTGGTGAATATGTTCCCGTGCAATCTGGAATCATAATACAAAATTATTAGTATAATAATAAAACACTACCATTTTAGAGCAAAGATTGCCTTGCCACGCGTTAAAATGGCGCCATGAACCGCCTCACTTCTTCTTTTTCTACAACAGACGTCATCGATGACGTCGATTTTGGCCGCCGTTTTGGCGGTGTTTCCCGGCTTTATGGTGCGCCGGCCCTGCAGCGCTTTCAGCAAGCCCATATTTGCGTGGTCGGTGTCGGCGGCGTCGGCTCCTGGGTGGTCGAAGCGCTGGCGCGCAATGCAATTGGCCGCCTGACGCTGATCGACCTCGATAATGTGGCCGAATCGAATGTCAATCGCCAGATCCAGGCCCTGACGTCGACCGTGGGCCAGGCCAAGATTGATGCGCTGGCTGCCCGCATTGCCCAGATCAATCCGTATTGCCAGGTCACGCTGGTCGAGGACTTTGTCGGCCCCGACAATCTCGATCGCATGATCGGCGCGGCGGGCTTCGATTATGTGGTCGATGCGATCGACAGCGTCACGGCCAAGACGGCCTTGATTGCCTATTGCCGCCAGCACCAGATCGCCTTGATCACCATTGGCGGTGCCGGCGGCCAGATCGATCCGACCAAGATCGAAGTGCGCGATCTGGTCAAGACCGAGCAGGAACCGCTGCTGGCCAAGGTCAGAAAGCGCCTGCGGGCGCAATTCGGTTTTCCGCGCGGCTCCAAAACCAAGTTCGGTGTCGACGCCGTGTTTTCGATGGAAGCGCTGCGCCAGCCCGAGACCGGCGAAACCTGCTCGGTCGATGGTGACGAGCGCGCCGTCACCGGCCTCAATTGCGCCGGCTTCGGTTCTTCGGTGGTGGTCACGGCCAGCTTTGGTCTGATTGCGGCCGCCCATGTGCTCAACAAGCTGGCCCGCCTTCCCGAGCCTGCCTCTGCACCGGCCGAGGCCCTGCAGCCGGGCTAAGATGTCATTGATGTCATTATTTTTAACTCATTAAGGAATGTTGATGCACGCATATACTTCTTCCCGTATTTTCGCTCTCGGCGCCTTGCTGGCCATGACTTCGGCTCTGGCGCAGTCGCAATCGGCCAGCGGCGAGGCTTCCGCTGCCGCCGCAGCGCCTGCGCTCAGCAGTGCGGCGGCGCTTGGCGCGGCACCGGCGGCAGCGCCGGTATCGACGATGCCGGTCGTGATCAAGACCGATATCAAGGTCGGCACCGGGGCCGAGGCCCTCGGCGGCAGCATGGTCGAGGTGCATTACACGGGCTGGTTATACAATGCCAAGGCGCCGAAATTCCACGGCAAAATGTTTGATACCTCGATCGGCCATAGCCTGTTCCGCTTTCCGCTCGGCGCCGGCAAGGTAATCAAGGGCTGGGACCAGGGCGTGGCCGGCATGCGCGTCGGCGGCAAGCGGACCTTGATCATTCCGGCCTCGCTCGCTTATGGCGCCAAGGGCAGCGGCAATGGCGATATTCCGCCGAATGCCATGCTGGTCTTCGATGTCGAATTATTCAGTGTAAAGTAAGACCGGACTGCGGCGCGGAGGCGGGCGGCGGGCATTTGCCGTTTTTTAGCATGGCGGCAAATTGCGACGCGCTGACGGGCTGACTGAAGAAATAGCCCTGTATCTGGTCGCAACTGTGCAGCTTGAGATAATCGAGCTGTTCTAGCGTTTCCACGCCTTCGGCCACCACGTGCATTTGCAGGCTGTGCGCCAGTGAAATGATGGAGCGCGTGATGGCGGCATCGTGCGGGTCGGTGACGATATCGCGCACGAAAGACTGGTCTATCTTGAGGGTGTCGACCGGGAAGCGCTTGAGGTAGCTGAGGCTTGAATAACCGGTGCCGAAGTCGTCGATCGCCAGGTGAATCCCCATCATTTTCAATTCATGCAATTTGTCGATGAAGAGCTCGGTGTCATGCATCATCATGCTTTCGGTCAGCTCCAGTTCGAGGCAAACGGAGTCGAGGCCGGTGTCGCTTAAAATGTCGGCCACCGTGCGCGACAGATTGGCTTGCCGGAACTGGCGCGCCGACAGGTTGACGGACAGGCAAATCGGCGGCAAGCCGGCGTCTTGCCACTGCCGCGCCTGGCGGCAGGCGTCGCGCAAGACCCAGGCCCCGATCGGCACGATCATGCCCGTTTCTTCGGACAGGGGAATGAAGCTGCCCGGTGTTACCACCCCCATGCCGGGGCGGTTCCAGCGCAGCAGCGCTTCGGCGCCGATGATCTGGTAGCTGCTGCCATCGACTTTGGGCTGGTAATACACTTCGAATTGCTCGTTGTCGATCGCCCGGTGCAGGGCATTTTCAAGTTCGGTGCGGGCAATCGCCAGCACGCTCATATCGCTCGAATAGAACTGGACCGCATTGCCGCCCTCGTCCTTGGCGCGGTACATCGCGGTGTCGGCATTGCGAAACAGGGTCGGGATATCGGCCCCGTCCTGCGGGTAGCTGGCCGCGCCGATGCTGGCGCTGATAAATAGCTGATGGCCTTCGACCACGAACGGTTCGCGAAAGGCCTGGACGATTTTGGCGGCTATGTGCACCAGGTCGCCCGCTTCCTGCAGGTCGACCAGCAGGATCACGAATTCGTCGCCGCCCTGGCGCGCCACTGAATCGCCTTCGCGCACCAGTCTGCAAAGGCGCTCGGCAACTTGCTTGAGCAAGCCGTCGCCGACCAGATGACCGAAACTGTCGTTGATTTCCTTGAAGCGGTCGAGGTCGAGAAACAGCAAGGCCAGCAAGTGTTTGCTGCGCGTCATCTGGTGCATGGCCTGCATGATGCGGTCGCCGAGCAAAGTACGGTTGGCCAGGCCGGTCAGGGCGTCGTGATTGGCCAGGTATTCGATGCGCGCTTCGGAATCCTTGCGCTCGGTGATATCGATTGCCACGCCATCGATGCGCGGCGGGCTGCCGGCAATGACGCTGGCCTTCACTTCGAGCCAGCGGATATTCCCCTCTGGTAGGGTAATTCTGTATTTGCACAGCTTGGCGCCGCCGCGCGACAGCTCGTCGCGCCATTCGCTCACGCGCAAGCGGTCTTCGGCGAGGACAATGTTCCACCACAGTTCGCCATCGCGGTAAAAATCGTCGACCGGGCGCGCGCAGATTTTTTCCGCGATCGGGCTCACGTACAACATGGTGCCGCTACTCCAGGACCAGACGATGTTGTCGATGCTCGACAAAATGCCGGTCAGGCGCGCGGTCGATGCCTGCAGGGCTTGCTGGGCTTTTGCATTCTCGGCCATTTCGCGCTTCAGGCGCACATGGTTTTTTTCCATGGCTTGATGCAGGGCCAATTTTTCATAGCTGACCGCCAGTTGCGCGGCCAGCGTCGCCGCCACTTTTTCGTCGACTTCGGTAAATTCGTCGCCTTCGAGCCTGGTGGCCAGGTACAGCCAGCCATAAGTGGCCGAAGCGCTGGCAATCAAGACGCCGAGAAAGCTCTGAAAGTCGGGGTGGCGGCCGCCATCGGCCGCTTGCGGCAGTATCAGACGCAGCGGTTGCGCGCTCTGTTGCATGGTGCGATACAGGGTTTGCGAAAACGGCTGCGGGAAAAATTCACGGACCTGGGCCGGCGTCCAGCCGCGGCTGGCAAGGTGATGCAGCGTGTCGCCGCCGGCGTCGAAAATGCCGATGGCGCTGAATTTTGCCTGACAAATATATTGCGCGCCGCGGCAACCGATCTCGAGCAGTTTTTGCGGTTCGCTCTCGGCCGACAGCTCGATCCCCAGTTCGATCAGCGCCGTCAGGCGCAGACTGACTTTTTGCAGATTCTCGAGCGACTTCGATAGCCGCAGCGTCAGCTGGGCTTCCGGTTCGATGGCCTCGGCATCTGCGCCTGCATTGCCGTTTGGATCGCCGCTGCGATTGCTGTCTGTTGCAAATGGCGCCGCCTGTGTCAACAATTGCGTATCGCTTTTCAGGTCGGCCATGTATTCTTTGAGCCGGCCCTCGGCGCCGGTTGCGTCGCGGTCCCTCTCGCGCATGGCCAGCGATGGCGGCTGCTCGGACGCGGTGCTGGCCAGCGCCTCGGCGACAGTGCGCAAGATCAGCTCCGGTTCCGAGGGCTTGGCCAAGACCCAGCGCACGCCGCAGGCACGTGCCATGACTTGCGCTTCGCGCTCGCGAAATGTTGCGGTATAAAAAATGATTGGCGTGTTGCGCGTCGCCGGATTGGCTTGCATGCGTGCCACAAATTCGAACCCATCCATATTCGGCATCAGAATGTCGGCGATCACCAGATCGGGCCGGTGGCCCTGCACCATCGTCAGGCCCTGGACGCCATCGCCGGCCTCGAGCAAATGGTGGCCGCTATAGCCGAGCAAGGTCAGCATGAATTCACGGTTTAATACATGGTCGTCGATGATCAGAATGGTCGCCATGAAATAATTTTCCTTGTGCGAATTCTATGCGCGATGCCCAGGCATGGCGGCCGACACGGCGCTGGCAGGCGGTGGGGCTTGTGAAGAGCTGCGTTGCGCCAGAGTCAAATTCATGCCTGCACCTTTTAATCGGCAATCGGACATTGTAGTTGGACAGCGGTAATCGGACGAATCTCGGCGCCAGCAATCAGGCCATCTTGTTCGATGGCCAACAGGCGCAAGGTCAGGACAGCTTGATGATCGACTTACTGCAAACGATCATACCAGCTTTTTTTGATTATGAATATTGGCCGTGGAAGGGCGGCGCGGACCGCAGTGCCGGCCCGCGCATCATGGCGTCAGCGTCTTTTTCGCGTTTAGCTTGGCCTTGATTTCGGCCGTCGATTTATCCAGTTCAGCCAGGCGATAGGCGGTGGCGGGATGCTGCGCAGTATAGCCATTCAATACCGTGGCCGGGACCTGGTCAGCCAGCCGTTGCCAGAACTGATGGGCGCGTTCGATCGAAAAGCCGGCCCGCACCAGCATGTAAAGCGCGAGGCGATCGGCGGCGGCATCGAGCTCTTGCGGCATCGGCTTGAGGCCGCCGCTGCCGGTCAGCAGCGCGCGGTCGGGATGTACATTGCTGAGGTTGTCGATAATGCCGCCGGCCGTGCCCGAGAGACGCAATTTATCGGCATGGCCCAGCGTATTGTGCGCCATGTCTTTGGCGATCACATAGGCCAGCTCTTCGTCCGAACGGACAAAGTCGAGCATGCCGCGTGTGAGCGTCACGCGCTGGCCATCGGCATAGCTGTTGATGTTGTCGGCATTGCCGAGGGCGACGCGAAAGCCGCAGGCACGCGTCAGCGGTACCTGCACGATCAGTTCGGCGTTGTTGCGCAAGACGGTCAGCTTGATATCGGCGCGCGACTTGGTCAGCGGCCCGAGGATGGCGCCGGCGGCGTGCTCGGCATTTGGCCCCTGCGGTATTTTTTTGCCGTCAGCCATCAGCAGGCGGTCGCCGGTGCGCAAGCCGGCCCTGGCCGCGCCGCTGTTGAGCATGACATTGGTTACTTGCAGCTTTTCATCGAGGCCCAGGGCCGCGCTTGCCTCGTCGGCCAATTCACTCGAAAACGAATACTTGTTCTGGGCCGTGAAACCGAGCAGATTGCGCGCATGCGCACGGCACAGGTCGGCATTGGCCAGCAATAACGGCGCCGTGACTTTTTCGAGGCGGCGCTGGCGCCGCGCGAGATCGCGCAGACCGGTCATCTCGGCGCTGGCCGCTGCCGCCGGCCCGGCTTCGCTGATCGGCGCTTTTTGCTGCTTCTGGAGCAGGCCGCAGGCCGTCAGCAAGAACGCCGCCGCGCACAGCATGGCCGGCAGTCTGAAACAGCGCCTTGCGCCGGGTATGGTTGTGTCGTTCATCGTGCGTCCCATCGCATGGTGGCGGCGTGCGGAGTGTCAGTGTTTCCCGGTGCTGCCGAAGCCGGCGATGCCGCGGTCGCTGGCGTCGAAGTCGTCGACGATGTCGAAGCCGACCTGCACCACCGGCACGATGACCAGCTGCGCCAGGCGGTCCATCGGCTGCAGCGTGAATTCGGCGGCGCCGCGATTCCAGGTCGAGATCATCAGCTGGCCCTGGTAATCGGAATCGATCAGACCCACCAGATTGCCGAGCACGATGCCATGCTTGTGGCCCATGCCGCTGCGCGGCAAGATCATGGCGCAGTAATTCGGGTCGCCGATATGGATTGCCAGGCCGGTCGGCACCAGCACCGTGGCGCCCGGCGCAATCGTCAGCGGGGCGTCGATACAGGCGCGCAAATCGAGGCCGGCACTGCCGGCTGTGGCGTAGGCCGGCATTTGTTCGCGCATGCGGGCATCGAGAATTTTAACGGCGATATTTTTCATGGATAGGCGTGGTCTGGCGCGAAGGCCTTGTCAAAGTGGAGAAGCGTCCGGAGTGGGCGCCGCCGTTGGCGCGCTCGGCTGCGGGGCGCGGGGCAGGCGGGCGGCGATCTGCGCCACCAGTTGCCGCGCCAGCGTCAGTTTGTCGGCGCGCGGCAGTTCGGTATGGCCGTTGGCGTCGAACAGGACCAGCGCGTTGTCTTCCTGGCCGAAGGTTTCGTGGCCGAGATTGCCGACCAGCAGCGGCACACCTTTTCTGATGCGTTTTTCGGCGCCATGCTGCAGCAAATGGTCCGATTCGGCGGCAAAGCCGACGCAGAACGGCGCGTCGGCCCGCTTGGCCACATCGGCCAGGATGTCGGGGTTTTGTTCGAATTGCAGCTCGGGCGGCTTGCCGCCGGCGGTTTTTTTCAGCTTCTGTTCGGAGACATTGGCCACGCGCCAGTCGGCCACGGCGGCCACGGCCACAAATACGTGCTGGCCTGCCAGTTGCGCCATCACGGCCGCATGCATTTGCTGCGCGCTCCTGACGTCGATGCGGCGCACGCCGTAGGGCGTGGGCAGGGCGCTGGGCCCGGAAATCAGGGTGACGATGGCGCCGGCTTCGCGCGCGGCGCGGGCCACGGCGTAGCCCATCTTGCCCGACGAAAAATTGGTTACCGCGCGTACCGGATCGATCGCTTCCACGGTCGGCCCTGCCGTGAGCAGCAGGCGGGTGCCGGCCAGCAGCTTGGGCTGGAAGGCGGCGATGATTTCGCCGAGCAGTTGTTCGGCTTCTAGCATGCGGCCCATGCCGACCTCGCCGCAGGCCTGGTCGCCGGCGGCCGGCCCCAGTAGCGCCACGCCGTCGGCCTGCAGCTGGGCGACGTTGCGGCGGGTCGCCGGATTTTCCCACATCTCGACATTCATGGCCGGCGCCACCAGCAGGGGCAGGCCGTGCGGACGCGCCAGGCATAGGGTCGACAGCAAATCGTCGGCGCCGCCGTGCGCGAGCTTGGACAGGAAATCGGCCGAGCAGGGCGCGATCACGATGGCGTCGGCGCCGCGCGTCAGGTCGATGTGCGCCATATTGTTGGCGATGCGGCCATCCCACTGGTCGGTGAAGACCGGCTGGCCCGACAGCGCTTGCATGGTCACCGGCGTGATGAAGTGCAGTGCGCCTTGCGTCATGACCACCTGCACCGCAGCGCCGGCCTTGACCAGCGCGCGCGTCAGTTCGGCCGCCTTGTAGCAGGCGATGCCGCCGGTCAGACCGAGAACAATTTTTTTACCAGCCAGTTCCATCGCCACTCCTATCTGCCGTCTGTTATCCGGTCTTTTATATCGTTTTTAATTGCGCTTCGTGTTGCGCCCGGTAGTGCGCTGTTACCGGTTCACGCGCCGCAGTTCATCGACGACGAACAGGACCGCGCCCAGGCAGATGGCGCTGTCGGCGAGGTTGAAGGCCGGCCAGTGCCAGTTGCCGACATAAAAATCGAGGAAGTCGATTACGTGGCCGTACAGCAGGCGGTCGAGCACATTGCCGAGGGCGCCGCCGAGAATCAGCGCCAGGGCGCAGCAAAACAGCTTTTTGCCGGCGTGTTTTTTGAGCAGATAGATGATGAATAGCGCTGCCAGCAAACCGATGGCGGTAAAGAAGTAACGTTGCCAGCCCGAGGCGAAGGCCAGAAAGCTGAAGGCCGCGCCGGGGTTATAGGCCAGCACCAGATTGAAAAACGAGGTCAGCGGCAGGGCGTCGCCGAACTTGAGCAATTTGGTGACGGTGATCTTGCTGAGCTGATCGGCGAGGATGACGATAAAGGCGATGCCCAGCCATGGCAACATGCTGCTGCTGCCGTGACTGGAGCGGGACGAAAAACGTGGTGCATTGGACTTAGCCATGGATACGGTCAATACAAATGTTGAAATCAGGCGAAACGGCGTGCTTCGCCAGTGCCGAACAAATTGGCGCAACAGCGGCCGCACAGGTCCGGATGCGCCGGATCGCTGCCGACGTCGAGCCGGTAATGCCAGCAGCGTTCGCATTTCTGGGCGTTCGAGGCGGTGACCACGATTTCTTCGGCGGCGGCATCGGCCACCAGTTCGACCTGCGCCTGCGAGGTGATGAAAATGAATTTCAAGTCATCGGCCAGGCTGCTGAGCAGGGCGAATTTTTCGCCGGCGGCCTTGATCGTCAGGTTGGCCTGCAAGGACGAGCCGATGGCGCCGCTGGCGCGCAAGTCTTCCAGGCGCTTGGTGACCACGGCACGCACCTCGCGCAGGGCGGCATACTTGCCCAGCAGAGCCTCGCTGTCGGCCGGCAACGGGATCGGGTAATAGGTCTGGGTGAAGATGGTCTCGTCGCTGGCGGCGAATTCGTCGGCGCTGGCGAAATGCTGCCACGCCTCTTCGCACGTAAACGACAGGATCGGCGCCATCACGCGCAGCAGCGACTGCGTGATGTGCCACAGCGCGGTCTGGGCCGAGCGGCGCGCCAGCGAGTCGGCCCCGGCCGTGTACAGCCGATCCTTGAGGATGTCGAGATAGAAGCCGCCGAGGTCTTCCGAGCAGTAGCTTTGCAGGCGCGCCACCACAGGGTGGAATTCATAGACGCGGTACTGGGCCAGGATTTCGGTCTGCAATTGCGCCATGCCGGCGATTGCATAGCGGTCGATTTCGAACAGCGCGTCGGGCGCCAAGGCGTGTTGCCTGAAATCGAAGTCGGAGATGTTCGAGAGCAAAAAGCGCAGCGTGTTGCGGATCCGGCGATAGGCTTCGGTGACGCGTTTGAGGATTTCGTCGGAGATCGACAGTTCGCCCGAATAATCGGTCGAGGCGATCCACAGGCGCAAGATGTCGGCGCCCAGCGTATCGGAGATTTTTTGCGGCGCGATCACATTGCCGAGCGACTTGGACATCTTCTTGCCGTCGCCATCGACCGTAAAGCCGTGCGTGAGCAGGCGCTTGTAGGGCGCGCGGCCGTTGAGCATGGACGAGGTCAGCAGCGAAGACTGGAACCAGCCGCGATGCTGGTCCGAACCTTCCAGATACAGGTCGGCCGGAAATTGCAGCTGCTTGGCGTGCGAACCGTTGCCGGCCGGGCCGCCGAGCACCGTTTCATTGGTCGAGCCGGAGTCGAACCAGACATCCAGCGTATCGCGGTTTTTCACATACATCGGCGCTTCGGCACCGAGAAATTCTTCGATGTCGAGTTCGAGCCAGGCGGCGATGCCGCGTTGTTCGATGCGCTTGGCGACCGCTTCCAGCAGTTCCGGCGTGCGCGGATGCAGCTCGCCCGTCTCTTTGTGCAGGAAGAATGCCATCGGCACGCCCCATTGGCGCTGGCGCGACAGGGTCCAGTCGGGACGGCCGGCAATCATGCCTTGCAGCCGTGCCTTGCCCCAGGCCGGGAAAAATTCGGTTTGCTCGATGGCCTGCAGCGCCGTTTCGCGCAGCGTCGGGCCGCCAGCCTTGGGAGTGGTATCCATGCCGGCAAACCACTGCGAAGTGGCGCGGTAGACGATCGGCGTCTTGTGGCGCCAGCAGTGCATATAGCTGTGGTCGAACATGACCAGCTTGAACAATGTGCCGGCGGCCTCGAGCGCCGCGCAGATCGGCTTGGAGGCTTCCCAGATGGTCATGCCGCCAAATAGCGGCAGGCTCGGCACGTAATGGCCGTCGCCCATCACCGGCTTGATGATGTCGTCGTCGGCCAGGCCGTGCGCCTTGCAGGTGATAAAGTCGTCGACGCCGTAGGCCGGCGCCGAATGGACGATGCCGGTGCCGCTGTCCTGCGTGACATAGTCGGCCAGGTAGATCGGCGACAGGCGGTCGTAACCGGCGTCGGCGCTCGATAGCGGGTGGCGGAAGCGGATCGACTCGAGCGCCGCGCCCAGGCAGCTGGCGACGACCTTGCCTTCCAGCTGATAGCGCGCCAGGCACGATTCGACCAGGTCCTGCGCCAGGATCAGATAAATCGTCTGGCCCTTGCGCTCGGCCTGCACCAGCGCATAGGTGAATTCAGGATGGACGTTCAAGGCCTGGTTGGCCGGAATGGTCCATGGCGTGGTGGTCCAGATGACGCAATAGCCGGGGGCCGCCGACAGTTGCGGCAAGCCGAAGGCACGCGCGATTTTTTCAGGTTCGGCAAACGGAAAGCCGACATCGATGGCCGGGTCGCGTTTGTCCTGGTATTCGACTTCGGCCTCGGCCAGCGCCGAACCGCAGTCGAAGCACCAGTTGACCGGTTTTAAGCCGCGATAGACATAGCCTTTGTCGAGCAGTTTGCCGAGCGCGCGCAACTCATCGGCTTCATTGCCGAAGGCCATGGTCTTGTAGGGATTATCCCATTCGCCGAGAATGCCGAGGCGGATGAAGTCCTTCTTTTGCTTGTCGATCTGTTCGTCGGCATAGGCGCGGGCCTTGGTCATGACGTCGGCCGCCGGCAGATTTTTGCCGTACTGCTTTTCGATCTGGATTTCGATCGGCATGCCGTGGCAATCCCAGCCCGGTACGTAAGGGGCATCGAAGCCGTCCATGCCACGCGACTTGACCACGATATCCTTGAGGATTTTGTTGACCGCATGGCCGAGGTGGATGTCGCCGTTGGCGTAGGGCGGGCCGTCGTGCAGGATGAATTTCGGGCGGCCGGCGGCCGCTTTGCGCACGCGCTCGTAAATCTTTTTTTGCTGCCATTGCGCGACCCATTGCGGCTCGCGCTTGGCCAGGTCGCCGCGCATCGGGAAACTGGTTTCGGTCATGTTGACCGGATATTTGGCTTGCGGCTTGGCGGCCGGCTTGTTCTTTGGTGTTTTTTCTTGGGACATGTTTTCTTTTCGTGATGCCTGTTTCTTGATGAGGGGCGCGGCCGCGGTCTGGCGTCAGGCGCCGCCGCCGGCTGCAACGATGTGCGGCGTGCCGCCGTCGAAAAATGCGCGGGCGTTGGCGCCATCGCGGGCGATCGCCGCTTTCAGCAGGTCCAGGCTGGCGTATTTTTCTTCGTCGCGCAATTTTTTCAGAAATTCGATGCGCACCACCTTGCCGTAGCAATTGGCGGCGAAATCGAAGACGTGCACTTCCAGCAGCATGCGGCCGCTGCTGTCGACCGTCGGTCGGGTGCCGATGCTGGCCACGGCCGGCAGCGGCTGTTCGCTCAAGCCGTGCACCTGCACCACAAAAACGCCAGACAAGGCTGGCCGTTCGCGTGCCAGGCGCAGATTGAGCGTCGGAAAACCGAGCGTGCGGCCCAGTTTGGCGCCGTGTACGACGCGGCCTGAAATCGCATACGAATGACCGAGCAATTGCTCGGCCTGCAAAAAGTCGCCGCGCGCCAGCGCCGAGCGGATTGCCGACGATGAGATGCGCACGCCGCCCGAGAGCACGGTCGGCAGCGATACGACTTCAAAGCCCAATTGCTTGCCGGCGGCGGTCAAGGTGGCCAGGTTGCCGGCGCGCCGGGCGCCATAGCGAAAGTCCTCGCCGACCATCAGCCATTTGACATGCAAGCCCTGGCGCAAGATCACCTCGGCGAAATCGTCGGGTGAGATGGCCGCAAAGTGGTGGTTGAAATGTTCGACGATCACGCGGTCGATGCCGACATCGGACAAGGACTGCAGCTTGTCGCGCAAATTGGCAATGCGGGTCGGCGCTTTCGAGACGTCGCCGGCCAGTTCGGCGAAATAGGCGCGCGGCGCCGGCTCGAACGTCATGACGGCCGCTTCGACGTTCAAACGTGTGGCGGCAGCGCGCACTTCGGCGAGCAAGGCTTGATGGCCGAGATGTACGCCGTCGAAATTGCCTATCGTCAAGGCGCATGGCGCCCTGGCTTCGGTATTTGGCAGTCCGCGAAAGACCTTCATGGCGATGGGGGAAGAGTTCGGTGAGCAATCATAATCTAAGATTATAAGGGTATTTGCCGCTCTGTAGCCAATGGCCGCATGCGATCTCGCCATGCGACCTCCAAATGCAACGCGCCGCATGGAAGCGGCGCGTTGTTTTCCTGCTTGTTTTTTCAGCAGCGTTGCTGCGGTACCAAGATTTTATACCCGGCACGGCATGCGAGACATGTGATTACAGCGGGTGATTGAGCTCGATAATCCAGTAACGGGCCAGATCGGCGGCGCCATCGCTGCCTTGCACGGTCTTCAGCACTTGCAGCGCCTGTGGCTTTTTGCCCGATTGCGCCAGCGCCATGCCCAGATGCAGCTTGGCGTGTTCGATCGATTTGCCGCCGCCGAGCTTGATGCCTTGTTCCATCAGCGCCAGGCCCTTGTCATGCTGGCCGGCCTGAACATAGGCATAACCGATATTGGCCAGGGCGCTGCCGTCCTTGTTCTTGCGTGCATCAGCTTCGGCTGCGACCGCGGCGGCAGCGGCGCCGCTGGCAGTCTTGCTTGCCATGTCGCGCAGCCGTTTTTGACGGTCGGCCTCGGCACCCTTGCCGAGCACGCCGGCGCTATAGCCTTGATCGATGATTTTTTTGGCTTCGACGCCCTGGCCGGCCTGCAATGCCAGCTGCGACATTTCCATATAGTCGGCAGTGGTCTTGACCAGGCCCAGCGTCGCCTTCAAGCGGTAGACGTCGAGCGACAGGCGGTCGGAAAAGCCGCGCTTGTTTTGTACGCGGCTGAGCAAATCGGCCCAGTACTCACGTTTCGGATAATGCGACACCAGTTTTTCCATCGCCGCTACATAGGCAGTCTTGTCGGCGCTCTTGCTGGCGACATTGGCCAGCAGCGAATATTGGTCTTCGCTGGCGGGACGGCCTGTTTTTTCGATTTCGGCAACGGCCAGCTGTGTATCGTGGGCGGCCTTGGCGGTATCGCCGCTGGCGAAACTGGCCGAGATGATCAGTTTTTGCGCCGATGGGTCCGTACCGCCATCCTTGATGTAGCGGTTCAGCCAGGTGACGGCTTTGGCATAATCTTTTTTCGTGTAGTACAGGCCGCCGACGGTCTGTACATACTTCAGTTGTTCGGCCGGCGCCAGTTTGCCCGAGGCAATCATCGACTCGAGCGCGCGAATGGTGGCGTCGTTGTCGCCGGCAGCCGAGGCGACGGAAGCCATCATGCGATCCACCGTCATGGTTTCCTGCGCCGACTTGCCCGGTACAGCGGCCGCTTCACGGACTTTTGCCAGCGCTTCCTTGGCTTTGTGGGCTTTCATCAGCTCTTGCGCAGCCTGCAGCGGACGGCCGACTTCGGGGCGCAAAGCCTGTGCCTGCGCCATCGGCGCGGCAGTGAAAGCGGCGGCGGCCAGCAGCAGGCCGAGGTGGACGACACGAGATTTAATTGGGGATTTGGTCATATTGATCTTCCATCAAATGCGAAAAAGGCAGGTCAAGCCTGCCTGTCGTTCAAAAACGGGAATCGGAATTATTCCAGAAATTGCTCATTACCGACCATGCCGATTTTCTTCACGCCCAGACGCTGTGCTGCGGCCATGACAAAGGCGACCGAGCTGTAATGAACCAGCTTGTTAGGACGCAGATGGACTTCTGGCTGATCTTGGATTGCGGCAATACCCAGGAATTTGTTTTCCAATGCCGGCTTATCGGTAACCACGCCATCCCACAGAATGGTGCCGTCGAAGTCGACGTCGATCGTGACGACGACTGGCGGGGTGGTCGGTGGCGGTGGATTGCCACTCGGCATATTCAAATTAACTGAGTGATTTTGCTTCGGGATAGTAATGATGAGCATGATAATCAACACCAGCATGACGTCAATCAGCGGTGTCATATTCATTTCCATCATTGGTTCTGGATCAGCTGACGATCCGCCCCCGGAGCCGACATTCATGCTCATGGTGTTTCCTTTTCTTTAAGTCGGCGCCGGATGCATGATCCGACGCCGGTATTGCTTCATTACTGCTTACCGACTGTGCATGCGCGTAGCGGGCAGGGCCCGCTTTGGCGTTAACCGCCGCGCGCAGGTGGTTCGGTAATGAACCCGATTTTCTGGATGCCGGCGCGTTGCGAGGTCAGGATGACCTTGCCGACAAATTGATACGGTGTATCGGAATCGCCGCGGATATGTACTTCCGGCTGAGGCACTTTAACGGCCTCGACTTTCAGTTTTTCCAGCAATTCGGCAGTGCTGCCGAGTTGCTTTTGATTCCAGTACGTCCCGCCATCTTTATCGATTGAGATATTGATGTTTTCAGGGTTTGTCTTGAGCGGCTGATTGAGTTCAGGCGGCAACTTAACAGAAATGGTCTTTAACACTACCGGGCTGGTGATCAAAAAGATGATCAGCAAGACCAACATGATGTCGACAAGCGGCGTCGTGTTGATCTCGGACATTACGGTATCTTCGCCGTCATCCGAAGCGACGTTCATGGACATGATTAACCTACCTTTTTGGCACCAAGTGCTGCACGACCGGCTTCGCTGGTCGACATGACGCCGCTGATCAGGACAGAGTGGATATCTGCGCTAAACGAACGAACATCTTCCATTGCCGACTTATTGCGGCGAACCAGCCAGTTGTAACCGAGAACAGCAGGAACGGCAACGAACAGACCGAAGGCAGTCATGATCAGCGATTCGCCAACTGGACCGGCAACCTTGTCGATCGATGCTTGGCCGGACATACCGATGGCTGTCAGCGCATTGTAAATACCCCAAACCGTACCGAACAGGCCGATAAACGGTGCGGTCGAACCGACGGTAGCCAGGAACGACAGACCATCTTGCAGACGGCTTTGAACGCGGTCAACGGCACGTTGGATCGACATCGTCACCCATGTGCTCAAATCGATTTGTTCCAGCAGTGCACCATCATGGTGCGAGCTGGCTTTGGAACCGGATTCAGCGATGTAGCGGAATGGGCTGCCTTCTTTCAGTGCGGCCGAGCCGGCAACAACCGATTGTGCTTTCCAGAATTTTTCCGAAGCTTCTTTAGCTTGGCCGTTGATCTTGAATTGATCGATCAGCTTGGTGATGATGATGTACCAGCTGCCCATCGACATCAGGGACAGGATGATGATGGTGCCGCGGGCGACGAAATCGCCTTGTGCCCAAACAGAATCAATACCGTAGGGATTCTTGACTTCTTCTTTAGCGCCAGGTGCTGCAGCGGCTGGGGCAGACGCATCTGCGGCTGCCGCTGCTGCTGGTGCTGCCGCAGATGCGGAAGCGGAAGCAGTGTCTTGTGCAAACGATGTTTGCGGCGCGATCAATGCGGTAGCACTAACTGAAATCAAAACTGCCGCAAAAAAAGCGGATAGACGGGTACTCTTAAACATGCTTCCTCCAGATTTTAAATAAGGTGCTAATTTGAAACTTAATAGATTATGAAAAATGCTGACGAATGATGGGCGCTGGAATTAATCCAACTTCCATTCGTAGGCAACCCGTGCATAAGACTCAACCGGCTTGCCATCTTGCATACCGGCCTTGAATTTGTTACATGCCCCAATTGAATTTTTTGCAGCCTTATCCAGTTCGCGGAAACCGCTGGATTTTTCAATTTGGGAGTCTTTTACTCTGCCGTCAGCGCCAACCAGGAATCTCAGGATGACGGTGCCGGTTTCTTCATTACGCTGCGATTGACGCGGATATTCAGGAACCGGGCAATCTTTGACGTTAATTGTTGCAGGGACTGACGATGGGCCGGTAGGGCCCTTAGCGACGGCGGCCGACGGCTTGGCAATCACGACATCGCCTTTTACAGCATTACTGGAAGCCACGGCAATAGTCGTTTGCGACGGTGGCGGCGCATTGACTTGAATTTCCGGTGGCGGGATGAACGGTGGCGGCGGCGCCATTGTTTTTGGCGGCGGCGGTGGTGGCGGCAGATCTTTCGGCGGTGCTGGTTTCACCTCTTCAATAATCTTGGTTTCTACCGGCGCGGTCATTTTTTCAACCATGCGCTTGCCAAGTCCGGAAATAACCGCATATGCAACAAGAACGTGCAAGACAAGCACCACGGTGATGCCTGTGAAGTTTTTTCCCGAACTTTTACCGTTTTGCGAAAAATCCATGCCTCTTTCCTCCAATACCAACACATTTTGAATACCAAACCCACTTAGTATCGAGGCACGAAACCTGTCTAATACGGGACATCGCAGAATTATACCTACGAATTGGCATTTTTCAACACATTCTTTTAATTTGCCAATATTTAAAATAAGCAACTAATTAATGGACGC
>JAIZVZ010000211.1 GCA_021768485.1 Oxalobacteraceae bacterium | reverse complement strand
GCTCTGCCGCGCGGCGGCGGCCGTGCTGGACCACGCGCGAGATCATGTAGTCGGACTGCTTCTGCCAGTCGATGCCCGGAAAGGTTTCTGCCAGCGAGGCCAGCACCTGCTCCTCCACGCCGTAGTGGCGCGCTGAAAACATGCTTTCCACCAGCAGCGCTTCCAGCCCCTTGATCATCACGCTGCGGCACATCTTGATGGCGGAGGCGGTACCGACGTCGGCCGCGGCGATTTCCATCGACATGCCGCTACCGGTCATGCGCTCGATAAAGGCCGGACCGTGGGCGCCACCCAGCAGGATCGGCACCTTGATGCCGTACGGCGGCACCGATGTCATGACCGCGGCTTCCACATACCGGCCACCGGCGGCGTTGATCAGTTCGCTGCTGCGTTGTTTGACCGCTGGCGACACCGAATTGAGATCGACAAAGAAACACGCGGGCGGCAACAGCGGCAAAGCCGCCTGTACCACCGGCCAGGCCGAGGTAGCGGTCACCGCCGAGATCACGACCTCGGCTTCGGCCAAGGCGCCTTGCAGGCGATTGTGCAAGGTCACGCCGGCCCCGGCGGCGTGCTCGCGCATGCTCTGCGCGGCGGCGGCATTTTCGTTATCGGCGTCCAGCAGGATGTCGTAGGCAGAGACGGCAAAAAGGCCGCTGGCAGCCAGCGCCTGGGCAAAGATCCGGCCGACTTCACCGTAGCCGATGAGCGTTGCGCGGGTAAGTGGGGTTGTTTTATCGGCTGTCGACATGATGCAATCCTCGGATGAAATCGAATGACGTGAATGAGGCATTTTCGGATATATGCACCGGAATGGCCCATGCGATCGGCCTGACCAGCCATCGAATCTGCTTATCAGCCTGCGCAAAAGCGGTTGTCGGAAGCGGCCGTTTTAGGGCATAGTACCGGGCATTGTCCCGCCACCGCCGGAGTGCCGCCATGCCCGCCCGCCTGTCCCGCCATCGATTTACACCATGAGCTCTGTCAGTCTGCGCCATCTGCGCGCCTTCATCGCCGTCGCCGAACAGGGTAGCGTGACGCGCGCGGCGGAGTCTCTCTATCGTGCGCAGTCGGCGGTGACCCGCTCGATCCACGAGCTGGAATCATTGATCGGCGAGGATCTTTTCGAACGCAAGGCCAGCGGCATGTTGTTGACCGCGTTTGGCCGCGCGCTGCTGTTCCGGGCCCATCGCGCCGCGCGCGAATTCGACTGTGCGCGCGACGAAATCTCGGCGCGGCTGAAAGC
>JAIZVZ010000011.1 GCA_021768485.1 Oxalobacteraceae bacterium | reverse complement strand
GGTTGCGGGGGCAGGATTTGAACCTACGACCTTCGGGTTATGAGCCCGACGAGCTGCCAGACTGCTCCACCCCGCGTCTGATGTAGTGCATCATACAGATTTTACCGGCTTTACGCAATGAAATTTATAAAATAGACCATGCGCAGGCCGTGCATGACATGCGCGGGCGCCGCGCAAGCGCCGTGCCGACGGCGGCCAAGGCTTGATATTAAAGGCTCCATCGCAAAGGCTTCACCTGCGGGCCTGGTTTCGGCATACACTATCGAATCTTTATCCAACATCCCACTCACCTCGACTACGTTATGAAATTCTGTTCCGAATGCGCCCATCCGGTCACGCAACTGATTCCCGATGGCGACAATCGCTTGCGTTATGTCTGTCCACAATGCGGCGCCATCCACTACCAAAATCCGAAGCTGGTGCTCGGCTCGATCCCGATCTGGGAACAGGACGGCCAGCTGAAAATTCTGTTATGCAAACGCGCGATCGAGCCGCGCGCCGGCTACTGGACGCTGCCGGCCGGCTTCATGGAAAATGACGAAACCACCGAAGATGCGGCCATCCGCGAAACCGTCGAAGAAGCCGGCGCCCATATCGCACTGCATGAATTATTCATCCTCTTGAATATCGCCCACGCCCATCAGGTTCACCTGTTTTATCGCGCCACGCTGCTTGACCTCGATTACGCGGCCGGCCCGGAAAGCCTGGACGTACGTTTGTTTACCGAAGAAGAAATTCCGTGGGACGAGCTGGCCTTCCCGACCATTACCAAGACCTTGCGCCTGTTCCTGGCCGATTACAAAGAAGGACGCCGCGGCAGCGGCCCGCAACCGGTGCACAGTTACGCCATCGCGCGCCGCATGGATTTGCAGGACTGATTCGGCCCTGTTTCAGCGCACGCGCCCGGCCCATGCATATGGCCGGCCTGCGCGGCTTGCCGGCAACGCCGGCCTGCAGTCTTGGCGCCGCTATTTGTTTACAGATGACAACTGACATCCGCGCTGAATGCGGGATCGCGCCCGATCGCCGAAAAAGATGATTGGTTGATAAATGACAATATTTTACTTTTTACTGCATGCAAAGTAAGGCGAGCCTCCGGCACATTCCCGATTTCGGTATAAAGTAGCATTTTGAAGCCATTGCTTGGCGATCCGATGAAAATACCATGGCTTGAAGCAGATTCGCCGTTCCCGCCGGTCGACTGGGCGCTGACCGATGACACCGGCGCGGCCGGTTTGCTGGCCGCTGGCGGCGACTTGTCGCCGGCGCGTCTGCTCGACGCTTACCGGCATGGCATCTTTCCGTGGTTTTCCGAAGGTCAACCGATACTCTGGTGGAGTACCGACCCGCGCATGGTTTTGTATACGCAAGACTTTGCGATCTCGCACAGCTTGCGCAAGACCCTGAAAAAAGTCCATAAAAACCGCGATGGCCGCTGGTCGGTGCGCTTTGACAGCGCTTTCGAACAGGTGATGCGGGCTTGCGCCGCGCCGCGCCGCGACGGTCCCGGCACCTGGATTTCTGACGACATCATCAAAGGCTACGGTGCGCTGGCGCGGCTCGGCTTTGCCCATTCGTCCGAGCTGTGGTACGACGACCAGCTGGTCGGCGGCGCCTACGGCGTGGCGATCGGCCAGATGTTTTACGGCGAGTCGATGTTTGCGCGGGTCAGCGACGGCTCCAAGATCGCGCTGGCCTACCTCGTGCATTTTCTGCGCGAGAACGGGGTGCAGATGATCGATTGCCAGCAAGAGACGACGCATCTGGCCTCGCTCGGCGCAGCGCCGATTGCACGCAGCCGTTTTCTCGAACATGTGAAGCAGGCCATTACGGCGGCGCCGATCACGGCGTGGCGGCCCGGCCAGCCATTCTGAGCCCGGCGGCCGGCGCCAGGATGGGCGATACAGCGCAATAAAGGTTTTTTGCGGCGTCGACGATAAATGCCGCAATCTGCTACGATGGAGCCGAGAGTCTGCAAGAAGGCGTGCGGTGGGCGAGGCTGCGGCGAGGAAGCAGCAACTGAGCAGCAACTGAGCAGCGACCGAAAGCGCAGCTGAGCCGCGCCAGGTGCTCACCGAGCGCGCCGGCAAGCCGCAAGACAGCGCCGACAAGCGGCGGCAGACATTGGCATAACAGTCCCTGGCAATATCAGCACGAACAGGATAGCCATGACACATCCGAAAGAACTGCCCTTAACTGCTCTTCAATTTTATGCCACGGCCCCCTACCCTTGCAGCTATCTCGAGGGCAGGTCGGCACGTTCGCAGGTGGCCACGCCGTCGCACCAGATCAATGCCGACGCCTATTCGGAACTGGTCAAGCACGGTTTCCGGCGCAGCGGCGTGTTCACCTACCGCCCCTATTGCAGCGGTTGCCGGGCCTGCGTGCCGGTGCGCGTGCGGGTGCAGGACTTCAAGCCGACACGCAGCCAGCAGCGCGCCTGGACCCGGCACGCCAATCTGAACGCGGCAGTCACCTCGCTCGATTATGTCGATGAGCACTACGCGCTCTACCTGCGCTACCAGACCAGCCGTCACGCCGGCGGCGGCATGGATCAGGACAGCCGCGACCAGTATGCGCAATTCCTGCTGCAAAGCCTGGTCAACACGCGCCTGGTCGAGTTTCGCGACCCCGATGGCACGCTGCGCATGGTCAGCATCATCGATATCCTCGACGATGGCCTGTCCTCGGTCTATACGTTTTACGACAACCACGTCAAGGGCGCGTCCTTCGGCACCTACAATGTCCTGTGGCAGATCGAACAGGCGCGGCAACTGGGGCTGCCTTTCGTCTATCTCGGTTACTGGATTGCGCAAAGCCCGAAGATGGCCTACAAGACCAATTTCCAGCCGCTCGAGGCGCGCCAGGGCGGCGAATGGGCATTACTGGTGCCGGCACGGTAAAATAGCGGGTTTTCCGGATTTTCCCGCTACCGTTGCAATCACCACAAAAATAAACCATGCTCGACAAATTGCTGTATGCGCTGGCACGCCCTGCCCTGTTTTCCTTCGCCCCCGAAACGGCCCACCACCTGACCATGGCCGGCCTGCGTTATGCCAATGCGCTAGGTGTGGCGCGCCTGCTGCCCAGCGTGCCGGCCGCGCCGCGCCGCGTGATGGGGCTCGATTTCAAAAATCCGGTCGGTCTGGCCGCCGGCCTCGACAAGGATGGCGCTTATATCGACGGCGTGGCCGCACTCGGCTTCGGCTTCATCGAACTGGGCACCGTGACGCCGCGTGCGCAAGCCGGCAATCCCTTGCCGCGCATGTTCCGCCTGCCGCAGGCGCACGCCGTCATCAACCGCATGGGTTTCAATAACGGCGGCGTCGACGCCCTGGTCGCCAATGTCGTCAAATCGGCCTTTTATCAAGAGAAAAAAGGCATTCTGGGTCTGAACATCGGCAAGAATGCCGACACACCGATCGAACGCGCGGTCGACGATTACCTGCACTGCCTGGAAAAAGTCTATCCGCACGCCAGCTACGTGGCCGTCAATATCTCTTCGCCGAACACCAAGAATCTGCGCCAGCTGCAAGACGCATCCGAACTCGACTCCTTGCTGCAGCAATTGAAGCAGGCGCAGCTGCGCCTGGCCGAACAGCACAAGCGCTATGTGCCGCTGGCCCTGAAAATTGCACCCGACATCGATGGCGAGCAAATCAAGCATATCGCGGCGGCGCTGCTGCGCCACCAGATCGATGCCGTGATCGCCACCAATACCACCATCGCGCGCGACGCCGTCAAGGATTTGCCGCATGGGCTGGAAACCGGCGGCCTGTCCGGCGCGCCGGTGTTTGCGCAATCGACCGCCGTGCTGGCTGCCTTCAAGGCTGAAGTCGGCGACGCCCTGCCCATCATCGGCGTCGGCGGCATCATGAATGGCGCCGATGCGCGCGCCAAGATCGCCGCCGGCGCATCGCTGGTACAACTGTACAGCGGCTTGATTTACCGCGGTCCGGCACTGGTCGGCGAGTGCGTGCGGGCGCTGCAGGACTGAAGGCCGGCAGACCGGCTTTTGTTTCAGTCGCTGTTGGCGGTCAGCGCGCCGACAATTTCCTCGCGCGTCAGGTCGGTCGCAAAGCGCTCGATGAAATCGATCGCATACGAGCGCAGGTAGGCGCCGCGCCGCACCGCCAGACGCGTCACGTTCGGCTCGAACAGATGGGACGCCTCGACCGCGCGCAAGCCGATATCGCGGCCCTGATCGATGGCCATCGAGGCGACGATGCCGACCCCCATGCCCAGCGTGACATATTGCTTGATGACGTCAGAATCCATGGCCGTCAAGACGATGTCGGGCGCCACGCCGGCCCGCGTAAAGGCGTCGTCGATATGGCTGCGGCCGGTAAAGCCGAGATCGTAGGTAATCAAAGGATATTGCGCCAGGTCTTCGAGCCTGATCGGCGAATGCGCCAATAGCGGATGGCCTTCCGGCACCACGATCACATGGCTCCAGCGGTAGCACGGAAAAGACACCAGATCGGCAAATTGCGTCAGGCCTTCGGTGGCGATGCCGATATCGGTCTTGCCCGACAAGACCCACTCGGCGATATGGTCGGGCGAGCTTTGCTGCAAGGCGATGCGCACCTCGGGAAAGGCCGAGCGAAAGGCCTGCACCACTTTGGGCAAGGCATAGCGGGCCTGGGTATGGGTAGTCGCCACCGACAGCGTGCCGCTGCTCTGGCCGCGATAGTCAAGACTGGCCTGCTGCAGATTGCCGGCTTCCACCAGCAGCCGCTCGATGATTTTCAAGATGCCGACGCCGGGATCGGTCAGGCCGGTCAGGCGCTTGCCGTTACGCTCAAAAATATCGACGCCGAGCTCTTCCTCGACCTCGCGAATTTGCCGGCTCACGCCGGGCTGCGAGGTAAACAAGGCTTGCGCCACTTCGGTCAGATTGTAATTGCGGCGCGCCGCTTCGCGTATCGAACGCAGTTGTTGAAAATTCACGTTTTCCCTTTATCCTTGTTTATCCTCAGGTATTCGGCGATATCGCCAGGCCACGTCGCAGGCGGGCCGCGTCAAGCGACAAACACTTGCAGGCGGGTCGGCCGCACCACCAGGGTTTCACCGGTCTTCAATTGCATCTGCCGGTAGCGCTCGCTGGAGATGACGGCCTCGATCATGTCGTCGTTATCGGTGCGCGCCAGGTCGAGCTGGGCCAGCGGTCCGATCGCATGCGCGCGCTGCAGCTTGACCACGATGCCCTGCGCGCCCGGCGTGTAGCGTTCCACTTCCATTTCGTGCGGCCGCACATAGCCGACGCCGTTGGCGTCGCGCGTCAGACGGTGGTCGGGCGCCGCCAGGTGGGCATCGCCGGTATCGAGCACGCCTTCATGCAGGCGCCCGTGGAACAGGTTGACGTTGCCGAGAAAGCCATAGACAAACGGCGAGGCCGGTTGGTTGTAGACTTCGCCGGGGGCGCCGATCTGCTCGACTTTACCCTTGTTCATCACGACCACCTGGTCCGCCACTTCGAGCGCCTCTTCCTGATCGTGGGTGACAAAGATGCTGGTCACATGCAATTCGTCGTGCAGCTGACGCAGCCAGCGCCGCAATTGCTTGCGCACCTTGGCGTCGAGCGCGCCGAACGGCTCATCGAGCAGCAGCACGCGCGGTTCGACCGCCAGCGCGCGCGCCAGCGCGATACGCTGACGCTGACCGCCCGACAGTTGCGGCGGGTAACGGTCGCCAAGCCAGTCGAGCTGCACCAGCTCCAGCAATTGCTGGACCTTGTGGCGGATCTGCTGCTCCGGCAGGCGCTCGCGGCGCGGCCGCACGCGCAGGCCGAAGGCGACGTTTTCAAATACCGTCATATGCTTGAACAGCGCGTAATGCTGGAACACGAAGCCGACCTGCCGCTCGCGCACATGGCTGTGCGCGGCATCCTGGCCGTCCAGCAAGACCTGGCCCGAATCGGGATGTTCAAGGCCGGCGATAATGCGCAGCAGCGTGGTCTTGCCGCAGCCGGACGGCCCCAGCAAGGCCGTCAGTTCGCCATCGGGAAAATTGAGCGAAACATCGCCAAGAGCGACGAAATCGCCGAAACGCTTATTGATATTGTTGACTTCGATACTCATGGCTCAGGCTTTCTTGTTGATAGGGACGACGACACCGATGGGCACGGCGAGCTCGGCTTGCGGATCGTCCAGATGGGCCTGGGCGGCGCGCAAACGCCATTCGATCAGCGACTTGATGGCCAGCGTCACCAACGCCAGCAAGGCAAGCAGCGAGGCCACCGCAAACGCCGCCGAAAAATTGTATTCGTTGTAGAGGATCTCGACTTGCAGCGGCATGGTATTGGTCTCGCCGCGGATATGGCCCGAGACCACCGAGACGGCGCCGAACTCGCCCATCGCCCGCGCATTGCACAAGATCACGCCATACAGCAAACCCCACTTGATATTGGGCAGCGTCACATGCCAGAAAGTGCGCCAGCCGGACGCCCCCAGCACCAGCGCCGCTTCCTCTTCTTCATTGCCCTGCGCCTGCATCAATGGAATCAGTTCGCGCGCCACGAAAGGAAAGGTGACGAAGATGGTCGCCAGCACGATGCCGGGCACCGCAAACAGGATCTTGATGTCGTGGTCGCGCAGCCATGGTCCGAACCAGCTCTGGGCGCCGAACAGCAGCACATAGACCAGGCCGGAAATGACGGGCGAGACCGAAAACGGCAAATCGATCAAGGTCAGCAGCACGTTTTTGCCGCGGAATTCGAAACGGGCGATGGTCCACGCGGCAGCCACGCCGAACACGAGATTGAGCGGCACGGCAATCGCCGCCGTCAACAGGGTCAGCTTGATCGCCGATACCGCATCGGGCTCGACAATCGCCGCCACATAAGCTTGCCAGCCTTTTTTGAGCGCAAGGTCGAACACCGCCACCAGGGGCACAAACAGAAACAATGTCAGAAACAGGAGCGCGGTCGCAATCAGCAGCGTGCGGATCCAGGCCGGCTCGAGCATGCCGGTGGCGACCACGGGCGGCTCGCCCAGGCGCACCGAGGCGGGAGGGGCAATCGCCTGGGCCTTATGTTGACTCATGCTGCCTCCTTCGCTGCCGGGGCGTGGACGTGATGTTGCGCCTGGCCGCGGCGCCGGGTCCAGGCCTGCAGCAGATTAATCGCCAGCAGCAGCAGAAAGGACAGCACCAGCATCACGCAGGCGATCGCGGTGGCGCCCGCATAATCGTATTGCTCGAGCTTGGTGATGATGAACAGCGGCGTAATCTCGGACACCATCGGCATATTGCCGGCGATGAAAATGACGGAGCCGTATTCGCCGGTGGCGCGCGCAAAGGCCAGCGCAAAGCCGGTCATCAGGGCCGGCAGCACGGTCGGAAAAATCACGCGGGCAAACGTCTGCCAGCTGCTCGCGCCGAGGCTGGCGGCGGCTTCTTCGAGCTCGCGCTCGGCTTCTTCGAGAACCGGCTGCACGGTGCGCACAACAAAGGGCAGACCGATGAAAATCAGGGCAATGACGATGCCCAGCGGCGTGAACGCGACCTTGATGCCGGCCGCTTCGAGAAAGCCGCCGAACCAGCCATTGCTCGAATACAGGGCCGTCAGCGTGATGCCGGCCACAGCGGTCGGCAAGGCGAAGGGCAAGTCGACCAGCGCATCGACGATTTTTTTACCGGGAAAACGGTAGCGCACCAAGACCCACGCCACCAGGCCGCCAAACACGACGTTAATCAAGGCGGCAATCAGCGAGGCGCCGAAGGTGAGCCGATAGGAGGCCACCACACGCTCCGATGAAATGGCGCTCCAGAAATCGTCCCAGCTCATCGTGAAAGTCTTCAAAAAGACTGCCGACAGGGGGATCAGCACGATCAGGGCCAGATAAAACAGCGTGAAGCCGAGCGACAGGTCGAAGCCCGGCATGACCCGTGTCGGGCGGCCGGCGCGCTTGCTGTTTCCTGGTTTTTTTCCTGGGTTTTTTTGCAATATTGCAATTGATGCAGTGGACATGGGGCCTCTTCAAATACAGATGTCGATACCCATCATTACATTTCCTTTGCACATTACTAACTACCTTTTAGACATGTCGATATATCTAAATCGAATAAGACGACATTGCCCTAGCAGGAATTCCGCATATGGGAATACGGACTAAGCATATGAAAATTCAATCGTATGCTTTTGCGAACAAATCCCCGATGATTGACGATCAAATATTATTTCCCGGAGTAATCATGGTCTTGTTTCACCGCGCCGCCAAACCGCTCTCAGCCCTGGCCGCCGTCTGCGCCCTGGCCCTGGGCAGCGCCCCCGCACTTGCCGACACGGCCTTGTTAAACGTGTCCTACGATGTCGCCCGCGAGTTTTACAAGGACATCAACCCGGCCTTTGCCGCCGAATGGAAAAAAGCCACGGGCGAAACGGTGACGATCAACCAGTCGCATGGCGGCTCGTCGAAACAGGCGCGCTCGGTCATCGACGGCCTGGAAGCATCGGTGGTGACGATGAACCAGTCGAACGATATCGACATCCTGGCCGACCACGGCCTGGTGCCGGCCGACTGGGCCAAGCGCCTGCCCTACCATTCGGCGCCGTTCTATTCGACCATGGTGTTTTTGGTCCGCAAAGGCAATCCGAAACAGATCCGGCAATGGGACGACCTCGGCAAGCCCGGCATCAAGGTCGTGGTCCCCAACCCCAAGACCTCCGGTAACGGCCGCTACACCTATCTGTCGGCCTGGGGCTCGGTCATCAAAAAAGGCGGCAGCGAAGCCCAGGCGCGCGATCTGGTGACCCGCATCTTCAAGAATGTGCCGGTACTCGATGCCGGCGGACGCGCCGCCACCACCACCTTCACGCAGCGCCAGATCGGCGACGTGCTGGTGACCTTTGAAAACGAAGTGCAACTGGTGCGCAAGGAATTCGGCGACAACTTTGAAGTCGTCTATCCAAGCATCGCCATCCTGGCCGAATCGCCGGTCTCCATCGTCGACAAGGTCGTTGACCGGCGCGGCATCCGCAAGCAGGCCACCGCCTATCTGCAGTTCCTGTATTCGGAACACGGACAGGAAATCGCAGCCAAGCATTTCCTGCGTCCGCGCTCGGAAACCGTCGCCAAAAAATATGCCGCCAACTTCAAGCCGATCACCTTGTTTACGATCGACGACGTATTCGGCGGCTGGCGCGCCGCGCAAAAGAAACACTTCGACGATGGCGGCGAATTCGACCGAATTTTTCAATCCAAGAAGTAAACCGGTCACGTGTGCAACGTGACGCGCCGGGCGCGCCGATTGGCAAGTATCAGCTAATCGCCAGCGCATCCCGAGCGACAATAAAGAGGGTGCCGGTCTTGAGACCGGCACCCTTTTTTTATGCCGTATTGCGCCGCTTGCAAAGCCGGCGCCGGCCGCCGCGAATTGCCGGCCCGGCTCTGCGCAGAATCCATTTGCATGAATCCATTTGCATGAATCCGGGCTGCATGAATCAGGACAAGCTGAATCAGGGCCGCATGAATCGATGCCGCTTACGCCGCATCTGCCTGGACCAGGCCGATAGAAAACAGCAATTGGCGCAACTGTTCGAGGCCGAATTCCCACTCGCCGAGCGCGCTGTCGGCATTGATATGGCCGAGCGCGCCGGCATCGGTAAACACGCTGCCCCAGCGCCGCGCCCACTGGCAGGCATCGTCGAACGCCATCCACGGATCGTCGCGGCTGGCGATCACACGCGTGACAAAAGACGGCCTGACTGCTGACAGTGCCGCGGCAATACCGAATTTGTCGGGACTGGCCGGCGCCACCAGCAAGGCGCCCAGCAGATTGGATGGCGCTTTCGCGTACAGGCTGGCCAGGCAGCCGAAGCTGTGGGCAACGATGACGGTCGGCGCACTCGACTGCTGCAAGGCCTCGCTCACGCGCGCGGCCCATTGCTCGAGTTGCGGCTTGCTCCAGTCGCGCTGCTGCACGCGAACGGCATGCGGCCAACGCGCCTGCCAGCGGCTTTGCCAGTGCGCGGGGCCGCTATCGTCAAGCCCGGGCACGATCAGCAGGCGCAGGGCCGGCCCGCCGGTGGCAAAATCGGCGGCCCCGGCATTGGCCTCGGCGACAACGCTTGCCGCGGCGGCAGCCGCTTCAACGGAAAAAGCCGGACCAATGGCCCGGCCGGCAAAACTGTCGTGCCGTGTCGCCGTCATTTTTTTCCGTGCTGGACAATCTGGTCGAACACGCCGCCATCGGCAAAATGCACGGCCTGAGCCTTGGTCCAGCCGCCGGCGATCTCATCCACGGTATACAGCTTCAGCTTTGGAAATTGCGCCGCGAATTTCTTGGCCACTTTTTCGTTGGTCGGCCGGTAGTAGTTTTTCGCTGCGATTTCTTGCCCTGCTTCGCTATACAGATAATCGAGATAGGCCTTGGCCACCGCGCGCGTACCGCGTTTGTCGACGGTCTTGTCGACCACCGCAACGGGCGGTTCGGCAAGAATGCTTAGCGATGGCGCCACCAGCTCGACCTTGTCGACACCGAGCTCCTTAATTGCCAGCAAGGCTTCGTTTTCCCAGGCGATCAAGACATCGCCGATACCGCGTTCGACGAACGTCGTGGTTGCGCCGCGCGCACCGGAATCGAGCACCGGCACGTTTTTATACAGCCGGCTCAGATACAGCTTGGCCGTTTCCGGCGTCCCACCCGGTTGCTTGAGTGCGTACGCCCAGGCCGCCAGATAATTCCAGCGCGCACCGCCCGAGGTTTTCGGGTTCGGCGTAATCACGGATACGCCGGGCTTGATCAGATCGTTCCAGTCCTTGATATGCTTCGGATTACCTTTACGCACCAAAAACACGATCGACGAGGTGTACGGCGAACTATTGTGCGGCAAGCGTTTTTGCCAATCCTTGGCCGTCAAATGATGGTCGGCAATGGCATCGATATCATAGGCCAGCGCCAGCGTGACGACATCGGCATCGAGGCCATCGATCACCGACCGCGCCTGCTTGCCGGAGCCGCCGTGCGATTGCTTGATCGTGACATTGTCGCCGGTCTTGGCTTTCCATTGCTTGGCAAACGCCTGATCGAACTCTTGATAGAGTTCGCGCGTTGGATCGTACGACACATTGAGCAAGGTGATGTCGGCCGCATGGGCCGCACCGGCGTGGCAGGCCAGGCTCAGCGCGCCGACAACAGTTAATTGCAAGGCATGGCGCAATAGTCCTTGTGCATTGCGTGCACGCTGTTGCCGCCAGTTAGTCAATCGCATCGGTATTCCCCTTTTTTGTTTGGTCGCTGTCGAGAATAAGGGCGGCGAATGAAAAACAAAACGAATGTTTTCAAGATTTAATATGACTATTCCAAATATGGGACTGCGCTCGCCGATCGATTTCACAATCGCAATTGGGCATATCCGGGCATGCCGGCACTATCGGCACCCCTCATGCTCCGGGATGCGGCGCCGTCGCGGCGCTCGACTGCAGCGCCTTGTCGATGCGCTCGCAACGCGCGCAGGCCGACAAGGCGGCGATGGCGGCCTTGCGCACCGCCTCGTTCTCTTGCGGGCGCTGCAGAATGGCCAGCAGCGCCGCCCTTACCTCGGCCATCCCGGCAATTTTCTGCAGCGACTGGACGGCGGCGCAGCGCACCGCGTCGACGCCATCGGCCAGCGCCGCCAGCAAGGCCGCACGGACATCGCCGCGGCCGCTGACAATGCCTTGCAGGGCGCTGGCGGCGGCGCGCCGCACATCGCCATCGGCATCGTTCAGGCAGGCCAGCAGCGCGGCGCCGACTTCATGGTAGCCGGCCACGCTTTGCAAGGCTTCGACCACGGCCCAGCGAATCTGGGTGTCGTACAACGCCCGCAACAAGGCGCGGCGCACTTCGTGATGGCCGGCCACGCCTTGCAAAGCCTTGACCGCCGCCAGCCGCACATCCTGATCGAAGTCGCCCAGCGCACGACTGAGCGCCAGGCGGACATCGGCATGGCTGCTCACCCGCTGCAGCGCCACTACCGCGCCGAGCCGCACGTTTTCATCGGCGTCGCCGAGCACGGCCAGCAAGGTGGCGCGCACATCGGGCTGGCCGGCCACCAGATGCAGCCCCTCGATGGCCGCCAGCCGCACGTTTTCATCGTCGTCCTCGAGCGCCGCAAACAGCGTGCTGCGCACTTCCGGCAGGGCCGCCTGCGCCTGCAGGGCTTCCAGCGCGGCCGCCCGTACGTAATTGTCGGAGTCGCTGCTGGCCAGAAGCAGCGCCTTGCGGACCTCGCCGCGGCCGCTGATGCGCTGCAGCGCCTGCGCCACCACCCAGCGCATCGCTTCTTCGCTGTCCTGCAACTTGTCGAGCAAGGCCTTGCGCACCGCTTCCTGCTCGACCAGCCCCTGCAGGGCTTCCACCGCCGCCAGCCGCACGCTCATGTCGCCATCGGCCAGCGCGCCCAGCATCGCGGCCTGCACATCGGCATGCGCGGCCACCGGATGCAGAGCCTCGACGGCGGCCCAGCGCACCTTCTTGTCGCTATCCTTGAGCGCGGCCAGCAGCGCCATGCGCACCACGCCCTGTTCGACCACGCCATGCAATGCATGTGCGACCGTCCAGCACACCACCAGCTCGGGATCGCCGAGCGCGGCCAGCAGGGCGCTGCGCACCTCGGGCAGGCCGGCCACGCTGCGCAGCGCCTGCACCGCCGCCAGCCGCACCACCAGTTCGCGATGGGCCAGCGCGCCGAGCAAGGCCTTGCGCACGTCGCCCTGGTTGGCCACCCCCTGCAAGGCCTGCGCCGCCTGCCAGCGCACCTGACCGTCAGGATCGCCGAGCGCGGCCTGCAGAGCCTGCGCCACCTGCGGCAGGCCGGCCACGCTTTGCAGCGCCTCGACGCTGGCGCCGCGCACCGCTTCGTCGCTGTCGGACAGCCCCAGCAGCAGGGCTTTTTGCAGCGGCGCCGTAAAGCGGTGCTGCCAGCCGCACAGCAAATTGATGGCGGCGATGCGCTGCAACTGCCCCGGAGCCAGTTGCAGCAGCAACCAGTTTTCTATCATGCGCCAGATCGGCAGATGCAGCGCCTCGCCGCCCATCAGGCCGGCCCAGCGCACGATCGCCTGCTGCGGACGGCACAGGATCTGATCGAGCTCGGCGCAATTGTCCATGGCGCCCTGCCACAAGGCGCTGACCTTGGCCATTTCGCCATGGGTGGCGGCGCCACTGCAGTAAAGGGCCCAGACTTCGGCCCAATCGGGATCGTCCCAATGGCGGGCGATGCACAGACGGCGCAGGTCGTCGGCCACAATCAGGCGCCGTGCGGCGTGATATTCCTGCAAGGTCAGATGCAGAAAACCATATTCGCCGGGGGCAAAAGCGATCATCACCCCGATCAGGTCGTCGGCGGCGCGCACGAAGGCGTGCACCAGATGCATCTGTTCGGTCAGCGTATAGCTTTGGGCCGCATAGAAACGGCCGGCGTATTCCTGCAATTGCTGGCGGCTGAAACGCACCACGCCGCGCCGCATGCCGTCCAGCGCAATCTCGCCGAGCAGGCGCCCCCAGTCGTCGGCCGGACGCCCCAGCGCCAGCGGCTCCTGGGCAATCCGGTGCCGCAGCCAGTAGATGCGCAGGTTTTCGTCGGCATGCTGGTAATATTCCCAGCGGTCGCGCGGCAGGCGGCCGCTGGTGCGATAGAACAGCACCGCCAGCGTCAGCAGCAGGGGATTGCGGCGCATGATCGCCAGCTGGATGTTGGTATGCATGCCCTTGTCGATATCGGCCGCCGAAATCGGCAAATCGCCCTGCTCGCAGGCGATGCGTTCCCAGCGTGCGAGGACCATGCCGACCTGGACGTCGGTCAGGGCCGCCAGATCGAATTCGCGCCACGGCGTACCGAGCGGCATGGCATAGCCCTGCGGGCGGGCGGTGATCGTGATCCGGTCTTGCGGCCTGGCCCGCGCCAGTTCGCAGACGGCAAGCCGGAACTGTTCGCGCTGATGGGCGTCGCGGATCTCGTCGAGACCGTCGAGCAGCCACCACAGGCTGCCCTCGAGCCAGCTTTGCACCTGCTCGCGGCTCACTTCGGCCCACAGCGGCAAGGTCGCGTGCAGATGACGCAGCAGTCGCTCGGCGCCGTCGCCTTCGAGGCCCCCCTCCCAGCCGTTCAGGCGCAGGTAGACCGGCATCGGGCCGGTGCCGGCCAGCCAGTCGCTGCAGGCACGGCGGGCCTGGAAGCGCAGCATCAGGCTCTTGCCGCTGCCCGGTTCGCCGAGCACCACCGCATAGCGGTATTGGGCCAGGCAGCTGCCGGCCGCTTCGCGCGCGCGCGCCGCATAGCCATCGGCCTCGAAGGCCTCGACTTCCTGGCAGCATTGCTGGTAAGTCTTGAAATCGGCCGGGGCGGGACGACGCGGAGAGGCGGGCGCCGCGCCGCGCATGGCCGCCGGCGTCAGGCTGAAGCCGGTGCCGGGCTTGGGCGCGACCATTTTGCGCAGGTGCAGATCGGGTTCGACATAGATATCGTCGATGCCGATCTGGGCCCGGCGATAGCTGGGCCCGGGGATATGCAGGTGGGCGATGCCGCTGTCGTCCCAGCGCGCGCGCAGCGATTCGGCCAGGCGGCTTCTGGCATAACTGTTTTCAGCCGCTTCGACCGCCAGCGAGCTCTTGCCGTGGTCTGCCGTCCGGCTGGCGCTGCGTCCGCGCGCCACCGTCGGCGTGGCGCCGAGGATGCGCCATTCATTGAAAATCTGCGAAAAGGCGTCGTGCCATTGGCGCTCTTCGGTCAGCGACACCGCCTCGATGCGATCGCGCTGCTCGAACTGCCGGATGCGGACCTCGGGCATCTGCCAGAACAGGCCGAACATGCGCAATTCCGAGCCATGGGTGAGCGCGCGCAGCCAGTTCAGCACATGATCCAGATTGGGATCGCCCAGGCCGTAACCGGCAAACAGAATGGTCCGGTTCAGCAGCCGTTCGCGGATATAGGCGACCAGTTTCGGATTGGCGCCCTCCCAGCGCCGGTAATCCTGGGTGCCGAGCGTGTGCGGGTCGAGCAAGGTGCCGTGCAGATGCAGCACGAAGGCCTTGTTGCTGCGCTCATGCTCGCGGATATGGAAAAACTCGCGCTCGCCGTTGACCGCCACGCGGGCGGTCGCGCGCTCGAGCAGTTCGTCGTAATTGGTGGTCCAGATTTCGCTCCACGGCAGCTGTCCGAGCACTTTATGGGTTGCCGACAGCTCGACCTGCCGGTCGTCGAGCGCGCCGCGCAGCGCCAGTTCGACCTTGGCCCGCCCCTGCGGCAGCATTTGCAGATAATCGAAAAAATCGGGCAGGCTCGTGAAGTCGTCGGGCCGCACCATTTCGTCGGCAAACACATTGGCGACATGCTCGGCCAGGCCGCGCCACAGCGGCAGGCGCGGCGCTTGCGGCGCCTGTGGCGGGCACAGATGGGACAGGCCGGCGCCGCCGAACAGGATCAATTGCTGGTCGCGCAATTTGACCGCCAGGCGCTTGGCAAACACGGCAGGCAGGCACGGCGCGCTGGCATCGAGCCCGTCCAGTACCTGCGTCACACGCTGCATGGCGGCGCGCGACAGACCGCGCCCGCCGTCGAAGAACCGCTGCAGCTGCGCGGCGTCGATTTCTGCCAACATCGCAAGTTGGCCCTGCGAAATCAGCTTGCGGCCCAGCGCCAGCAGCATGCGATCGCGCAATGTAATCAGATCGAACGTCATGATCATCACCTTGATAAGGCAGATGAGATCAATGTAAATTGTTTAGCGGTTTGAATTGACGATTAAATCAAAAAGTGATTAGTCGTTAACAACTTTCGATGTGCGGGTGCAGCGAAAACGGCGATGCAAATAATCAATTACACAGAAGTTTGCGCGCACCGCGACCGTCAATAAAAACGATCGACCAAAACCACGATCCAGGCCAAAGCAGCCAGGGCCAGTGTCAGGAAGACCGATGCACTGCCAAAATCTTTGGCGTTTTTCGACATCGCATGGCGTTCCAGCGAGATGCGGTCGATCGTCGCCTCGATCGCCGAATTGATCAATTCGACAATCAAGACCAGGATCAGGACAGCCACCAGCAACAACTTTTGGTAAATGGAGACCGGCAAAAAGATGGCAATCAGCGTACCGGCCAGGCACAGCAGCAGTTCTTGCCGAAAAGCATGCTCATTGCGCCAGGCGGCCTTGAAGCCGTCCATCGAATAAAAAAATGCGGCCAGCACGCGCCGCCAGCCGCTTTTGCTTTTGAACTGACTGCCAGCCGGCGCAGGATCGGCGGCCGCCTCGCTGGAGGGGAGATCGTTTTTTTTCACAATGTCTATGGCGTTGGTTAAGGTAAGGCTTGTCGCGCTCCGCATTATGCAGCGCGGCGCCGCAAAGCTGTAGCATTTTTCGCAGCGGCGCGCGGTAAAAATGCAAGTTTGCAAAAAACTGCACGATTTTGATATGCATTTTCACATTATGGTATAAACTTGGCGTATTGCATTGCACAATAAAAGCCATGAAATTTGATCCTCCCACAACGGAAAGCAAGACCTCGATCCAGGTGATCGAGCGCATGGTGTGCCTGCTCGATGCGCTGGCCACCTATCCCGATCCGGTCAGTCTGAAAGAGTTGTCGAAGATTTCGGGCCTGCATCCGTCGACCGCGCATCGCATCCTCAACGACATGGTCATCACGCGTTTTGTCGACCGCATCGAGCCGGGCACGTACCGGCTCGGCATGCGCTTGCTGGAACTGGGCAATATCGTCAAGAGCCGGCTTTCGGTACGCGAAGCCTCGCTCGACTTCATGCGCGCGCTGCACCGCCGCACCCAGCAAACCATCAATCTGTCGGTGCGCCAGAGCGACGAGATCGTGTATATCGACCGCGCCTTTTCCGAACGCTCCGGCATGCAGGTGGTGCGCGCGATCGGCGGCCGCGCGCCGCTGCACCTGACCTCGACCGGCAAGCTGTTTTTATCGATCGACGAATCGAAAGCGGTGCGCGCCTATGCCACCCGCACCGGCCTGGCCGGCCACAACAAGAATTCGATCACCGACCTGGCCAAGCTCGAACGCGAGCTGAGTCTGGTGCGCGCGCGCGGCTATGCGCGCGACAATGAAGAACTGGAACTCGGGGTGCGCTGCATTGCCGCCGGCATTCGCGACGACAGCGGCAAATTGATTGCCGGGCTGTCGATTTCGGCCCCGGCCGACCGCCTGCAGGACGAATGGGTCGACGATCTGATCACCACCGCCAACCAGATCTCGCTCACGCTCGGCTACTCGCCGCAAGAAGAAACCTGAGTCGCAAAAAAAAGGCGAACCGCGGTTCGCCCTTTTTTTATTCTGCGCCTACGGCCCGGCCATCAAGTCTGCGCATGCGCTGCACGCGTTTGCATCAGGGCTTGCGGCTTGACTGCCTCAAGCCACTTGCGGATGCGGCTGGCATCGTCGGTCCGCGAATGCTTGCCCTTGGAATCGAGGAAGACCATGACGACATCGCGTCCTTCGATCTTGGCCTGCATCACCAGGCAGCGCCCTGCTTCGTTGATGAAGCCCGTCTTTTGCAAGCCGATATCCCATGCCGAATTGGCCACCAGATAATTGGTATTGTTATATTGCAGCGATTGACGGCCGGTCGAAACCGCGTAACGGGTATCGGTCGAGTACTGGCACAAAATCGGATGCTGGTGCGCGGCGATGACCAGTTTGGCCAGGTCGCGGGCGCTGGCCACGTTATGGCTGGACAGGCCGTTGGCATCGACATAATGCGTGTCGTTCATGCCGAGCGACTTGGCCTTGGCATTCATCGCCGCCACAAAGGCGCTCAGTCCACCCGGATAGTTACGGCCCAAAGCGGCGGCCGCGCGATTTTCCGAACTCATCAAGGCAATGTGCAGCATGTTTGCACGCGTCAGCTGGGCCCCGACCTTCAGGCGCGAACCGCTGAATTTTTCCTTGTCGACGTCGTCCTGGGTGACGGTCAGCATTTCATCCATGTTCTGGTGGGCTTCGACAACGATCAGGCCGGTCATCAGTTTGGTGATGGAGGCGATCGGCAGGGCTACATTCGAATTTTTTTCAAACAGCACTTGCGAATTGGCCTGGTCGAGCACCAGCGCCACATTCGACTTCAGATCAAGCGGGTCACGGGTCTGGTTCAGGCCGGCCAGATCGCCTGCCGACATGGTGCCGGCAGCGGCGGCCACGCGCGGCGCTCGCGCCGCCGCTTTGTGCGCCCGCGGCGCTACGGCCACATGGCGGCGGTGATGGCGGACTGCCGATTTGGCCGCAGGCTTGGCTGCAGCGCGGCTATGGTGGGCAGCATGTCTCTTGGTTGTGACAACTGCGCTCTTTGACTCGGCGGCTAACGCAACAGACGATGAAACAACAAATACGAAAGATGTCAATAATGCGGATAGCACAAACTTGACCATCAAAAGCTCCTTTTGGCGGGCGATTTAATATGCTTGCAGTTTAGCAAAATTAGGATTTTCCGCAAGAGAATTAAAGGCTTAGCGTACAAAACTCAACAAATTTCTGTGTATTGTTTGCAAGTCAACAATTAAACATTGCGATCTTATATCGAAAATAAGCATATTGACATGCCGCAAACACATCATGATTTTTCCGGCGCGGTTTTCCGGCCCAGGCCGCTGCCGCATTTTTGAAAGGGAAGCGCTGCCGCGCCGCCCTGAGTTCACAGCATTCGCATGGCGCGCCGCAATTACTCGAGGAAACGCACGAAATTGGCCAGTGTTTCGCGTTCCGTGACCAGCGAATTTTCGACTTTGCCGCGGTCGGCATAACCAAGCGCCATGCCGCATACAATCATTTCGTTGGCCGGAATCTGGCAGACATCGGAAATAATCGTATGAAATTGCGTAAAAGCGGCCTGGGCACAGGTATCGAGACCGCGGCCGCGCGCGGCGATCATGATATTTTCCAAAAACATGCCATAGTCGAGCCAGGAACCTTTTTCCATGATGCGGTCGATGGTAAAAATGAGGCCGACCGGCGCATCGAAAAAATCGTAGTTGCGCGCATGCTGGGCATGCATGCCTTCCTTATTGTCCCTCGTCAAATTAAGTAAAGCATATAAATCCCAGCCGACCTTGCGCCGGCGCTCGATATATGGCGAAGTCCATTGATTTGGATAATATTCATATTCGCGCACGTGGACGCGGTCGACATCGGGATCGGCATAGGCTTGCTGAATACGGCCGGACAGACGCTGTTTGGCGGCGCCGGTCAAGACATACACTTTCCATGGCTGCGTATTGGTGCCCGACGGCGCGCGCGCGGCCACTTCGAGAATCTGTTCGAGATCGGCACGCTCGACCGCCGTCGGCAAAAAAGCGCGTACCGAATGGCGCGAAGTGATCGCGGCATCGACTATTTTTTGTTCTGGTGAATGGATCATGGCTTACCTTTGCAATAAGTGGGGCAAACAAGTGGCACAAATAAGGGGGCAAAAAATAACGGCGCAAACAAGGCAGGCAATCTAGACATCGATATACGCGGCCGCAACGGCCGGCTTCTTCATAACCAGCAACACACCAATCAGGGCCAGCAGCATGCCGCCCCAGCCGGCCAGACTGAACGTTTCGCCAAAGCACAGCCAGGCCATCAGCGCCGTGGTCGGCGGCGTCAGATAGAGCAAGCTTGTCACGACCGTGGCCGCGCTACGGCGAATCAGGGCAAACAAACAAAAAATGGCGCCGATCGACAGCCCGAGCACCGACCATGCGAGGGCGCCGACAAACGGCAACTGCCAGTGCACATGGCGCATGCGCCAGCCGAAATCCTCGACATAAACCGCAATCGGCAATAACACCAGGGCCGAGGCCGCGAACTGAATCACGGTGCCGCTGCGCAAATCGAATTGCGCACAAAACCGTTTCTGGTATAGCGTGCCGGCGGTAATCGACAACAATGCAAAAACCGACAAGACGACGCTGGGCCAATTGAGGGCATGCACCGTCAGCTTGCTGGCCACCACCACCGCCACGCCCAGCAAGCCCAGTGCCAGGCCCAGCCATTGCTGGCGTCGCACGAGTTCGCCGACCAAGGGCGCGCAGGCAGCGGTCAAAACCGGTTGCATGCCCACAATCAGGGCCGACAGGCCGGCCGGCATGCCGAGCCCGATCGCACTCCAGACACCGCCGACATAGCCGGCATGCAACAATATTCCCGCCAGGGCGATATGCAGTATTTTGCCGCGTGGCCATGGCACATGCAAGCAAGAAACGACAGGCAATAACAGCACGACGACCAGGCTAAAGCGCAACAACAAAAAAGTCAGCGGCGGCGCATATGGCAAACCGAATTTGGCGACGATAAAACCGGTGCTCCAGAGCAGCACAAAACCGGCCGGCATGGCCGCCATCCCCATGCGCAGCCAGCACTGTGCAAGAAAAGAGGACGGGCGCATAGGCGGACATGGCACAGGCATGCGGGGCATTTTGTTGGTGTATGAGGTGCAAGTATAGCGCGTAGTGGCGCAAAGCCATCCACGAACCGGCAGACGGCGGCGCGCGCCATTTCGCGCAGCAAGATTTGCCGATCAAATCGGCGTGCATTTATTTTTATGCAGAGAATTTGTTGCTTAAGTGATTGATTTATTGAGGTATCACAAATTTACTTTCAATAAAGTCCATTTTTTGTGCGACGCACCAAAATTCACTTGACTTAATTTTTGGTTTGGTTAAAATGATCTTTGCTGCATCGCACAATCGTCCGATTTCGCTTGCCGGCAAACACAATTCATAAATCCAAGGAGTCAGTCATGTTTACCATCCCAGAGCAAATTTCCGTCGCCACCAAATCGAGCATCGACGCGCAATTGGCGTTGATGACGACGTTGACCAATACCGCTTTCGCCGGCATTGAAAAATTTGTTGGTTTCAATCTCAATACCGCCAAAGCATCCTTGCAAGATTCGACCGCGACCGGCAAGCAATTGCTCGCGGCAAAAGATCCACAAGAATTCTTTTCGCTGACCATGGCGCAAACCCAGCCGGCCGCCGAAAAAGCCATCGCTTACGGCCGCCAACTGGCCAGCATCGCCACCGCCACGCAAGCCGAACTGAGCAAGGCCGCCGAAGCGCAAATCAGCGAAACCAGCCGCAAAGTCTTGAACCTCGTCGATGAAGTGACCAAGAATGCGCCAGCCGGCTCGGAAAACGCCGTTGCCATGTTTAAATCGGTGATCGGCAATGCCAACGCCGGCTACGAGCAATTGACCAAGACCACCAAGCAAGCGGTCGAAGCGATCGAAGCCAATCTGTCGGCCGCGACCACGCAATTTGCGCAAGCGGCCGAAAAGGCGACCGCGCGCGCCAAGAAGTAAGATGCTTGGTCCGGCCGGACCGGATTGCATGCAAAAAAATGCCTCGCTTTGAATTGCGAGGCATTTTTTTTGCCTGGTACTGAGCCGTCTGAGCGGCGCTCGTCATTGACCGCCTTATTTTTTCAGCTCATTGAACACGCTCATTCCCCAAGATAAGCGGCCTTGACCGCCGGATCGTCGAGCATCTCGCTGGCCCGCCCGCTCATCGTGATCAGGCCGGAATCCATCACATAGCCGCGGTGCGCGGCCTGCAGCGCCAGCTTGGCGTTTTGCTCGACCAGCAAAATCGTCACGCCCTGCGCCGAAATATCGCGCACCACCTCGAAGATTTTTTCAACCATGATAGGCGCCAGTCCCATCGACGGCTCGTCCAGCAGCAGCAGCGTCGGATGGCACATCAGGGCGCGCGCCATGGCCAGCATTTGCTGCTCGCCGCCCGACAGCGTGCCGGCCATTTGCGCCGCCCGTTCTTTCAGGCGCGGAAAAATCGCAAACCACTTTTCGATATCGTGCGCCACGCCGGCCTTGTCGGTGCGCGTATAGGCGCCCATCAGCAAATTCTCGTGGATCGACATGCGGGTAAACACGCCGCGGCCTTCGGGCACCATGGCCAGCTTTTTTTCGACCAGATGAAACGATTTCAGGCCGCCCAGCGGCTGGCCCAGGTAGCGGATCTGGCCGCCGACCTTACATTCGGGCAGCGTGCCGGTGATCGCCTTCAGGGTCGTGGTCTTGCCGGCGCCGTTGGCGCCGATCAGCGCCACCAGTTCGCCCTTGTTGACTTCGAGCGTGATGCCCTTGACGGCCTCGATGCCGCCGTACGATACCGACAAGCGGTCAAGGGTCAGGATATTGTCAGTCATTCGTGTGCGCCTCCCAGGTACGCTTCGATCACGGCCGGGTCTTTTTGTATCTCGGACGGCAAGCCTTCGGCAATCCTCTTGCCATATTCAAGAACCGTGATGCGGTCGCACAAACCCATCATCAGCTTGACGTCATGCTCGATTAATAAAACCGTCTTGCCCTCGGCCTTGATCTTGACCAGCAGCTCGCGCAGGCCGAGTTTTTCAGTCGCATTCATGCCGGCCGCCGGTTCGTCGAGCGCCAGCAGTTTCGGTTCGGTGGCCAGCGCGCGCGCAATTTCGAGCCGGCGCTGGTCGCCGTAGGAAAGAAATTTTGCGGTGCGGCCGGCGAACCTGCCGATGCCGACGAAGTCGAGCAGCGCCATCGATTTTTCGCGAATCTCGCGCTCTTCCTCGCGCGCCGCCCGGTGCCGGAACACCGCCCCGAACACGCCCTGGTGACTGCGCACGTGACGCCCGACCATGACGTTCTCGAGCACCGTCATGTCGCCGAACAGGCGGATATTCTGGAAGGTGCGGGCAATCCCGGCCTTGGCCACGATGTGCGGCGCCGATGGCGAATACGGCTTGCCATCGAGTTCGAAAACACCGGTATCGGGCTGGTACAAGCCGGTGATGACATTGAAAAAAGTCGTCTTGCCGGCGCCGTTGGGGCCGATCAGGCCGTAGATCTGGCCCTTCTTGATCGTGATCCCCACTTCGGTCAGCGCTTTCAGGCCGCCGAAGCGCTTGTTGACGCCGCTAATTTCGAGCATGACTTGCGAATTTGGCATATTTACTCCTGGCCCGCGACAACGCCAGTCGGGCGCGCCGGTTGATCTTTATCGCCGTCCTGCCGGTCTTCGCCGAGCGGCGCCGGCCACAGGCCCGACGGCCGGGTCAGCATGATGACCACCATCGCCAGACCGTACAGCAATTGACGCAAGACTTCGGCTTCGATGATGACATGGCCGAACAGCGCATTCTGCGCCGGCTCGACGCTATGCCGCAGCACTTCGGGCAAGGCCGCCAGGATCACGCTACCGACGATCACGCCGGGAATATGACCGATGCCGCCCAATACCACCATGGCCAGCACGGCGATCGATTCGGTCAGCGAAAACGACTCGGGCGAGACGAAGCCCTGGAAGGCGGCAAACATGGCGCCGGCGATGCCGCCGAACGAAGCCCCCATGGCAAAGGCCAGCAACTTGACGTTGCGGGTATTGATGCCCATCGCCTTGGCTGCGATTTCATCTTCGCGGATCGCGACCCAGGCCCGGCCCAGGCGCGAATGCTGCAGGCGCGTGGTGACGAACACGACCGCCACGCACATCAGCAAGAACAGGAAATAATAGGCGTTCACCGACGGCATGGCCCAGCTGCCGATCATCACGGTCGCCTGCGAGCCCTCCTCGCCGCCGAGCGAGACGCCGAAAATGCGGATCGGGTCGATCAGGTTGATGCCTTGCGGGCCATTGGTGAAATTGATCGGGCCATTGAGGTTGTTCATGAAGATGCGGATGATCTCGCCGAAACCGAGCGTGACGATGGCCAGGTAATCGCCGCGCAGCTTGAGCGTGGGCGCGCCGAGCAAGGCTCCGCACAGGCCGGCAAAGGCGGCCGCGATCGGCACGATCACCCACACCGACAGGTGGATGCCGTTTTGCGTGATCGACGGCCCCATCACGGCGATCAGCGTGTTGCCGAGCGCCGGATATTGATTGACCACCGATTCGAGCAGGGCCGCGAACTGCGGCGAGGACAGCAGCGCCGTGATATAGGCGCCGACCGCATAAAAGGCGATATAGCCGAGGTCGAGCAGGCCGGCAAAGCCGACCACGATATTGAGGCCGAGCGCGAGCATGATGTAGAGCAGCGCAAAATCGACGATGCGCACCCAGGAATTGCCGAACTGGGCGGCCACCAGGGGGAATACAATCAGCGCCACGGCCAGCAGGGCCAGTTTGGCGGCGCCCAGTTTCGGATTGCCGCCGCGGGTCAGTTTCAACATAAAATATCCAGTGAAAATCGGGATGAACGATCAGGCGCGATCGGCAACGCGCTCGCCCATGATGCCGGACGGGCGCAGGGTCAGCACCAGGATCAGCACGATGAAGGCGAAAATATCCTGGTAATTACTGCCCAGGAAACCGCCGGTCAGGTCGCCGATATAACCGGCGCCCAGGCTTTCGATCACGCCCAGCAAAATCCCGCCGAGCATCGCGCCATAGATATTGCCGATGCCGCCCAGGACTGCCGCGCAAAACGCTTTCATGCCAGGCAAAACGCCCATCGCAAACTGGATCGAGGCGTAATTGGCGCCCCACATGACGCCGGCGACGGCCGCCAGCGCGGCGCCGATGGCAAACGTGGCCACGATGACTTTATTCGAATCGACGCCCATCAGGCCGGCCACGCGCGGGTTTTCGGCGGTGGCGCGCATGGCGCGCCCGAGCCGGGTGCGTTCGACCAGCAGCACCAGCGCCCCCATCGACAGCGCCGCCAGCGCCAGCAGCATGATCTGGGTTTGCGAAATCAGGGCGCCGCCGATGGTGACCGGTTCGGTCGACAGCAATTGCGGGAAAGGCAAAGGACTGCGGCCCCAGATCATCATGGCAAAGGTCTGCAGCAGATAAGACACGCCGATGGCGGTAATCAGGGGGGCCAGGCGCGGCGCATTGCGCAGCGGACGGTAGGCGATGCGCTCGATCAGCAAGTTGACGGCGATGCAGACCGGAATCGCGCCGCCGATGGCGATGAACAGCTTCACGATGCCCGGCAAGCCGGGCGCGACACTGTCCAACAATTTCAGGATGGTCAGGCCGGCCATGGCGCCGACCATCAAGACGTCGCCATGGGCGAAGTTAATCAGGTTCAGGACGCCATAGACCATCGTATAGCCGAGCGCGACCAGGGCATACATGCTGCCGAGGACCAATCCATTGATAATCTGTTGGATAAATGTATCCATGCACCGCCTTTAATCGTGAAAACAAACCATCGTCATCGATGCCATATTGCAAGCCACCGTTGTTGTTACCAGGCGCCATGATTACCGGCCGCCATATCGGCACTCGGCAAATAAAAGCGGCACCCAAGTCCGCCTTGCGGTGCCGCTATTTTAAGCATTCATAATAGGCAAGAAAATATCTTAACTCTTGACCACATGAACGAGCAACTGCAAAAACATATAACTTTGTACTCTAGCAATATTTATGCCCGAATATAAATATTGCTAGAGTACAAAGTACGCAAACTTATATGCGGGCTGCATCAAGGCCTTTAGGCAAGGGAAATGTCACGTGCTCTTCGACGCCGTCGAGCATGCGCACGCTGCGCGCGCCCATGCTTTTCAATTTGTCGATCACGGCCTGCACCAGCACTTCGGGGGCCGAGGCGCCGGCGGTGACGCCGATGCGCACCTTGCCCTCGAGCCAGACCTGCTCGATTTGCGAGGCGCGGTCGACCATATAGGCCGGCGTGCCCATTTTGCGCGCCACCTCGCGCAGACGATTCGAATTCGAACTGTTGGGACTGCCGACCACGATCACCACCTCCACCTGCGGCGCCATGAATTTGACGGCCTCCTGGCGATTCGTGGTGGCGTAGCAGATATCGCCTTTTTTAGGTTCCGTAATCTGCGGGAAGCGCTGCTTTAAAGCGGCGATGATCTCGGCCGTATCGTCCACCGAGAGCGTGGTTTGCGACACGTAGGCGAGCAGCCCGGGGTTGGCGACGGTCAGCGTGGCGACATCGGCAACATGCTCGACCAGATACATGCCATCCTGCGACTGGCCCATCGTGCCATCGACTTCGGGGTGGCCGCGGTGGCCGATCATGATGATTTCACGCCCTTCGCGCCGCATCTTGGCCACTTCGACATGTACCTTGGTGACCAGCGGACAGGTGGCGTCAAATACGGCCAGGCCGCGCGCTTCGGCCTCTTCGCGCACAGCTCTGGAAACGCCGTGCGCGGAAAAGACGACCGTGTTGCCGGCGGGGACATCAGCCAATTTTTCAATGAAAATTGCACCTTTATCGCGCAAATCGGCAACGACATAGGCGTTATGCACGATTTCGTGGCGCACATAAATTGGCGCCCCAAATTGTTTCAGGGCCCGCTCGACGATCTCGATCGCGCGATCGACGCCGGCGCAAAATCCGCGCGGCTGGGCCAGCAAAATTTCCTTGTCCATGAATCTCCCTTGCGCTGCAGGCAGCTTATGCCGCAGCCGCTACTTAGCTACTTACAATACAGATAAAATCTTGACTTCAAACGTCACTGCCTGCCCCGCCAGCGGATGATTGAAGTCAACCAGTGCGCTCGTATCGTCGATTTCCTGCAAGATTCCGATAAAGCGGCCGCCGTTGGGGCCGGCCAGTTCGATCAGATCGCCGACTTCGTAGTCCTGGTCCGGCTTGGTATTGGCGTCGAACATGGCGCGCGACAGACTTTGCAGCAATTCCGGATTGCGCGCGCCAAACGCTTCTTCTGCGCTCAGCGTGAAGCTCTGGTGCGTCCCTTCCGCCAGGCCGAGCAAACGCTCTTCGAGAAAGGGGGCCAGTTGCCCCTGCCCCAGCAGCAAGGTCGCCGGCTTGTCATCGAAGGTGCTGAGCATATTGCCGCCACCCTCGCATGCCAGGCGATAGTGCAGGGTCAGATAGGAAGCGGCGGTGACGAGCGGAAGTGGAGTAGTCATGTACAGGGCCGGTGAAAGTGGCGGAAAAATACGTCAATAAAGCATGAAAACAGGCAGCAGGGTCGCGAGGGCCGCCAGCAAAAACAGGCGCCATGAAAAGCCGGCGAAACCTTGCAAATCGATATTGTAAGGCATTCAACCGGATTTGATTCGCCGGCACCGGCCGGCCATCCGCAAAAGATCGGCGCACACTTTGCGCTGGCGCCAGATTGCCGCCCGCAAAGCGGCGCACACTGACGCTTCGCCCAACTTGCCCATTTCCCCATGTCCATCCTCGACTGGCCGCCCGCGCTGCGGCCGCGCGAACGCCTGATCAAAACGGGCGCCCAGTCCCTGTCCGATGCCGAATTGCTGGCCGTCTTCTTGCGTGTCGGCGTGCCCGGCAAGAGTGCAGTCGACCTCGGACGCGATATATTGCACCATTTTGGATCATTACGCGCCCTGCTCAGCGCCAGACTGTCCGATTTTTCAGCCGTGCCCGGCGTCGGTCCGGCCAAATTTGCCCAGTTACAGGCAGCCCTCGAACTGAGCCGGCGCTCGCTCGGCGAGCAACTGCAACACGGCATCGTGCTGTCGTCGCCGCAGGCGGTCAAGTATTATCTGCAACACACGCTGGCCAATCGCCGCCACGAATCATTCGTCGCCCTGTTTTTGGATGTCAAGAATCGCCTGCTCGCTTATCAGGAATTGTTTCACGGGACCCTGACCCACACCTCGGTCCACCCGCGTGAAGTGGTCAAAGCGGCGCTGGCCCACAATGCCGCCTCATTATTACTGGCCCACAATCATCCCTCGGGCACCCAGGAACCGAGCATGGCCGACCACGCCCTGACCGAGGCGCTCAAAACCGCGCTGGCGCTGGTTGATGTGCGCGTGCTCGACCACTTTATCGTGGCCGATAACCAGGTCTATTCCTTTGCCGAACATGGACATTTCTAGAAAAACAGCATGGCGCCCGAATGAAAAATCGCCAAATTCAAATTGTTAAATTATTTTAACCAAGCAAGACACAATTGATTTTCACAAGTCATTGATAAAGTTGGGTTTTTTAGATATACTCTTTTCTTTTCCAATTGTGGAAACCTTTAAGGAGTGAGTCATGGCACGTGTTTGCCAAGTCACCGGGAAAAAGCCGATGGTCGGCAATAATGTTTCCCATGCAAATAACAAAACTAAACGTCGCTTTTTGCCTAATCTGCAAAATCGTCGTATTTTTGTAGAATCAGAAAACCGCTGGGTTTCCCTGCGCCTGTCCAACGCCGGTCTGCGTGTGATCGACAAACTCGGCATCGATGCCGTCTTGGTCGACATGCGTGCGCGTGGCGAAAAAGTCTAATTAGCTAATATAAAGGAATTATCATGGCTAAATCAGGCCGCGACAAAATCAAGTTGGAATCGACCGCCGGTACGGGTCATTTCTATACGACTACCAAGAACAAGCGTACAACGCCTGCAAAAATGGAGATCCTGAAGTTCGATCCCAAGGTTCGCAAGCATGTGATGTACAAAGAAACCAAGATCAAGTAATTGCGATTTCGGTTTTATGGAAACCCCGCCGATGTCGCGGGGTTTTTTTTGGCCGTAACCTTGCTCTTTTGTCAAAAACAAGATGTGGCCTGAGAGAGGCCGGCCATTCCTTGATGCCCTCGGCCGGCGGGCAAGCAATAAAAATGCCGTTCAGCATGACCTGGAACGGCAGCGGCGACAACGGCGCGCAGCGAAAAAAGCGCGCATCAATCACACTCACACATAACTACGCAGCCGCAAGGAAAATTCCTGCAGCGAGCGAATGCCCGAGGCTTCGGCGCGCGCGCACCAGTCTTGCAACTGATGCAGCAATTGCTCGCGCGTGGCGTGCGAACGCTCCCAGATCGCGCCGAGCTCGCCGCGCATTTCATGCATGGTCTGCAGCGCGTTGCTGTGCTCGAACAGGCGCGTCAGCTGCAGTTTTTGCGGCGCTTCCAGCCGGGTCGGTTCGCGCTGCAGCAGCTTTTTGGCCGAGTTCAAAAAGTCCGATTCAAACGCCGTTTTTTGCCGCAAATGCGCCAGTTCATCGTGCCAGGCAGCCTTGAGCGACTTCGCATATTTGGCCATCACGTCGTAGCGGTTGGCGATCACCGCCTGCAGCGTGGCCGCGTCGGCCTGCAGCTTGCCGCGCGCAAAACGCGGCGCCGGCGCCACCTTGCGCACCGTCGCCAGGCGCAGCGTGGCCAGGATGCGGATATACATCCAGCCGATGTCGAACTCATACCATTTCGATGACAGCTTGGCCGAGGTGCCGAAGGTGTGGTGATTGTTATGCAATTCCTCGCCGCCGATCAGAATCCCGAAGGGCACGATATTGCGCGAAGCATCGGCGCAATCATAATTGCGATAGCCCCAGTAATGACCGATGCCGTTGATGATGCCGGCCGCCGTAACCGGAATCCACAGCATCTGCACGGCCCACACGGTCAGGCCGAGCACGCCGAACAGCGCAAGATCGATCGCCAGCAGCAGGCCGACCCCTTGCCAGCTATATTTTGAATACAGATGGTGCTCGAGCCAGTCGTCGGGCGTGCCGTGGCCGTATTTGTCGAGCGTTTCGCGATTTTTCGATTCGGCGCGGTACAGTTCGGCGCCGCGCCAGAAGACGGTCTTGATGCCGCGCGTGACCGGACTGTGCGGATCGTCAGCCGTGTCGCACTTGGCGTGATGCTTGCGGTGAATCGCCGCCCATTCCTTGGTGACCTGGCCTGTCGTCAGCCACAGCCAGAAACGGAAAAAATGGCTCGGCAAGGGATGCAGATCGAGCGCCCGGTGGGCCTGGTGTCGATGCAAAAAAATTGTCACACTGGCAATTGTGACATGGGTAGTCAGCAAGGTGAAGGCGACGATTTGCCAGAGGCCTGCGCGCGTCAGGCCATAGGCCATAAAATCGACGATCGTGTCGAGAACGGTACTGAACATCATTCCAACTCCGTGGTTAAACGCTTGGTGTCGGCTGGCCCGTCGATGTGCTTGAAATGCCTGAAGAGATGCCTGAAGATCTTGGTTTGGGCAAATTGTACGCTGAATTTCCGCAGTCCGCGCAAGGCTGCGGACAGAACATTTTTATGTCCTTCAGGCCGGTGGCTGCGGCTTGAGGCGGTCGTCGAGAATGCGGATTTCGCGTTGCGGGAAAGGCAAGGAAACGTTTTTGCTTTTTAATACTTTCCATATCGCCAGATTCACATCGGAAATCACATTCCCGCGTCCATTTTCAGGATCGGTGATCCAGAAGCCGAGGTCGAGATCGATGCCGTCGGCGCCGAATTTCTTCAGCAGCGCCAGCGGTGCCGGCGTCGCGGCCACCCGCGCCACCTGGCGTGCGGTCTCTTCCAGGGCGCGCAGCACCATCTCGATATCGGTATCGTAGGCGACCGTCAGCTGCACCGACAGCCGCAGCGAGGAATCGGACAGGCTGAAGTTCTGCATCGGGCTCGAGACCAGCATTTCATTCGGGATCACCGACTCGACGCCGTCGCCGCCGGCCAGTACCGTGTAGCGGGTGTTGATCTGGGTGACCTTGCCGTAAAATTTTTCGACGCTGATGACGTCGCCGATGGCCAGGCTGCGGTCGAGCAGGATCACGAAGCCGGAAACATAGTTGCTGGCGATTTTTTGCAGGCCCAAGCCAAGCCCCACCCCCAGCGCGCCGCCGAACACCGACAGCACGGTCAGGTCGATGCCGACCATCGACAGGCTCAGTAAAACCGCGACCAGAATCAGCACCGCCCGTCCGAGACGCGCCATCACCACCCGCATCGAGGTATGCATGTCGTCGATCTGCATCACCCGCTGTTCGAGCGCAGCCCCGGCCCACAGCGCACCGATCAGCGTCACCGCCACCGTCGCCAGCGCCTGCAAAATAGTAGTCAGCGAAATCTTGTGGCGCCCGAGCGGCAAGGTCGTATCGTCGAGCAGGTCCAGCAGATCAGGCCACAGGCCTGTGATATACAGCACGAAAATCAGCCAGACCAGCGAGGCGAACAGTTTTTCGAAGGCCCGCAAGGTGCTGCCCGATTGCCCGCCATTGGAAAAAATACGCCGCAACAGATAGAAAACGAAACGGATCACCACCAGCGCCGACAGCAGGGCGATCACGACGCGCAGCAAATTGACGTGCTGCCAGTGCACCAGATAATGCTTGGTCAGCACGACCGCACCAAGCATCAGCAGCGGCGACAGCACGCGACCGAAACCATCGAGGCGAAATTGCACCGCCACGCCTTGCGCCGCCTTGCCGGCGAACTGGCGCCGGATCAGCCACGCCAGCGCCCAGCCGAGACTGCAGGCCAGCAAAATGGCGCCCACCTGCCACAGCACCGTGGGCGCCTTGACGTCGTCCCACAAGTCCAGCAGCATGCCCGCAAATAATTTAGGATTCATCGCAACTGAGCGCTCGCCTTGTCATGTTCAGGCGCCGGCCGGAACCGGTGCCGCACCGTCGGCCAGCTGGGCCTCGGCTTGCACATCGTTGGCGCCGCCCGCTGCGTCCGCGGTTTCCTCAAGCACGACTTTTTTGGGCAGCGGCTTGCGCTCCATGACGGCGGCAAAAAAGCCGTCGGTATGGTGAATATGCGGCAGCAGCGCCAGGTAGTCGTCCATTTCCAGCGCGATTTTCTGCTCGGCCAGCACTTGCTTCATCGGCAGCAGGAAAAACTCGGGATGGCCGGCCAAAAATTCGGTGACGACGGCCTCGTTTTCTTCGCGCATCAGGCTGCAGGTGGCGTACACCAGACGTCCGCCCGGCTTCAGCAGCCGCGCCGCGCCGGCCAGGATCGCACCCTGCTTGGTATTGAGTTCGACGATGGCACTGGCGTTCTGGCGCCATTTGACGTCGGGATTGCGGCGCAGCGTTCCCAGGCCGCTGCATGGCGCATCGACCAGCACGCGGTCGATCTTGCCGGCCAGGCGCTTGATCTTGGCATCGCGCTCGTGCGCGATCTGCACCGGATGGACATTCGACAGACCGCTGCGCGCCAGGCGCGGCTTCAGCTTTGCCAGGCGTTTTTCGGAGACGTCGAAGGCGTACAGGCGGCCGGTATTGCGCATCAGGGCGCCGAGCGCCAGGGTCTTGCCGCCGGCACCGGCGCAAAAGTCGACCACCATTTCGCCGCGCTTGGCGCCGACGATTTGCGACAGCAGCTGGCTGCCCTCGTCCTGCACCTCGATCGAGCCGTTTTTAAACAGCGGCAGGTTTTGCAGCGACGGCTTTTGCACCACGCGCAAGCCGAGCGGCGCGTACGGCGTCGGCGTGGCCAGGATCGGCGCAGTCGCCAGTTCGGCCACCACCGCATCGCGCGTAGCCTTGATGGCGTTGACGCGCAAGTCGAGCGAGGCCGGTTGATTGAGGCTGTCGGCCAGCAGCAGGGCCTGCTCCTGGCCATATTGCGCCACCAGCTTGTCGAGCAGCCATTGCGGCATATTGGCGCGCATCGCCGCTGGCAGCAGCGAGCGGTCGATCTGGCCGACGCGCTGCAGCCATTCGGTCTCTTCTTCGGACAGGCCGCCCAGCGAATCGATGCCGACCGCCTGCGCCAGGCCCAGCAAGGTCAGGCGGCGCATGGTGGCGCCGCTGCCGGCTTCGGCGAAATCGGTATAAAACGATTTGTTGCGCAAAATGGCATAGATGCCTTCGGCAATCGCACCGCGTTCGCGCGAACCGAGGCGCGGATGGTCGCGGAAATAACGCGACAAGGTGCTATCGGCCGGCGCGGTGAAGCGCAGGATTTCGCGCAATACTTCTTCGGTATTGCTAATTATTGCTGGTGGCAATCTCATTACTTTCCTTTGTATTTATCTGCGGACGGCGTCGCCGCGCCCGCTCATTCTTGCCATCTCGGCCGATCTTTGCCGGTCTTCGCCGATGTCTTGCTTCTTCGATGCCTTGCTTCTTATGTGCTGCTCTTTTATGCCTTGCTTCCGTTTTAACTGTATTGCGCCTATTGAGCAAGACCGGCGACCAGGACCCGGCCATCGACGATGCGCAGGCGCTCCTCGACAAAAGCCCGGACCGCGCATGGATAAATCATGTGCTCTTGCGCCAGCACGCGCTGCGCCAGGCTGTCTTCGGTATCGCTACTCTCGACCGCGACCGCGGCCTGCGCCACGATCGGCCCGTGGTCGAGCTGCTCGGTGACGAAATGCACGGTCGCGCCATGGACTTTGACACCGGCCTTGAGCGCTTGCGCATGCGTGGCCAGGCCGGGAAATGCCGGCAGCAGCGACGGATGGATGTTCAGCAGGCGCCCCGCATAATGGGCAACAAAGGGCGCCGTCAAGATCCGCAAAAAACCGGCCAGCACGACCAGATCGGGCGCAAAGGCATCAATTTTCGCCTGCAAGGCAGCATCGAATGCTTCACGCGTCGGAAAGGATTGGTTTGGCACGACGGCGGTCGCAATACCATGCCTGGCCGCGAAGGCCAGACCTTTGGCGTCGCCCCGATTACTGATGACCGCAGCAATCTGCGCCGGCCAGCGTTCGCGTTCGGCGGCCGCAATAATGGCTTCCATATTGCTGCCGCGACCAGAAATGAGGATAACAATTTTTTTCATGAACGCATTGTACCCGCACGCGTACGCAGCCCCCAAGCGGCGCCATGATAACATCAATCATTGGCGCGGCGGCGTCGAATTACTCGAAGGAATAAAATACCCGGAAGGCAACTTTTTTATCGAGCCAATATTCGGCGGCGTCGCGAAACACATCGAGCAAGGTCTCGCGGGCATCTTTATCGAACTTGGCCGTGCTTGGAAGTTGCTCTATTACAACAACAAAACCCTGTTGCGGTCCGGCCTTGTGGGCCAGCCTGGTCAGGCAGTCGGACAGGGCGTCGAAATTTCTGGCATGACTTTTTGGCAAGCAAAACGATTGTGCGACGGTGACCAGCACTTGCTGCTTCGTGGTGGCTTTAGAGCAATGAGCATACAGGAAATGCTGACCGAGGCGCTTGGCCTCCTGCTGTAAATCGCTCAGGCGAAACGCCCGGATCGACTGCACCACGTTCGGTGGCACGGTGGTAAACAAACTCATGTCTCCCTTTGACAATGGGGCGGAGATTGCGTCTGCCGCACTCCCCATATTACTCAACGATAAACTTAAAGGTGGCATAGTGATCGTCGGTGTAATAGTACTGACCTGAACTGGCCGGTGTTCCGCCTGCAATGATGCGCCGGGCGCCGCGGTTATGCGCACCGGGGGTTGGTACCGTGTATTCATGATAATAGCCACGTGGCTGCTTGGGCAAGCTGCCTTCATAATTGCCAAAGACCACTCCATCCTTAGGGAATGGAAATGGCCCACCCTGTTTGATCAGCGCCAGCGTTTGCTGTCCTTGTCGCGGCAAATCGGCATACGCGATCGTCTTGAGCGGCCCTGACGAAGGCATTGTATGTTTTTCTTTTGCACAAAGAGTAAAGGAAAGTAACAATGCTACGACGAAAAAAATCGGCGCTTTCACCCATTTCAGAGTCATTATGTGTTCCTAAAGAATCACAGCACAAGAACAATAGGGTAACGTGTTGTCCAAAACGAATCAACCCGAATATGCGATAGCCTATCTTAATCGCCAGATAGATTGCTTTTAATGCAACGTTATAATATTTATATAATTAAGAGGAATTCGCAGCTGTTACATTTTGTTGCTACAAAGGTCAGCTACAATGCAGCCACAGCGCTAACATAGAACTGTGTCGGCAACCCTCTTGCGGCTTAGCGCAAAGGGCGAATAAAAAATTATTTTATGGATAAAATATGAACATCTCACGCAATGTACTGATCTCTGTTGCTTTTCTGGCAGCGGCACCAGCGGCATTCTCCGCCGATTTCGACGATTTTGCGCGCGTGGTCAGCGTCACTCCGCGTTCCGAGCAATACAATCGGCCGCAACAAGAATGCCGCACAGAATATGCTCAAGTACAAACCCAACAGCAGCGCAGCGCGGGCGGCTCGATCCTCGGCGGTATTGCCGGTGCCATCATCGGCAACCAGGTCGGCGGCGGTAGCGGCCGTACCGTAGCCACGGCAGCCGGTGCGATTGCCGGCGCCGTCACCGGCGACCGTCTCGACAACCGCGATAACGGCACCGTCACCTCGACCCAGCCGATCCAGCAATGCCGCATGGTCGACCACTGGGAATCGCGTCCAGCCGGTTTTTCCGTGACTTACGAATACAAAGGTCATAACTACACGAGCATTCTGCCGTCCGACCCAGGCAGCCGCCTGCGCGTACGGGTAGCAATTACTCCTATCGTCGACCGCTGATCGACGTCGTTTGCGACCTGGCGCGCCGCCAGGCCTGTCAATGAGTCGATAGAAAGCGCAGTCCGGGCCTGAGAGCCTTGGCTGCGCTTTTTCATTTTTCGGCGGCACTTTCTTGCATTCCATAACGCTGACGCCCCATAATGGTCGCTCTTGTACGGGTCCATCATGCTTATCAAACGTAAATCGATCGAAAAAGAAGAATCGCAGCGCGCGCCGCGCAATGTCGTCAAACGCGTGGTCGGCGCCCTGCTGCCAGCGCGCAAACCGAAATACGCGCCCGTCACGCTATCGGAACAAGATGGCGTGCGCTTTCTGCACTTCGGCACCGAATGGGTGCAGGGGGCGATGCGCTTGCGCAAGCCAGACTGGCTCGAACTGGAATATGCCCAGCAAATGATGGCCTGGATGCTGTTTATCGAACAGCCGCGACACGTCGTGCAACTGGGCCTGGGGACGGCCTCGCTGACCAAATTTTGCTACCGTCAGTTTCCGCACGCGCGCGTCACCGCCGTCGAGCTGAACCCGGCCGTGGTCAGCATTTGCGCCAGCATGTTCAAACTGCCGCCAAGCGACGAGCGCCTGACCGTGCTCGAGATGGACGCCATGGATTATGTCAGCGACCCGGCCAACCACGGCACACTCGACGCCCTGCAGGCCGACCTGTACGATGCCACCGCCCGCGGTCCGGTGCTCGACAGCAGCCAGTTCTACAGCGCCTGCGCCGCCTGCCTGAACGACGATGGCGTCATGACCGTCAATCTGTTTGGCGACCATCCAAGCTATGCCAAAAACATCAAAGCCCTCAATTTCGCCTTTGATCAAGTCATTTGCCTGCCGGAAGTTCACGACGGCAATGTAATCGCCCTTGCTTTCAAACAGCGCCGCAAGCTCGATTTTGCCGAGCTGGCCGAACGCGCCAGGCAGATCACGCTGGCCACCAAGCTGCCGGCCAAGACCTGGGTCGCCGGCCTGCAAACTGCCGGCATGGCGGCCTGAGCCGCGCCGACATCGTGAGCGCCGCCATGCAAAAACCGAAGCTGAGAAAAATCGATCTGCAACAGATTTTCAGCTGGCTGCTGGCCGATGGCATCGTCGACAAAGAACACGTCAAGACCCATTTTTCGCATGCCCAGGCGATTTTCAAAAACGCCAGCGGCGTCATGCACCCGCTGGTCGCGGTGGCGCAATGCAAACTGAGTACGGGCGGCAAAGCACCGCGGCTGGCCACGCTCGACTGGCTCAGCGAATGGATGGCGACCAAGGTCGGCCTGCCCTTCATCCGCATCGATCCCTTGAAAATCGACTTCACCAAGGTGGCCGATGTGATGTCGGCCACCTATGCGGCGCGCTTTAACATCCTGCCGGTCGAATTGACGGCCAGCGAACTGGTGATCGCCACGGCCGAGCCGCAAAATACCGAGTGGGAAGCCGAAATCGCCAAGATTTCGCGCCGTGCGATTCGCCTGGTGGTGGCCAATCCGCTCGACATCGCCCAGTATATTTCGCAATTTTTCAGCCTGGCCAAATCGATCAAGAGCGCCCATCGCAGCAATGGCCAGGATTTGCAGTTACGGAATAATTTCGAGCAACTGGTCGAGCTTGGCAAAATCAACAATCAAGTCGACGCCAACGACCAGCACGTGGTCAACATCGTCGACTGGCTGTGGCAATACGCGTTCGAGCAGCGCGCTTCCGACATCCACCTCGAGCCCAAGCGCGATTTCTGCTCGATCCGCTTTCGTATCGATGGCGTGCTGCACCAGGTCTATCAGGTGCCGGCGGTGGTGCTGATCGCCATGACCGCGCGCATCAAGCTGCTGGGACGGATGGATGTGATCGAAAAGCGCCGCCCGCAAGACGGCCGCATCAAGACCCGCACCAGCAGCGGCCAGGAAATCGAATTGCGGCTGTCGACGCTGCCGACCGCGTTCGGCGAAAAACTGGTGATGCGCATCTTCGATCCCGAGGTGGTGGTCAAGACCCTGCCCGAACTCGGCTTTCCGCCGCAGGATGCGCTGCGCTGGGACCAGCTGACCGCCCGCCCGCACGGCATCATCCTGGTGACCGGGCCGACCGGCTCGGGCAAGACGACCACCCTCTATACCACCCTGAAAGTGCTGGCCACCTCCAAGGTCAACGTCTGCACCGTCGAAGACCCGATCGAAATGGTCGAGCCGGCCTTCAACCAGATGCAGGTCCAGCACGGCATCGACCTCTCGTTTGCCGACGGCGTGCGGGCCCTGATGCGGCAAGATCCCGACATCATCATGGTCGGCGAAATCCGCGATCTGGTGACCGCCGAAATGGCGATCCAGGCGGCGCTGACCGGCCATCTGGTATTGTCGACGCTGCACACCAACGACGCGCCATCGGCCGTGATGCGCCTGCTCGAGCTGGGCGTGCCCTACTATCTGCTGGAAGCGACGCTGATCGGCATCATGGCGCAGCGCCTGGTGCGCACGCTGTGCGTCCATTGCAAAAGCGCCGACGGCGAGCTCAGCGACGAGCTCTGGCACAGCCTGGTCGGCAACTGGCAAATCGCCAAGCCGGCCGTCGTCTACCGTCCGGTCGGCTGCCCGGAATGCCGCCAGACCGGCTATTACGGCCGCACCGGCCTGTACGAACTGCTGACCATCACGCCCGAATTTTCGGCTCTGATCCATGAGCACACCGACATGCAGCGCCTCAAGCAGCAAAGCATCGACGATGGCATGCGCCCGCTGCGCATCGCCGGCGCCTACAAGATCGCCGAAGGCGCGACCACCGCCGAAGAAGTACTGAAAGTCACCTCCGCCCTGACGGCCTGACTCATACGCCGGCTGATTGCCCGATTTTTCGCGTCCACTACGTGCGTACCAGCTGGCGCGCCAGACGCCGCACCAGACGCAGGCGGTTTTGCAGCATGCTCGAGATCGAGGCGTGCGAGACCGGTTTGCCGAGATAATAGCCCTGCACGGTATCGCAGCCGTATTGCCCCAATAGCGCCAGCTGGCTGGCCGTTTCCACGCCCTCGGCCACCACGGCCATTTTCATGCCGTGCGCCATGGCGATGATGGCTTGCGTGATGGCGGCATTTTGCGTGTCTTGCGGAATGCCGTTAATGAAGCTCTTGTCGATCTTCAGCGCCCGCACATCGAAGCGCTTGAGATAATTCATCGACGAATAGCCGGTGCCGAAGTCGTCGATCGACAGATACACGCCGACCGCCCGCAACTGCTCGAGCGTGACGATGGTCGCGTTGGCGTCATCCATCAACGTTCCCTCGGTCAGCTCGAGCTCGAGCAGATGCGGCTCCAGGCCGCTGTCGGCCAGAGTCGAGAGCACGATCTGCATCAGGTTTTCGGACTTGAACTGCTTGGCCGACAAATTGACGGCCACCCGCAAGGCCGCCTGGCCGCTGCGTTGCCAGGCCTTGGCCTGGCGGCAGGCGGTGCGCAAGACCCATTCGCCGATCGGCACGATCAGTCCGGTTTCTTCGGCCAGCGGGATGAATTCGTTGGGCAGGATGATGCCGCGCTCCGGATGCTTCCAGCGCAGCAGCGCCTCGACCCCGATCATCGCCGCGCTCGGCACGTCGACCTGCGGCTGATACAGCAGATACAACTCCTCGTTCTTGAGCGCCTTGCGCAGGCCGACTTCGAGCTTGGCATGGCTCATGATCTGCTTGGTCAGCGAGGCGCTGTACAGCTGGGCATTGTTCTTGCCGCGGCTTTTCGCGTGGTACATGGCGATGTCGGCATACTTGAGCAGCGAATCGCAATCCTGGCCGTCTTCCGGATACAGCGAAATGCCGATGCTGGAGGTGACGAAAATCTCATGCGACTCGATCTGGAACGGCCGGCTCATGGTTTCCTTGATGCGTTCGGCCACATGCAGCGCATCCTCGACGTGCACGAGGTCCGGGATCAGAATCGTAAACTCGTCGCCGCCCAGCCGCGCCAGATTGGTCTGACTGTCGAGGCGGGAGACGACGTCGCGCGGCCGCAGGGTTTCGCACAGCCGCTCGGAAACGAGCTGCAGCAGCAAGTCGCCGATGCTGTGGCCGAGCGTATCGTTGACTTTCTTGAAGGCGTCGAGGTCGAGAAACAGGATCGCGAATTTCTTGGCGCCGAGCTTCGCGTGCAGCAATTCGCGCTCAAGCATTTCGAGAAAGGCCTGGCGATTCGGAATCCCGGTCAGGCTGTCGCAATAGGCCAGCCGCCGGATCTGCTCTTCGGCCTGCTTGCGCTCGCTGATGTCGCGCACCAGTCCGAGCACTTCATTGGCGCCGGTCAGGGCCAGCCTGGCCTCGAAATGGTGAAAGCCGCCAGCCCGCGGCAGCACGTAATCGACCGCCCGCACCTGCTGCGTCTGCAGCACGGCCGCCACCTGCTCCATCAGGCGCGCCGCGATTTCCGGCGGCAGCACTTCGCTGACATGCTTGCCGACGCACTGGTCGCTGCTGAAAATGGCATGATTGTTCGGGCCGGCTTCGTAATTGAGGCAAATGCCGTCCCGGCTGAGACGGAAAAAAGTATCGGGGATCGCCGCCAGCACGGCCCGGTTATGGGCGTCGGCCAGACGCAGGCCGACAAAGGCATCGCTGGCTTTCAGGACATAGCGCACGCGGTGTCCGAGCACCGGCCAGTTGATCGGCTTGGAAACGAAGTCGGTGGCGCCGGCGTCGTAGGCGAGGGTCACCGAATCGATGTCGTCGGCGCCGGTGACCATGATGATGGGCACGGAGCGCAATTCTCTCGTCTCCAGCCGGCGAATCTGACGGCATGCTTCAAAGCCGTCCATCTCGGGCATCTCGACATCGAGCAAGACCAGATCGGGCTGATGGCTCTGGTACAGATCGACGGCCAGCCTGCCGTTTTCCGCCGCCAGCGTTTCCAGTCCGAGCTGGGCAATCGTCTCGACCATCAGCAGACGCATGATAGGATCGTCGTCGGCAATCAGCACCAGGCCGTTTTGTCGTTGCGCTGACATCTCAGACCTCCTTTTCCAGCACCTCGGTCAAGGCCTCGCGGACCGCCTTGAACTCCTCGCCAATATCGGCCTGCAGCCGCGCCAGGCGCATCTGGTCCGCCGCCTCACCGGCAGTCCAGCGCGTCGCTTCGAACTGCCGGCACAGCCGCGCCAGATGTTCGGCACCGACATTGGCACTGCTCGACTTGAGGCTGTGAACGGCGCTGGCACCGGCCTTGACATCGCCGGCCCCGATCGCCTGCTCGAGCGCGGCCAGCAGGCGCGGCGCATCGTCGAGATAGGCAAGCACCACGCGCCGCACCAGGCCGCTGCCGTCTTTCACGCTCAGGCTGCGGATGTTTTGCAGCGCATCGGGCGTGACGACCCGCTGTGCCGGACGGCCGCGCGTGACCGCAGACCCACCGGCGCGGGCCTCAGCGCCCGTCGCGATCGTCTCGTCGATCTGGGCGCGCAGCACGGCCTCGCCATTTCTGCCGTGCTCGCCGCCATGCTCACTGCCATGGTCACCGCGCTCGTCGACCGGCATCGAAGTCCAGCGCGCCAGCACCCGGCCCAGGGCCTGCTGCGAAAACGGCTTGCTCAGATAGTCGTTCATGCCGGCCGCCAGGCAATTGCTGCGGTCGCCCTTGAGCGCGTTGGCCGTCACCGCAATGACCGGCAACATCCGCCCCTGGCGGTCGGTCGGCTGCTGGCGCCGGATTTCGGCGGTGGCGGCAAATCCGTCCATCACCGGCATCTGGCAATCCATCAAGACCAGGTCGAAATGCTCGCGAGCGACGGCCTCGACCGCTTCCTTGCCGTTGCGCGCCGTCGTCACCTCGAAGCCGAGCGAATCGAGCATCGCCAGCGCCACCTCGACATTGACAGGATTGTCTTCGGCCAGCAGGATCCGCCCGCGTCCGCCACCGACCGGTGCCTGCGCCGCCGTCTGCGCCGACAAGACATGCGTTTCAACCTTGCCGTGCAAGGCCATGGCAATGCTGCGCAAGAGGTCGCTCTGACGCACCGGCTTGGTCAGATAGGCGGCGAACATGCCGTGCCGCTTGTCGCCGCCATTTCCTGTACCCGTACCCGACGACAGCACCGAGCCAAGCAAGATCAATTTGAGGCCGGCCAGTTGCGGATCGGCCTTGATTGCCGCCGCCAGCGTGACACCGTTCATGCCGGCAATTTCGCTGTCGATGATGACGAGGTCGAACGGATGCGACTGGCTACTGGCCTGGTGCAGGCGTTCCAGCGCCGGTGCGGCAGCGGCGGCACTCGAGCTGGCCATGCGCCACGATGCGAGCTTGCGCGCCAGCGTGGCGCGGCTGGTCGCATTATCGTCGACCACCAGCACGCGCAAGCCGCCGAGCGCGTCGGACGGGCCGGCGCCAGCCGCGAGCGGCACCGCACTTTTGACGAGATAGGTCGAAAACCAGAAGATCGAACCGCCGCCGCCGGCTTCGCGGACCCCGATCCGGCCGCCCATCAAATGCACCAGCTGCTTGGAGATCGCCAGGCCGAGACCGGTGCCGCCGAACTTGCGGGTGGTCGAACCGTCGGCCTGCGAGAAAATTTCAAAGATGCGCTGGCGGGCGGCAAACGGCACGCCGATGCCCGTGTCCTGTATCTCGAAGCGCAGCATGACCGCCTCGTTGCCGTCCTTGAGGATCGTCACGCGCACCACGATCTCGCCGGTTTCGGTGAACTTGATCGCATTGCCGAGCAAATTGGCGATCACCTGCCGCAAGCGATGCGAGTCGCCCGACAAGGCTGAAGGAATATCGTCGTCGACATCGACCACCAGCTCGATGCCCTTGGCCTGGGCCTGCGAGGCAAACATATAGCCGATGTCCTCGACCAGCTCGCGCACGTTGAAACTGACCGACTCGAGTTCCAGCTTATGCGCCTCGATTTTGGAAAAGTCGAGGATATCGTTGATCAGATTGAGCAGGTGCTCGCCCGAATGCTTGACCGTGCTGGCGAAGCGGTGCTGCTTTTCGCTCAGGTCGGTCGCCAGCAGCAATTCGGTCATGCCCAGCACGCCATTCATCGGCGTGCGGATTTCGTGGCTCATGGTGGCCAAAAATTCGCTCTTGGCGCGACTGGCCGCTTCAGCCGCGTTCTTGGCGGTCTCCAGCTGCAGCGTGCGCGAGCGCACCTGCTTTTCGAGCTGGTCGCGGTGCTGCTCGAGCACCGCGCCATGGCCTTCGATCTGCGCCAGCATATGATTGAAGCTGTCGATCAGAATGCCCAGTTCGTCGCGCCGGTCGTTCTTGATGCGCAGCGTGTAGTTCTTGCTCTTGGAAACAGTCTTGGCGGTCTCGACCAGTTTCGTAATCGGATCGGAAATGATCTTGCGAAAACGGCTGGCCAGTTTCAGGGCGATGAAAAACGAGACGATCACGGCCGCGCCGACGATGCCGAGGTTGGCGGCAATCGACCACCACATCGGCGCCAGATCGGCCACCACCAGTACCGTGCCGATGATTTCGGCATTGTTGCGGATGGCCCGGTACAGGCGCATCTTGCTCGACCAGAAGCCGCCGCTCAGCTGCACCTCGCCGCCTTGCGCGAAGCGCGCCACCGCCGTCATGGGCAAGTCGCCCAGTTCGGCCTTGTCGGCGCCCGGCAAGAAATAACGCGCAAACAGCTTGCCGTCCCGGTCGTACAGCGCCGCCGCTGCGATATCGCCCTTGTTGCTGAGCGCCGACAGCGTCTGTTCGGCCTGGCGCTGGTCGCCAAACAGCAGCGCTGCGGCGCTGTTGGCGCCGATCACGCCGGCCAGCGATGAAATCTGCCGGCTCTGGTCTTGCCGGTGCGACGTCAGCGCCGTCAAGGCAAAGGCCAAAAATACCAGCAGCAAGGCGCTGCCGGTCGACAACACCGAGACGATGGTGAGCTTTTGACTGAGCGAGGAGCGTTCAAAGTTGAGCATGGCGATGCCTATTTCCCGACGACGGTTCTGGCCAGCTTCAGCACTTCCGAGCTGATCCTGAGATTGGCCGACTTGGCCGAACGCAGATTGATTTCAAACTGCACTTTGTTGTCGACATTGACAAAGCCGATGATGCCGTCGGCATCGACAAAGTCGCCGATATCGCTGATGGTCAAGACGCTTTGCGCATGGGCCTGGCTCAATAGCTCTGGCAGGCGCCGCTCCTCGGAACGGGCAATGAACAGGATATTGCAGGCACCGATCTCGGCCGCGCGCGCGATACGCCGCACCTTCAGTTCACGCCCGGCCAGCGGCCGGCCGTCGACCGCAGCCAGGCCCGGCCCGAAGCTGTCGGCCTCGCCGATCACGCACAGATAGACCGGTCTTTGCGCCGGCCCCAGCGCGCCGGCCGGCCATTCGGTAAATTTGGCGAAGTTATAGACGAAGGCGATCTTCAGCGTCGATTCGCTGGCGCTACCGACCTGCGCCTGCGACAGCTGGGGGCCGGCGATGCTCAGGCAGAACAGGCACAGCCATAGCCGGCAGGCCCGGCACAGGCGCCGGGTCCGGGCAATCAGCAGCTGTGGGCCGGTAGCGGTTCGCATGTCAGAACGAGGCTTTCAATTGAAGGTAAATGGTGCGCTGCCCCTCGAGCGGCTGCGAAGTCACTTTGTCGGCAAAAAATTCCGGATGGCGGCGGTCGAGCAGATTCTGGCCGGCCAGCGACCATTCCAGGCCGCGCCGCACCTGCCAGGCCAGCCGCGCATCGACGCTGGCGTAGCCGGGCACGCGCCGGCCAGGATCGGCATACATCGGCCGCTCTGCCACACCGCGCAGCCACAGATCGAATTGCGTCTTGCCGATATCCATTGACGAGCGCAGCGACAGCAGATGACGCGGGGTCGATCCTTCGACATTGTCGAGGTCGGCGGCGCGGTCGATGCCGAAATGAATATGGCTGAACCCGGCCTGCAGCCGCCACCAGTCGCGCGGCCGGTAATCGGCCGCCAGCTCGAAGCCATAGGTCTTGACCGCCAGCTGATTGCTCAGCACGATAGGCAGCAAGATGTAAGACGGCGTTCCGGCCACCACCGTCGCGGCCGCGTAATCGGGCGTGCGCTTCATGCCGCCGTGGTAATGGTTGGAAAAGGTGCTGAGGTCGAGCGAAAAATTGGCGGCCAGCTGGCTGCGATAACCAAGCTCGAAGGCGTCGAGCTTTTCAGCCTCGACGCTATGGGTGCCGGTAATGACGGTGCGCGTCGCCAGCCGCGACGCCAGGCCAGCCGCTTGCGCATTGGGCGGAATCACTTCCCACGCAAACAGCGCATCGCGTTCGCCGCGCGACGGCGTGCGCACCGCCTTCGATGCCGCCAGCCAGGCCGAATTGGCGGGATCGATATTCCACAGCAGACGCAAATTGGGCAGCAGGTGCAGACCGGTATAGGTATGGTGCTCGAGCTTGGCGCCGATCGTCAGCTTGAGTTTTTCCGGGGCCAGCGTCAGTTCGTCCTGCAAAAAAGCGCTGATGATATCGAGGCTGCGCGCCTGCGGGTCGAAGCGGATCACTTGCTCGTCCTGCGTGTCGTCATGCGAATTGCGGTAGCCGAGGCCGAAGATGAGGTCGTTGCTGGAATTGAATTCCTGGCGCAGGTTCAGGTCGACATCAAACGTGCGGCGTTTGGCAAACGTCAGAATCGGCACCTCGATGCGCGAATAATCGTAATAGGTCTGCAAAGACATGCTGGTGCGGGCGTCAAGCGTGCGATTCCAGCGCCCCAGCAGATGAAAGCCCTGGTCGCGTTCGCGCACCACGGTCGAGACGCTGTAGGGCGGCGTGACGATGCCCGAATTGATGCGGTCGCCGGCGTTCAGGGCGAACACTTCGCCCTGCATCGTGAAACGGTCGCGCCCGAGCTGCTGATCGAGGCGAAAGCCGGCGCGCTCGGCGCGACTGTCGTCGGCGGCATCGTGGCCGGTAACGTCGGTCATCTCGCCATGGCGGTCGGCCTTGGCATAGAGCCGGTAGTAGGCGCCGCTGTCGCTGCGACTGCCGTAGCGTGCCGTCACTCCGGCCAGATGATCGTTGCCGGCATCGGCTTGCAACAGCGTGCCGACGGTCTCGCTGGCGGCCTTGGTGATGATGTTGATGACGCCGTTGACGGCATTGGCGCCCCAGATCGCCGCGCCGGGACCGCGAATCACTTCGATGCGGTCGACGTCGTCGAGCACCACATCCTGCGACTCCCACAATACACCGGACCACAGCGGCGTATACACCGTGCGGCCATCGATCAGCACCAGCAGCTTGTTGGCGAAACGGCCGTTGAAGCCGCGGATCGTGACCGCATAGCGATTGGCGCCGATGGCGCCGACATCGACACCGGGCGCCAGCCGCAGCGCTTCCGGCAGGTTGCGCGCACCGGAGCGCCGGATGTCTTCGTTGCTGATCACATACACGGCCGACGGCACATCGGACAATTTCTGCGCTTTTTTGGAGGCGCTGGTCACCTCCACATTCATCAGCTCGAACAGGTTCAAGTCGACCAGCTCGGGCGCGCTCGCACTCGCGGCAGGCGGCGAGGATTGCTGCGCGGCCTGCGATTGCGCCCGCGCCGGGGCGGCCAGCAACAGCAAAACCAGGGCGGCGGCAGGCAGGCGGCAGCCAGCCGCGCCGCGCGCCTGCGTATAGACCGCCCATCGATGGTTGACTTTCATCGCCATGTCATGTGCCGTGCCGAGAAGAAAATAGGGGTGGCCCGGCTGGCGGGCGTTCCATGTTTCGTACAGCAACAACAATGCACGTAGGACAGCTCTTACTTATTGCGCATTGTCAATTTATGCGCGCTAGAAAGATTAACAAAAACAAGTAAAGGGGAAAAAACGGCGGAAAGTTGTGTAAGCGAAAAGAAATACGGAAGCGGACACGGGGCCGAAAACAGGCCGCGCCAGCCCGCGGCAGGGGGCGGCATGTTTGCACCGTGGCGCCACGGGCGCCGCCGCCTTACGGGCGCGGCTTGCTGGACTTGCTCTTTTCAAACAGGGTCTTGGCGTCCTGATGAGCACGCGCTTCGGTGCGCATTGCCGCTTGCTCATCATGCAAGGTAAAAAAATCGGCGGCCTGTGCTTTCATCACCAGCTTGATCGCGGCGGCATCGGAAAAATTGTATTTTTCGACAATTAGCGTGGTGACTTCATCCAGGTATTCTTCGTAGGTCATGGGGTTCTCGCAAGGCAAAGCGCTCAGTCTACCGCAAGCCGGACCGGCGCGGCCAGCAAGGCGTCGGCGACCTGCGGATAACGCAGGCGCAGGCCCAGCTCGCGTTTCATCCGGAGATTGCACAGCCGCCGTGATTCCGACATGAAAGACCACAGCATCGGCGACACCAGGCCTTGCAATTGGGCTCTCGGCAGGCGCGGCGGCCGCGGCAGACCACAGGCGTCGGCGACCTGGTCGAAATAGTCGCCCATCTTCAAGTCGCTGTCGTCGCTGACATGATAGATACGCTGAGGAAGCGCCTGAAACAGTGCCTGCGCAATCGCCCGCGCCAGATCGTCGGCATGAATATGGTTGGTATGGACATCGTCGGCCGCCGCCAGCGCCGGCGTGCCGCGGCGCAGGCGCTCGAGCGGCAGGCGATCCGGAGCGTAAATGCCGGGCACGCGCAAAATCGCCAGCCGGCTGTGCGAGCGCTGCGCCCAGCCCCGCAAGACCTGTTCGGCGTCGAGCCGGCGCACGGCGCGCCGATTGTGCGGCTGCGGCGTGCGCGTCTCGTCGATCGTCTGGCCCTGGCAGTCGCCGTACACACCGCTGGTGCTCACATACACCAGCGTGGCGCGCGCCGGCAAGACGGCCGTCAGGTGGCGCGTGCGACTATCATGTTCGCCCTCGGCCTGCGGCGGCGCCAGATGGACCACATACGGTGCCAGCGCCCGGCAGCGATGCAGGGTTTCGGGACAATCGAGATCGCCGGCCACCGCGACCGCCCCGGCGGCACGCAGCGCCGCCGTCTGCCCGCGATCGCGGCTCAGGGCAAAAATGCGAAAGCGCGAGCGCAATAGCGGCAACAGGCGCATGCCGACATTGCCGCAACCGACAATCAACAGGCGCGGACGATGGAATGGTTTTGTCATTAACATAATTGCGGGACTTCGCCCCCGCCGTTTTTGGATTAAAATTTGGATTAAAATATAGGCAACGCTTTACGCTCGGCCGGAACTCTCCTAGAATGCATGGCCGGGATGCAAACCGGGAACGATTGCTTAACGCCGATGCAACAGGCAGGCAACAGGCAAACACATAAGCAAACAAATAAGCCAGTAATAACAACGCAATAACAAGATTAACAGATTGATCGGCTTCGCATACGCCATGCAGCTTTTCCAGTACTTCAACGCGTCGAAAAACCACAGGAAGCCTTTGCTGCGCCTGCTGATGGGACTCGCCTTGCTGTTGCTGGCGCTGCAGTTAATCAGCAGCGAACGCCACAACCATGCCTATGCCGAGAGCGATGCCGGCTGCAGCAGCTGTTTTTTCGCCCATCACGTACCGTCTTCCCTGCCGCCGGTAACACCGGCCCTGGTGCCGGTGCTGGCCCTGACCAGCTACCCGCTGCCGGCCTTTGTCCCGCATGAATACCTGACACGCCGCAGCTATCTGATCCCGCACGCGCAGGCGCCGCCCGCCGCCGCATCCCCGTTCTGACACCGTAGCGGCGCAGCCGGCAGCGTCGGCTGACCGCTATTTCCCGTCCGCGCCGGCGTCGCCGCTGGCCCGGGCGGCACGCTCGATCGCTCTCCTTGCATTGCCGCCTGTATTTCGGGTGCCCGGCGCGACTATCGCGCAGCAAGCCGAGCCGACCGTTGCCGATCATTTTTTTGACATTCAGATATGTCCGATCATTTTTTGACCATCTTGCGCCGCGCGGCCGGAGTCGGCGCCGCTGTCGATGTCCGGCGCCGGCGCTGGCCGCTACGGCTGGCATGTACCTTGGCGCTGGCGCTGGTGCTGTTGACCACGCTGGCCGCCAGCCACCATCACGACAGCAGCGTGGAAAGCCACCACTGCCTGGTGTGCGGCGTGCTGGCCGACGGCCTGAGCGGCAGCGCAAAACAGGCGGCGCCGGTGCCGCTGTGGGTCTTGCTGCCCTATGTCGCCAGCGCGGCGCCGGCATATCGCCGCCATTTTGCGGCGCCGCGCCTGCTGCCGCCAAGCTGCGGGCCGCCCGTCCCGTCGCAGGCGGCAGCGCAGCAACTGGAAGCAGTCATTCCCCTATTCCCAGGCAAAGGCCGACGACGGCCTCTGTCAGCAATTTACAAGGTCTACCATGCACGCAACTCTATTTAAATTACGCCCTCTCCCCCTGATTCTGGCCGGCCTGTTTGTCGCCGGCTCGGCCAGCGCCGATCCGCTCGCCACGGCCGACAGCGCCGAACCACCTCAGGCCAGTATCGACAAGGCTGCCAGCGCGCCCTTGCAAGCGGTCGAAGTGACGGCCGCCCACCTGAAAAATGAGCGCATCGAACTGTCGCCGAAAATCGGCACCACGGTCTATTCGATCGACAAGCACATGATCGAATCGCTGGGCCAGGGCGCCGATACGCCGTTCAACGAAGTCTTGCAGCATCTGCCGGGCGTGGCCCAGGATTCCAAGGCTTCCGGCGCGCTGCATGTGCGCGACGACCACGGCAATGTCCAGTACAGGATCAACGGCGTCCAGCTGCCGGAGAGCATTAGCGGCTTCGGGCAGTCGATCGACACGCGCATGGTCGACCAGATCGATTTCATGACCGGCGCCCTGCCGGCCCAGTTCGGCCTGCGCACCGCCGGCATCGTCGATATCCAGACCAAGGAAGGCGCCAAGCCGGGCGGGCGCATCGGCGTACTGATGGGCAGCCGCGGCTATGTCGAGCCGAGCGCCGAGTTCTTCGGCAGCCAGGGCGCGTTCAATTACTATATCTCGGGCAGCTATCTGACCAACAAGCTCGGCATCGAAAATCCGCAGCCGCAACTCAATGCCATCCACGACCGCACGCGCCAGAGCAAGTCATTCGCCAACCTGTCGTATTATCTCGACGACGATACGCGGCTGGGCCTGATGTTCGGCACCTACCAGGGACGTTTTGAAATCCCGAACAATCCGGGCCAGACGCCGGCCTATTCGCTGACCGGCGTCAGCGATGCCAGCACCGGCGCCAGCAGCATCGCCTCGTCCAACCTCAACGAGCAGCAGCGCGAAACGAACCGCTTCGTGGTGGCCTCGCTGCAAAAAAGCCTGGGCGGCGGCCTCAGCTATCAAGTGTCGGCCTTCCACCAGTATTCCGAACTGCACTACACGCCAGACGCCCTCGGCGACCTGGTCTACAACGGCGTGGCCTCCGATACGCTGCGCTCGAATTCGGCCAGCGGTCTGCAATTCGATTTCAGCGACAAGCTCAACGCCAGCCATACGCTGCGCAGCGGCCTGGCCTATACGCGCCAGGTCACGCACAGCAACAATACGGTTGGCGTATTCGCCGCCAATGCCGACGGCAGCCAGGCCAGCAGCGATCCGACCTATATCGTCGACAATTCGAGCAAGACCGGCAATCTGTACAGCCTGTACCTGCAGGACGAATGGCATATCTCGGAGCCCTTGACGCTGAATTATGGCGTGCGCTACGACAAAGTCTCGGCCTTTACCACGGAAGACCAGTGGAGCCCGCGCCTGAATCTGGCTTATCAATGGAGCAAGGCGACCGCGCTGCATGCCGGCTATTCGCGCTACTTCACGCCGCCGCCGCAAGAACTGGCGGCGCAGTCGAGCATCGTCAAATACGCCGGCACCACCAATGCGGCGCAGGTGACGACGTCCGACAATGTGCGCGCCGAGCGCACCCATTATTTCGATGTCGGCCTGAGCCACCAGGTCAACGACAAACTGACCGTGACGGCCGATGCCTACTACAAGAAGATTCGCAATGTGCTCGACGAAGGCCAGTTCGGCCAGGCCCTGATCCTGTCTCCGTTCAACTATGAAAAAGGCTATGCCAAGGGGCTCGAGCTGTCGGCCGTGTACAGCGAAAAAAACTGGGGCACTTACCTGAATCTGACCACGCAAAAGGCGATGGCGCAAAATATCGTGTCGGGTCAGGCGCTGTTCTCGCCGGATGAGCTGGCCTATATCGCCAGCCACTATATTTATCTGGACCACAACCAGACCTATACAGTGTCGGGCGGCGCCCACTACCATTTCGGCGAAACGCAAGTCAATGCCGACGTACTGTATGGCAGCGGACTGCGCATGACGCCGGACGGCGGCACCCCGAACTCGGCATCGCTGCCGTCTTACACCACGCTCAACCTCGGTCTGACGCATAACTGGAAAGCCAGCGCAGCCGGCAATCTGGAAGGCCGCCTGGCGCTGATCAATGCCTTCGACAGGAGCTATCTGCTGCGCGACGGCAGCGGGGTCGGCGTCGGCGCCCCGCAATACGGCCAGCGCCGCACCCTGTACGTCGGTCTCTCGACCAGTTTCTGATCGGGCACTGGCGGCCGGCCCGGGGGCCGCCGTTGCCGCAATGGCAAAGGCGGCGGCGGGGCCGGCTCCACGCCGGCAGGCCGCCCGTGGAGATGCGCACGGGCGGCCGCCGCCGCGTCCTTCAGCGGCGCTGCCGGCACAATTTCGGTGCTACACTTCAGGCATCGTCCCCCCACTTTTTTCTGATCATCCAATGACTTTCCAAGTTACTGTCGAACCAAGCGGTCGCCAATTTCCCTGCGACGATGATGAAACCGTGCTGGAAGCAGCGCTGCGCGCCGGTATCGGCCTGCCGTACGGCTGCAAGAACGGCGCGTGCGGATCGTGCAAGGGCAAGCTGCTGGGCGGCAGCGTGGTCCATCGCGGCCACCAGCAACGCGCCCTGAGCGCGGCCGAAGAAGCCCAGGGCCTGTCGCTGTTTTGCTGCGCCCAGCCGCGCAGCGACATCACGATCGAAGCGCGCGAAGTGGCCGGCGCCACCGATTTCCCCGTCAAGAAAATGCCGGCGCGCGTGATCGCGCTCGAGCACCTGGCGCCCGACGTCATCGCCATGACGCTGCAGCTGCCGGCCAATGAAAAACTGGCCTACCGCGCCGGCCAGTATATCGAATTCATTCTCAAGGACGGCCAGCGCCGCAGCTATAGCCTGGCCAATGCGCCGCATATCGACGCGCCGCTGACGCTGCACATCCGCCACCTGCCCGGCGGCTTGTTTACCGACCAGGTATTCGGCACGCTCAAGGCACGCGACATCGTGCGCATCGAAGGTCCGCAGGGAACATTTTTCATGCGCGAAGACAGCGACAAACCGATGCTGCTGCTCGCCTCCGGCACCGGCTTCGCCCCGCTCAAGGCCATCGTCGAGCATGCGCTGCACGGCCAATCGCAGCGGCCCATGGTTCTGTATTGGGGCGGCCGGCGGCCGCCAGACCTGTACATGCTGGACTGGTGCGAACAGACGGCGCGCGCGCATCCGCAATTTCGCTATGTGCCGGTGGTCTCGGATGCGCTGGCCGAAGACGGCTGGTCGGGACGCAGCGGCCTGGTGCACCGCGCCGCCATGAGCGACTTGCCCGACATGCACAATTATCAGGTCTACGCCTGCGGCGCACCGCCCATGGTCGAGGCGGCCAAAACGGAATTTGTGGCCCGCTGCGGCTTGCCGGCCGACGAATTCTTTGCCGATGCCTTCACCTCGGCGAAAGACCTGTTGCCGCCGGCATAATTGCCGGCTGGCGCCACTTTTCCTGCGGGCCGGCGCCGGCCCGCCATCCGCGGTGTAAAAAATCCCCCTAATGAATGAATGTTCATTTATAATACATTCATTATGCGAGTAAAAGACGACAACAAAATACAGGCGATTCGCCAGATGACGATGGAAATGATCGTCAAACAAGGCTTTGACGGTTTGAGCATGCAAAAGCTGGCGAAGGCCGCCAATGTATCGCCAGCAACAATTTATCTGTATTTTAAAAATCGCGAAGATTTGCTCAATCAGCTCTACAACGATGTACAGCAAACCTTTGTCGAAGTCGCGCTGGCCGGTTTCGATCCCGAACTGCCGTTCGCGGAAGGCTTGTGGCTGCAATGGAAAAACCGTTTGAATTTCATTACCGAATATCCGGTCCACTTCAGCTTTTTCGAGCAATTCCGCCACTCGCCGCTGATTAACCACGATGCGGTCAAACACGCCGGCTTCAAGGAAAACATGAAGCGTTTCGTATGCAATGCCATCGAAAAAGGCGAGATGAAAGCGATGGAGCCGGAAATATTCTGGTCGATCGCCTACGGCACGTTTCACTCCCTGGTCAAGTTTCACCTGCAGGAAGTGACGGTCATGGGCAATCGCTTCCGCCTGACCGACGACAAGCTGAAATCGGCCTTCGACATGGTCATCAAGGCGCTCCAGGCCTAGCATCGGCAAGCGACCGCGGCGACGGCAGGCGCGGCCCTCATGCCCTCACTGCAGATGCGGGGGGCGGCATTCCCTTAAAATATCACCTTCATTCATATGACCCAGGCACAACCTCCTCGTCAAACCTTCAGCCGCTATGAAATCCTGATCGTCGCCATTCTCGCGATCCTGCAATTTACAATCGTCCTCGACTTCATGGTCTTGTCGCCGCTCGGCGCCATGCTGATCACGACGCTAGGCATCAGCACCGCGCAATTCAGCCTGGTGGTATCGGCCTATGCCTTCAGCGCCGGCGCCTCGGGCTTGCTGGCGGCCGGCTTTGCCGACAAATTCGACCGCAAAAAACTGCTGCTGTTCTTTTATACGGGTTTCATGGCCGGCACCGTCCTGTGCGGACTGGCGCCCGATTATCATGCGCTGCTGATCGCGCGCGTGGTGACCGGCATCTTCGGCGGCGTCATTTCCTCGATTTCCTTTGCCATCATTACCGACCTGTTCCGCATGGAAGTGCGCGGCCGCGTCATGGGTTTTGTGCAAACCGCCTTTGCCGCCAGCCAGATCATGGGGCTGCCGGTCGGCCTGCTGCTGGCCAACCGCTTCGGCTGGCATTCGCCGTTCCTGATGATCGTCGGCTTCAGCGTGATCGTGTATATCGTCATCGCGCTCTACATGAAGCCGGTCGACGCCCACCTGAAGCTCAAATCGGACCGCAATCCATTCCAGCATTTCAGCAAGACGATTACGCGGCCCGACTATCTGCAAGGATTTTTGGCGACGACCTTGCTGGCCACCGGCGGCTTCATGCTGATGCCTTTTGGCAGTGCCTTCAGCATCAACAACCTGGGGCTGACAAATGAGCAATTGCCTGTGCTATATGGCATTACCGGCGTATTTTCGATTATCTTCGGACCGCTGATCGGCCGCGCCAGCGATGCCGTCGGCAAGTACCGGATCTTCGTGGCCGGCTCCGTGCTCAGCATGCTCATGGTTGCCATCTATACGCATTTCGGCATCACGCCGCTGTGGATTGTCATCAGCGTCAATGTCGTCCTGTTCATCGGCATTTCGTCGCGCATGATCTCGGCCTCGGCCCTGATGTCGGCCGTGCCCGATCCGCAAGACCGCGGCGCCTTCATGGGCATCAATTCCTCGGTCCAGCAGATCTCGGGCGGGATTGCCGCCGCCATCGCCGGCATGATTGTGGTGCAAAACCAGGCCGGGGCCTTGCAACGCTACGACGTGCTTGGTTATGTCGTCATCGGCGCCATGCTGGTCACGGTCGGCATGATGTACTTCATTGACCGGCAAGTGATGCGCAAGATGAAAAAATAAGGTGAGGGCGCGGCGCCCAGACTGCGCCGACACAGCAGGCTACAACACGCCCATCTCGAGCACGCGCTGCTTCAAGCCTTTTTCGACCAGCAGGGTCTCGACTTTCTTCCTGAAGCTGCGCGCCTTGAACGGCTGCACATAATAGCTGTCGACCCCGGCCTCGAGCGCGGCCCGCAGATTGTCTTCGGTGGCCACCGTGGTCATCATCAGGATCGGCAAAGCAGCGCCGCCGTCGCGGATGCTGCGCACCAGCTCCAGGCCGTTCATCAAGGGCATGCTGCAATCGGTAATCAGGAAATCGACGGCGGCACCGACGGCCTTGGCCGCTTTCAGGGCGCGCAAGGCCATCTCGCCATCTTCGGCAATCGACACCTTGAAGTAGCCGATCTCCTTGAGCAAGGCGACGATCACGCGCCGCATCGCATCGCTGTCGTTTACAACCAGAAAATGTATTTTGGCATCCATGACAGCCCGCGCAGCAAAGTAGAGACAGGCCCAGTGTGCGCAAGAGGCGCCAGGCGGTCTGTGTGCTGGCGTACAAAGTTGGTCGATAAAAACGGATTGCACAAACAAATGCCTGCAGGAATCGGCCTAGCAAGAGCCTGGCCGCAATAAAAAAAAAGCCCCGCCGCGGTCGGCGGCGAGGCTGATTTCCCGAGCGATGTTGCCAGCTCAGCGCTTGCGCATCGGCGGCAAGTCGGTGCAGACACCTTCATAGACTTCGGCCGCCATGCCGATCGACTCGCCCAGCGTCGGATGCGGATGGATGGTCTTGCCGATATCGGTGCCGTCGCAGCCCATCTCGATGGCCAGCGCCAGTTCGCCAATCATGTCGCCGGCATGGGTGCCGACAATGCCGGCGCCGACGATGCGATGGGTCTCGGCGTCGAACAGCAGTTTGGTAAAGCCTTCGGCGCGGCCATTGGCCACCGCGCGGCCGCTGGCAGCCCACGGGAAGTGCCCTTTCTCGAGCTTGATGCCCTTGGCCTTGGCTTCATCCTCGGTGATGCCGGCCCACGCCACTTCGGGATCGGTGTAGGCCACCGAAGGAATGACCTTGGCATCGAAAAAGGCTTTCAGGCCCGACGCCGCTTCGGCCGCCACATGCGCTTCATGCACGGCCTTGTGGGCCAGCATCGGCTGACCGACGACATCGCCGATGGCAAAGATATGCGGCACATTGGTGCGCATCTGGCCGTCGACGCCGATGAAACCGCGTTCGCTGACGGCCACCCCGGCCTGGGCCGCGCCGATCTTGGCGCCGTTCGGACTGCGGCCGACCGCCACCAAGACCATATCGTAGAGCTGCGGCTCGGGCGCAGCCAGGCCCGGCTCGACGCTCTCGAACGTGACCTTGATGCCCTCGGCCAAAGCCTCGACCGCCACCGTGCGGGTCTTGGTCATGATCTTGTCGAAGCGCTTTTCGTTAAATTTCTGCCAGACCTTGACCATGTCGCGGTCGGCGCCCTGCATCAGGCCGTCGAGCATTTCGACGACGTCGATGCGCGCACCGAGCGTCGAATAGACAGTTGCCATTTCCAGGCCGATGATGCCGCCACCGATGACCAGCATGCGTTTCGGGATGGACCGCAATTGCAGCGCGCCGGTCGAGTCGACGATGCGCGGATCTTTCGGCACGAAAGGCAGATCGACTACCGACGAACCGGCGGCGATGATGGCCTGCTTGAAGTGCACCGTCTTGCTGCTGCCGTCGGCGGCCTTGACCGTCAGGTGGTTGGCGCCGACGAACTGGCCGAGGCCGGTCAGGATGCTGACCTTGCGCGACCTGGCCATGCCGGCCAGGCCGGTAGTCATGGTCTTGACCACTTTATCCTTGTAGGCGCGCAATTGGTCGAGATCGACTTGCGGCTTGCCGAAAGTGACGCCATGCGCGGCCATGGCGGCGCTCTCGTCGATCACCGCCGCCACATGCAGCAAGGCCTTGGACGGGATACAGCCGACATTGAGGCAGACGCCGCCAAGCACATCGTAGCGCTCGACCAGCACCACCGACATGCCGAGATCGGCAGCGCGGAATGCGGCCGAATAGCCGCCCGGGCCGGCGCCGAGCACCAGCATGTCGCATTCGACGTCGCTGGCGCCGGCATAGGCGGCAGCGGCCGGCGCTGGTGCTGCTGGCGCTGCTGATGCTGCAGCTGCGGCGAGTGTGGCAGCGGTGGCAGCGACTGTGGCAGCGGCCGGCGCCGCAGCCTCGGCCTGCGTATCGAGCATCAGCAACAATGATCCTTCGCTGACCTTGTCGCCGATCTTGACTTTCAATTCCCTGACCACGCCGGCGTGGCTGCACGGAATTTCCATGCTGGCCTTGTCCGACTCGACCGTCAGCAGCGATTGATCGACCCTGACGGTGTCGCCAGGCTTGACCAGCAATTCGATTATCTCGACGTCCTTGAAATCGCCGATATCCGGAACCTTCACTTCTACGATGCTCATCTGTCTGTTCTCCATATGCCCGCAACGACTGGCGTGCGGCGCGGGTTTATTTCATCGGAAGGCTAATCACGCGAAACGGTGCCGAAGTATTCTTGTCGAATTCGGCACCGGCCTCGACTCCTATCAAAGCCAGTTCATGGGCATTGGCCGGGCCGTCGTACGCGGCATACATGGCGCCGAGGGCGAAACTGCGGCCGCTGCCGATACTCCAGAAACGCTCGAAGGAAAACACTTCCCGGTACGAATAGACGCCGTAAATGCCGTAGGGATTGGCGATCAGCGTGGTCAGCTGCGACGATTCGTAAGGGTCGTCCTCGTCTTCCTTGGTGTTGAGAAAATACTTCTCTTTCAAAATCTCATGCGCCTTCGAAAAGGTTTCGAACACCTCATCGCGGCTGTCGAGCTTGCATTCGTCACCCATGCTGGCCAGCAGTTTGCGCATCACCGGAAAGTGGGCGGCGCTGCCGGCCAGCGCGATATACGACTGGCCGACCTGGAAAATCTTGTCGCTGGCTTCATAGGCGTTCGGCAGCCGCGTATCGCCGAAGGTGACCAGCGAATCCGAGGCGATCGCCACTTCCCCATTTTTTCTGACGACGACGCAAGTGGTCATGCGCTTCTCCCTTCAATACTGCCGGCAAACCGGCCTGGCCCCTGCAGCACGGGCTTGCAGCACGCATTTACAGCGCGAATTTGCAACACGAATTTACAGCTCGAATTTAAAGCATCGTCTTGCGCAAATCGGCCAGCACCGAGGCCAGGTACACCGTAAAGCGCACGCCGCCGGCGCCGTCGATCACGCGGTGATCGTAGGACAGCGACAACGGCATGATCTGGCGCGGCACGAACTGCTTGCCGTCCCAGACCGGCTTGGTGACGACCTTGGACAAGCCGAGGATTGCCACTTCGGGCGCATTGATCAGCGGCGTGAACATGGTGCCGCCGATACCGCCGAGCGAGGAGATCGAAAACGTCGCCCCCTGCATGTCGCCCGGTTTCAGCTTGCCTTCGCGCGCCTGGGCCGACAGCTCGCCCATCTCTTGCGCGATCTGCGCCAGGCCTTTTTTGTCGGCGTCGCGCAAAACCGGCACTACCAGGCCGTTCGGCGTATCGGCCGCAAAGCCGATATGGTAATACTTCTTGAGAATCAGATTTTCGCCGCTGGCGTCGAGCGAGGAATTAAATGGCGGATATTTCTTCAGGGCCGCGACGCATGCCTTGATCACGAATGCGAGCATGGTCAGCTTGGTCGGATCCTTGGCCTTGGCGTAAGCGGCATTGGCCTCGGCCCGGAAGCTCTCCAGATCGGTGACGTCGGCTTCGTCGTATTGCGTCACATGCGGAATCATGACCCAGTTGCGATGCAGATTGGGTCCGCTGATCTTCTTGATACGCGACAGCGGCGACAATTCGGTAGGCCCGAATTTTGAAAAATCAAGCGATGGCCACGGCAGCAGGTCGAGCGCGGCGCCGCCCCTGGAAGACGGCGCGACAGCGCCGACGCCCGGCACGGAACCGGCAATGACGCCTTTGACGAAGGCTTGCACATCTTGCTGGGTGATGCGGTTTTTCGGACCGGTGCCGGCCACCAGCGCCAGATCAACGCCAAGTTCGCGCGCATATTTGCGAATCGATGGCGAGGCATGCGCCGGCAGGCCATGGACGGCGCCCGCCGCCGGTGCCGGTGCCGGTGCCGCTGCCGCTGCCGGTGCGACTGCGGGTGCCGGTGCCGGTGCCGCTGCCGGTGCGACTGCGGGTGCCGGTGCGGCTGCGGGTACCGGTGCGACTGCTGGTGCCGGTGCCGGAACGACGGCGGCGGCGGCCGGAGCTGCCGCCGCACTCGCCGATGCAGCCACATCTGCGCTATCGAGCAACAACAGCAGCATGCCTTCGTTAATCTTGTCGCCGATCTTGACCTTCAATTCCTTGATCACGCCGGCATGGCTGGACGGGATTTCCATGCTGGCCTTGTCCGACTCGACCGTCACCAGCGACTGGTCGAGCTTGACCGTGTCGCCGACCTTGACCATCAATTCGATGACTTCGACATCCTTGAAATCGCCGATATCCGGAACTTTGACTTCCACAATGCTCATAGCGTTCGCTCCATGTGTTCCCGTTCCCGTCCATGACTGGCCGGGCAGGATTTATTATTCGGGCTAAGGCAGCGCCCTCGATGCCGGGGCCGCACCGACAGGATGCCGGTGCGGCCGACGTATTGCAACTTTAAGATTGCTGCTTTTAAAAATTACAGCGTTATAAGCTTACTGCGTGACCGGATTCGGCTTGTCCGGATTGAGGCCATACTTGGCGATCGCCTGGGCGACCACCGAGGCCGAAATCGCGCCTTCATCGGCCAACTCCTTCAACGCCGCCACGACCACGTAATAACGGTTCACTTCGAAGAACTCGCGCAGCTTGACACGGCTGTCGGAGCGGCCGAAGCCGTCGGTGCCGAGCACTTTATAGCTGCGGCCCTTCGGCACGAAAGCACGCACCTGTTCGGCGAAGGCGCGCATATAGTCGGTGGTGGCGACGATCGGGCCGCTGGTGGCGCCCAGGCACTGGGCCACATGCGGCACGCGCGGCGTTTCGGTCGGATGCATCATGTTCCAGCGCTCGCAATCCTGACCGTCGCGCGCCACCAGCGTCAACGACGGCGCCGACCAGACGTCGGCGGCGATGCCCCAGTCGTCCTGCAGCAATTGCGCCGCTTCGATCGATTCGCGCAAGATCGTGCCGCAACCGATCAGCTGCACGCGGTGCTTGGCTTCGAACACGCTCTTGGACAGCAGATACATGCCCTTGATGATGTTTTCCTCGTCGCCGGCCTTCAGGCCCGGATGCGGATAATTTTCATTCATCAGGGTGATGTAGTAAAACACGTCTTCCTGGTTTTCTATCATGCGCCGCAAGCCATCCTGGATGACGACCGCCACCTCATGCGAAAAGCTCGGATCGTAAGGCAGGCAGTTCGGCACCGTCGCCGCCAGGATGTGGCTGTGGCCGTCTTCGTGCTGCAGGCCTTCGCCATTGAGCGTGGTGCGCCCTGCCGTGCCGCCCATCAGGAAGCCGCGCGCGCGCATGTCGCCGGCCGCCCACACGAGATCGCCGACGCGCTGCATGCCGAACATCGAATAGAAGGTGAAGAACGGAATCATGATGCGGTTATTGCTCGAATACGAGGTGGCCGCCGCAATCCAGGAACTCATGCCGCCGGCTTCGTTAATCCCTTCCTGCAAAATCTGGCCGGCCTTGTCTTCGCGGTAATACATGACCTGGTCCTTGTCGACCGGCTCGTACAACTGGCCCTGCTGATTGAAGATGCCGATCTGGCGGAACAGGCCTTCCATGCCGAAGGTGCGCGATTCGTCGACCAGGATCGGCACGATGCGCTGGCCCAGCGCCGGATCGCGCAGCAAGGTCGAGATGATGCGCACATAAGCCTGGGTGGTCGAAATTTCGCGCCCGTTGGCGGTCGGCTCGAGCACGTTGTGGAAGGCCGACAGCGCCGGCACCGGCAGTTTTTCATCGGCTTGCATGCGGCGCTGCGGCAGATAGCCGCCAAGCGCCTTGCGCCGTTCGTGCAGATAAATCATTTCCGGAGCATCGTCGGCCGGCTTGTAGAACGGGATTTCGTGCAGCTTGTCGTCCGGGATCGGAATGCTGAAACGGTCGCGCATTTCGCGCACGGCATCGTCGTCGAGCTTTTTGGTCTGGTGCGCGGTATTGCGGCCTTCGCCCGACTTGCCCATGCCGAAACCCTTGACGGTCTTGATCAGCAGGACGGTCGGCTGGTCCTTGTGTTCCTGGGCCAGCTTGAAAGCGGCATAATTTTTGTGCGGGTCGTGACCGCCGCGCGTCAGGCGCCAGAGGTCGTCGTCGGTCATGTTGGCCACCATTTCCAGCAATTTCGGGTGCTTGCCGAAGAAATGCTGACGCACGTAAGCGCCATCCTTGGCCTTGTAATTCTGGTATTCGCCGTCGACGGTTTCCATCATCACGCGCTGCAGAATGCCGTCCTTGTCCTTTGCCAGCAGAGCATCCCAGCCCGGACCCCAGATGACCTTGATGACATTCCAGCCGGCGCCGCGGAAATCGGCTTCGAGTTCCTGGATGATCTTGCCATTGCCGCGCACCGGACCGTCGAGGCGCTGCAGATTGCAGTTGACCACCATGACCAGGTTGTCGAGCCGCTCGCGGGCGGCCATGCCGATCGCGCCCATCGATTCCGGCTCGTCCATTTCGCCGTCGCCGCAAAAGACCCAGACCTTGCGGTTGGCCGTGTCGGCAATCGAGCGCGCATGCAGATACTTCAAAAAGCGCGCCTGGTAAATCGCCATCAACGGCCCAAGGCCCATCGAGACGGTCGGGAACTGCCAGAATTCGGGCATCAGTTTCGGATGCGGGTAGGAAGACAGGCCCTTGCCGTCGACCTCGCGCCGGAAGTGATGCAACTGCTCTTCCGACAAGCGGCCTTCCAAAAACGCGCGGGCATAAATGCCGGGCGAGGAATGGCCCTGGATATAGATCAGGTCGCCGCCGTGATCGGCGGTCGGCGCATGCCAGAAATGATTGAAGCCGATGCCCAGCATATTGGCCAGCGAGGCAAAGCTCGAAATATGGCCGCCGAGGTCGCCGTCTTCGCGATTGGTCTTGACCACCATGGCCATGGCGTTCCAGCGCATCCACGAGCGCAGCTTTTCTTCATACTCGAGGTTGCCGGGGCAATGCTGCTCGAGGTCGGTGGGAATCGTGTTGACGTAGGCGGTATTGCTGGAAAACGGAATCTGGGCGCCGCGCTGACGGGCCAGGTCGACCATGCGCTCCATCAGATAGTGGGCGCGGGCCGGCCCTTCGGCTGCAATCACGGCATCGAGGGCATCGAGCCATTCCTGGGTTTCCACGGCATCGGGATCGTTGCTGGCCGGGACCATGATTTGGTCTGGTTGAGCTGACATTGCACATCTCCTTAATTATATTTGCCGGAACCGAGTCGCACTGCTCCGGCAGTCTCTGTGATTGCTACGTGTGGATTATTTTTATTAGAGGTGTTTTACGTATTGCTCGCTTAGCAAAGCGACAGACATTCCGCTCCGTTTCTCGTCACGATGGAAAGCGACGGAAAAATTGCAAACCATTTAGGAGACAACTGGGAAAGCAAGTTGAGAACTAAGTTGCAATATAAGATGGAATTATTAATACGTGTGGGAATTCTAACAGAGTTTGATAATTTACCAAATTGCGGAACTGAATTTCATATTATGAGATTTAAAGCCACTTTATTGCCGTTCACCAATAGTCACGCCAGTGCCCTGCCAGCTGAGAAAAACGCGATATTTTGCGTTTTTGATTAAAAAATAAGGCTTTGTGCATCCATTTCGACCCGCAAGCAGGCCGCACTGCGCCCGATACGCGGTGGCGCGCCTTATAATCACGGCCTGGGTCCGCAAAATGGCGCAACGGCGCCAGCGCCCCACTTTCTTCCACTCTTTGCATGTTGGACCACAGACGATGTCAGCACAATTAATCAGCGGCGTAGCCCTTTCCGAACAATTGCGAGCCGAAATCGCACAACGCACGGCCGTCCTGAGCGCAGCCGGCAAACAGCCGGGCCTGGCCGTGATCCTGGTCGGCGACGATCCTGCCAGCCAGGTCTATGTGCGCAACAAGGTCAAGGCCTGCGCCGACGTCGGCTTTCATTCGATACTCGAAAAATACGATGCCCAGCTGTCGGAACAGGCTTTGCTCGAGCGCATCGCCAGCCTCAATGCCGATCCCGCCATCCACGGCATCCTGGTGCAAATGCCCTTGCCCAAACACATCGACAGCACGCGCGTGATCGAAGCGATCTCCACGCGCAAGGATGTCGACGGCTTTTCGGTCCTGTCGGCCGGCGAGCTGGCCAGCGGCCTGCCCGGTTTCCAGCCTTGCACGCCCTACGGCTGCATGAAAATGATCGCCTCGACCGGCATCGATTTGCGCGGCAAGCACGCGGTCGTCATCGGCCGCAGCAATACCGTCGGCAAACCGATGGCATTGATGCTCTTGCAAGCGAACGCAACCGTGACCATATGCCATAGTGCGACCGCGGATCTGGCCTGGCACACGCGCCAGGCCGACGTCGTGGTGGCGGCCGTCGGCCGTCGCAATATGCTGACCGCCGACATGGTCAAGCCGGGCGCGATCGTGATCGACGTCGGCATGAATCGCGACGACGCCGGCAAGCTGTGCGGCGATGTCGATTTCGCCGGCGTGCGCGAGGTCGCCTCGCATATCACGCCGGTACCGGGCGGCGTCGGACCGATGACGATCACGATGCTGCTGATGAATACACTGGAGGCCGCCGAGCGCCTTCACCCTTAAAGGAATATTGCCATGAACCCGCTACTCGATTTTTCGGATTTACCGCGCTTTGACGCGATTCGGCCCGAACATGTCGCGCCGGCCATCGATAGCCTGCTGGCGCAAAACCGCGCCGTCGTGGCCCAGCTGCAAACCCAGAGCGGCGCCGTCAGCTGGGATAATTTCGTGCTGCCGCTCGAAGACGCGACCGAATTGCTGGGCCGCGCCTGGGGCATCGTCAGCCATTTGAACAATGTCGCCGACACGCCCGAGCTGCGCGCGGCCTACAATGAAAACGAGCCCAAGGTCACCGAATTCTGGACCGAGCTGTCGCAAAACCTGGCGCTGTTCAAGCGTTACCAGGCGCTGCACGCCAGCGAAGGCTATGCCGCGCTGTCGGCGGCGCGCAAGAAAGTGATCGAAAACGCGCTGCGCGGTTTTCGCATGGGCGGCGCCGAACTGCCCGACGAACAAAAGCCGCGCTTTGCGCAAATCCAGGAGCAGCATGCCAGGGTCTCGACGCGTTTTTCCGAAAATCTGCTCGACGCCACCAACGACTACAAGCTGCTGGTGACCGACGTCGCCGATCTGGCCGGCCTGCCCGACGATGTGGTGCAGGCGGCCAGGGCCGCCGCCGACAAGGACGGCAAGAGCGGCTACCAGTTCACGCTGCACTTTCCCTCGTATTTTCCGCTGCTGCAGTTCGCCGACAAGCGCAGCCTGCGCCAGACCATTTATCGCGCCAATGCCACCCGCGCCTCCGAGCTCGGCGACGACTTCAGCGAAAAAGCCAAATGGGACAATAGCGCCAACATCGTCGAATTGCTGCGCCTGCGCGACGAAGAGGCCAAGATGCTCGGTTACCGCAATTACGCCGAAGTCTCGCTGGTGGCCAAGATGGCCAGCAGCCCGGCGCAAGTGGTCGATTTTCTCGAAGACCTGGCGCGCCGCGCCCGGCCCTATGCCGAAGCCGACCTGGCGCAACTGCGCAG